>NZ_JBYSXC010000023.1:0-89977 GCF_058781795.1 Cupriavidus sp. FW306-1B-F12B
CCCTTCACCGGCTCCGGCGCCGCGCCCGGCGCAGCCCCTGCGCGGCACGGTCGTCAGCAGCCCGTTCCGCCAGCCGCAGCCGCTGGTGCGTTCGGCGATTACGACGCTGCCCGAGGCTTCCGGCAAGGGCGTCGCCTCGGCCACTGCTTCCGTCACGGTACCTGCCGCCGTATCAGTGCCGGCCGAAGCCGCCGCCGTAGCGCCGGCCCTCACTGGTGCCACGCAAGCCGTGGCCGCTCCCGCGCAGCCGGTTGCCAGCGCGGAACCCGAGGCAGTGGCAGCGCCTGACGCATCTGTCATGGAACCGGTGTCTGCAGACACCGATATAGTTGGCGACATCGCGCCGGATTCCGTGCCGGCCGAAGCCGACGAAGCCACGCTTGCCGCGATCCGGCAGGAAGCCCTCGACCTGCTGGCCGAGTTGCAGGCGCTGGCAGGCAAGCCAGTGGTAGCGCAAGCGGCTGTGCCGGAACCGCAACAACCGGACGCGGCTGTGCCGGACGTGGCGCCGGACATTGCCGTCGACGCGGAACCGCACGCATTGGCTACCGTCACCCTGCCACGAAGCCGAAGCCGAAGCCGAAGCCGAAGCCGAAGCCGAAGCCGAAGCCGAAGCCGAAGCCGAAGCCGAAGCCGAAGCCGAAGCCGAAGCCGAAGCCGAAGCCGAGGCCGAGGCCGAGAGCGGAGATCACGCCGTTGTCATTGGGGAATCCGAAGCGCTGGCAGCTGCCGAGCCCGAACTGGATGTCACCGGTGCCGAGGCCGTAGCCCAGGCCGTGGCAAGCTCCGCGATGGAAGAGGGCAGCGCTCTCGATGCCAGCATCCCGGCACCCGCGGAGGACAACGAACCCGGCGGATTGATGGACGGCAATGGCCTGATCGCCGAGGACGCGGAAGCGGATGCGGCCGAGCCTGCTGGAACAGCAGAAGCGCCTGAAGCGACGGAAGCCCCGGAGGTCCCTGAGCCTGCTGAGACACCTGCACTGAACCAGGCGCCGACCCCGGCCGCCAAGCCGCGCATCGTGCTGCCCGCCGTGGTCGGCCGCACCGTGCCGCTCGCTGCCGCCCAGCCTGCGCCCGTGCCGGTGCCGGTCGCGCCGCCGCCTCCGCGCCCCGTCGTCGACTACCGCCTGCCACCGGCCGAACTGCTGGAGACCGGCGTCGACAGCGCCGAACAGGTATCGGAAGAGCGCCTGCGCGAAACCGGCGAGCTGATCGCCCAGCGGCTGGCCGAGTTCAAGGTGCCAGTGGCCGTGGTCGGCGCCGGTGCCGGCCCGGTGATCACCCGCTTCGAGGTCGAGCCCGCCATGGGCGTGCGCGGCGCCCAGGTGGTCGGGCTGATGAAGGACCTGGCGCGCGCGCTGGGCGTGACCTCGATCCGCGTGGTCGAGACCATTCCCGGCAAGACCTGCATGGGGCTGGAGCTGCCCAATGCGCGCCGGCAGATGATCCGGCTGTCGGAGATCGTCAACGCGGCCTCGTTCCAGGCCCACCATTCGCGGCTGGTGCTGGCCATGGGCAAGGACATCACCGGCAATCCGGTGGTGACCGACCTGGCCCGCGCGCCGCACCTGCTGGTGGCCGGCACCACCGGCTCGGGCAAGTCGGTGGCGGTCAACGCCATGATCCTGTCGATGCTGTACAAGGCCACGCCCGAAGACGTGCGCATGATCATGATCGACCCCAAGATGCTGGAGCTATCGGTCTACGAAGGCATCCCCCACCTGCTGGCGCCGGTGGTCACCGACATGAAGCAGGCCGCGCACGCGCTCAACTGGTGCGTCGGCGAGATGGAAAAGCGCTACAAGCTGATGTCCGCGCTGGGCGTGCGCAACCTGGCCGGCTACAACCAGAAGATCCGCGCCGCGGAGGCCGCCGAGCGCAAAGTGCCGAACCCGTTCTCGCTGACGCCGGACGCGCCCGAGCCACTGTCGCGCCTGCCGATGATCGTGGTGGTGATCGACGAACTGGCCGACCTGATGATGGTCGCCGGCAAGAAGATCGAAGAACTGATCGCGCGCCTGGCACAGAAGGCGCGCGCCGCCGGCATCCACCTGATCCTGGCCACGCAGCGCCCCTCGGTGGACGTGATCACCGGCCTGATCAAGGCCAATATCCCGACGCGCGTGGCGTTCCAGGTCTCGTCCAAGATCGATTCGCGCACCATCCTCGACCAGATGGGCGCCGAGAGCCTGCTCGGCCAGGGCGACATGCTGTTCCTGCCGCCCGGCACCGGCTACCCGCAGCGCGTGCATGGCGCCTTTGTTGCCGACGACGAAGTGCACCGCGTGGTGGAGCACTGGAAGCAATTCGGCGAACCGGACTACGATGAAACCATCCTCGCCGGCGACCCGGCCGAGGCCGGCAGCACCGACCTGTTCGGTGACGGCGGCGGCGAGGGCGAGGCCGACCCGCTCTACGACGAAGCCGCCAGCTTTGTGCTGACCAGCCGCCGTGCATCGATCTCCGCCGTGCAGCGCCAGTTGCGCATCGGCTACAACCGCGCGGCACGCCTGATCGAGCAGATGGAGGTAGCCGGATTGGTGTCGCCGATGGGCCGCAACGGCGCGCGCGACGTACTGGCGCCGGGGCCGGGCAACTGACGGGTTCGGCAACCACGACTTCCCGGAGGCAGCATGCAGCCTGAACACGGAAACCTGCTGGCGGACGTCCCGGCCGGCGCGGCCCAGGAACTCTTCCAGCCGCTGCTGGAACGGCCCGGGCTGCGGATCGAGCGCATCGTCTCCAACGGGCAGGCCAGTCCTGAGGGCTTCTGGTACGACAGTGCAGAGGCGGAGTGGGTGCTGCTGGTCAGCGGCAGCGCCGCCATCGAGATCGAAGGCCAGTCCGGCCAGCATCCCATGAAGCCGGGTGACTGGCTGCACCTTCCGGCCCACTGCCGCCACCGGGTGGCGTGGACCGATGCCAGCCAGCCCAGTGTCTGGCTGGCGGTGCATCACGGTGCGGGCTGAGCGCCCGCGCGCATTGCGGCTGGCGCCTGACGGCTTACTCCCCGGATTGCTCCGGAAACACCGGCTCGCCCAGGTTCAGCATCAGCCGGTTCGCCCAGGCAAAGATGGCGATCGAGTGGATCAGGTCCAGGATTTCCGCATCCGTGACGCCCGCTTCCCGCAACGGCTTGAGTTGGTCGGCAGTGACTTCGGCGGGCCGCTCGGTCAGTTCGATCGAGAACTTCGCGATTGCCCGCTCGCGCGCAGTCGTGCCGGCGGTATGGGGATCGTCGAACACCTGGCGGATCACGTCGTTGCGCTTGGCCAGTTGTTCGAAGCGCTGCGCATGGACCGATGCGCAGTAGACGCAGCCATTGATGCGCGACACCACCGTGGTGGAGAACTCGCGTTCGGCGCGCGGCATGCCGCCGGGGGCGTACATGATGGCGTTGAAGGCGGTGGAGCGCTGGCGCAGGATTTCGGGCTGGTGCACCAGGAAGCGGTAGTAATCCTGGACCTTGGCCTTGGGATGGCTCTCTTCGAGTACGGCGACCTGCTCGGGCGTGGCCTGGTCGAGTTCGACCACGTCCAGCCAGGCCTTCCAGTCGAGGACTTCATTAGTGAAGCCGTGGGATTTGATGATCTCGCTCATGCCTGGGCTCCTGCGGCGTTGTCGTTCAGTGCTTTCAGCGCATCCAGGCCGGCCACCAGCCGGACCTGGTACGACAGGAAGGCGACCAGTTGCGCCAGCGTGACCACTGCCGGGGTGCTCAGGCCGGCGGCGGGCAGGGCCTGCAGCGCGGCCTTGTCGCCCTCAACGGGCTTTTCGATCAGCTTGCGGGTGAACTCCAGCATGGCGCGCAGGCGCGTGTCGGCAATATCCTCCGGCTGGCCTTCGGCCGCGGCGCGGACCTGGCTGGCATCTGCGCCGGCTTGCTCAAGGCGCGCGCGATAGTGTGCGGCCAGTGCCGTCGACGGCGTCAGGCGTGCCGCGTACAGCGCAACCAGCAGGCGCTCTGCCAGCGACAGGCCAGGCAGGGCGGGGTCGAACAGGGCGTCGTAGCTGCCTTGCGTGGCGGCCACGACCTTGTTGCGCTGGTGGCGCAGCGCGTGCGTGGCGCTACCCGGCGCGAGGCCGGTGAGCTGGTCGATCAGGTCGACCGTGGAAGTCGGGGGCTGGGTCATCGGACTCTCTAGGTTCAGGTCGGGTGGGATTCAGGCCTTGGCGGTGCGCAGCGCCGGCGGCGGGGCCGGCACCCATTCGTCGCCGAAGACTTCGGGTTCGGCATAGGCCTGCAGCGCGGCGTAGTGCAGCTCAACGTCTTCCTGGTACAGCAGCGCGGCAATGCCCTGGCCGAGCCGGCGTGCGCCGTCGCTGATCGCCGGGATGTCGCCGGACACGGTGCCATGCGACAGCGCCGCCGGATAGCAGAAGCAGTGGATGCGCGTGACGCCGGGGCAGGCGCCGGGCGTCTTCTCCTGGAATTCGAAGGCTGCGCCGAGATCGGGAGAATCGGACAACTCGCGGTCTTCCTGGCCCGCGGGCGGCGCATGGCGGTCGCGCCAGAAGCGGATATGCGGGGCGAAGGCGGCGAACTCCGGCCGTGTTTCCAGCGCGATGCGAAAGCCCGTCGAGAAGATCAGGAAGTCCAGCTCGAACGTGCCCTGCGGTGTCTGCACGTACAGGACATCGCCTTGCGCCTCGATCGCTTCCAGCGCTGCGCCCAGGTTGAAGAAGGCATTGGCATGGCGCGACACGCGCAGCGTGCTGCCGCGCGGCGGCGGCACCTGCTGGGTGTTGATGTAATGGCGCAGCCGCCATTTCCAGGCATCGGACAGCCCGTAGTGGCCGAAAGTCAGGCCCGGATTGCCGGCGCCCTTGCTCTTGTTGACGCGCGGAATGTCCGGGCGGCGGATCAGCATTTCGACGCTGGCGGCGCCCGCCTCCAGCGCGGTCGCGGCGCTGTCCATGCCCGAGGCGCCTGCGCCGACCACGCCCACGCGCTTGCCGCGCAGCTTGGCGTAGTCCATCTCGTCCGAAGAATGCGCCCACAGGTGGCGCGGCAGCGTGTCCGCGACCGGCGGCACGTAGGCACCGCCCAGGCCGTCACGGCCGGTGGCCAGCACCACGCGGCGCGCCAGCACGGTGTGCGGGCCGTCCGGGGTCTGCATCGACAGCGCCACCAGGCCGTCCGCGCGCGGCACGATGGCATCGACCTGGTGCTGGTTGCGGATATCCAGCGCCAGCACCTCTCGGTACCAGCGCAGGTAGTCCATCCATTGCAGGCGCGGGATCTTGTCCAGCGTTTGCCAGGCGGCCTCGCCGAACTGCGCCTCGAACCAGGCGCGGAAGGTCAGGGCCGGCAGGCCCAGCGCGGGGCCGGTCAGCTGCTTGGGCGAGCGCAGCGTCTCCATGCGCGCGGTGGTGGCCCACGGGCCTTCGAAGCCCGCCGGGGCGCGGTCAAAGGCGCGCACGCGGATGCCCAGGTGCGTCAGCGTGGCGCAGGCTGCGAGTCCCGCCATGCCGCCGCCGATGACGGCGGCGTCGAGCACGTCCTGGCCATCGTGGCTGCGCGGCATGGTCCAGGCCTTGGCGGGCAGGTCCAGCCAGGACAGGTCCCGGCGCAGGCGCGCTTCAAGCGCGGCCAGGCCGGCGGCGGGGATAAGGGCGGGAGCGGATAGGTCAGTCATGGCTTGGAAGTCCGGCATCTTGCGTGAGCGTGTCAGCGTCGTCGCTGGCATTGCCATAGAGCGATTGCAGCAGCGCGCCGTGTTCGGCGGGATCGCGCCGCACCAGGTCGGGCAACAGCGCGGCGGCGGCGTCGGCCACGGCCTGCACCAGCCCCAGCACCGCCGTGCTGGCCGGGCGGGCCTGTGGCGTGATCACGCCGAAGTAGAAAGGGATATCGGCATCGATGGGCCGCACGGCGATATCGGCCAGCGGCAGGCCGCGGGCGGTCACCGGCTCCAGCACGGCGATGCCCAGCCCGGCGCGCACCAGGGTCAGCGCGCTGATCGAGGTGTTGGTGTCGATCACGCCCGCTTTGGGCACGCCGGCGCCAGCCAGGGCCCGGTCGACGCGGCGGCGCAGCCGGTACGGGTTCTGCATGGTGACGATGCGGCGCCGGCGGCAGTCCTGCAGCGCGATCGCAGGCTGCGCGGCCAGTGTGTCGTCAGCACGCACGGCTGCGACGCATGCGGACTGGCCGATCCAGTGCACGGTCACGCCGCGGTGTTCCAGCGGCAGGCTGTTCAGGCCGATGTCGGCGGCGCCGGTCAGCACCGCGTGCACCACCTGTTCGGGCGACACACTCTGCACCGCGACACGTTCCGGCGCGCACAGCCCGCGCTCAAAGGCCAGCGCCAGCGCCGGCGGCAGCAGGCCGGCCGCCAGCGCTGGGGTCGCGGCAATGCGCAGGGGCCGGCCATCGCCGCGCGCCAGCGCCGCGGCGCGGGTGCGGATCTGCTGCATGCCGGCCAGCGTCTGCTCGACTTCGTCATAGAGCAGGAAGCCTTGCTCGGTCGGGCTGACGCGCGGGCCGCTGCGGGTGAACAGGGCAAAGCCCAGCTCGGCCTCCAGCTCCTGGATCAGCCGCGTGATGGCCGGCTGCGAGCGGCCGAGCAGGCGCCCGGCGGCGGTGACGCTGCCGGTGGTGACGACTGCGGCGAAGGCTTCCAGTTGCCGGATTTCCATGGCGGGCCGGGTCTCGGGATTAATGTATGTGTAATCCGGATTCTGACGCCTTCATCATGCAAATGGCAAATACAATTTCGGGATAAGGACATGCGGCAGCTATGATGTAGCGATGCCGGGCGCACACCGGCCCCATATCGGGACAGACGTTTTGGCTTGGATCCACGGCAGTCGGGAGATTGGGAGAACAGGGCGCGCGCTGTGGCGGGCAGTGGCGTGGGTGCTGGCTGCCGCACTCGCGGGCGCGATGCCGGCGCGCGCGGCAGATCCGCTGCGCATCGGCTCCAAGCGCTTCACCGAGTCGTACATCCTTGGCGAACTGCTGACCCAGGCCGCGGGGCCGCCCGGCGCCGCGCAGCACCAGCCAGGGCTGGGCAATACCGCGATCGTCTTCGAGGCGCTGAAGGCCGGCAGCATCGACCTCTATCCCGACTACACCGGCACGCTCGCCGCCGAAATCCTCAAGCTGCCCCCCGGGGCCGGCCTCGATGCCATCCAGCGGGCACTGGCGCCGATGGGGCTGGGCGCGGCAATTCCGCTTGGTTTCGAGAACACCTACGCGCTGGCTGTGTCCGATGCCCGCGCCGGCGCGCTGCGCCGGCTGAGCGACCTCGCCGCGCAGCCGCAGTTCAGGCTCGGCCTGTCCCACGAGTTCCTGGGGCGCGCCGACGGCTGGCCGGGGCTGGCCAGCCGCTATGGGCTGCCGCAACGCCCGCTCGGGCTGGATCACGGCGTCGCCTACGAGGCCTTGGCCGCGGGACAGGTCGATGCCATCGACATCTATTCCACCGACGCCAAGATCCGCAAGTACAAGCTGCGCGTGCTGGAGGACGACCGGCATTACTTCCCGCGCTACGACGCGGTAGTGGTCTACCGCCTCGACGTTCCGCAGCGCTTCCCGCAGGCCTGGCAGGCATTGGAGCGGCTGGCCGGGCGCGTCAGCGCCGACGACATGATCGCCATGAATGCGGCGGCGGAGATCGATGGCCAGTCATTCGACGCGATCGCGCGCGCGTTCCTGGCCGGCACTGCGGGGCAAAAGGCAGCGCATGACGGTGCCGGGCCGCGCGGCCGGCTGTTTGCCGCGCTGTTCGGGCCCGACACCACGCGCCTGGCGCGGCGCCATGTCGGCCTGGTGGCGGGGGCGGTCGGTGCCGCCACGCTGGTCGGCGTGCCGCTGGGGATGCTGGCGGCGCGGCGGCGCCGCACCGGACAGGCGGTGCTTGGCGTGGTCAGCGTGCTGCAGACGGTGCCGTCGCTGGCGCTGTTGGCGATGCTGATTCCGCTGCTGGGCCGCATCGGCGTCTGGCCGGCCATGGTGGCGCTGTTTCTCTATGCCTTGCTGCCGATCGTGCGCAATACCGCGACCGGGCTGGAACAGGTGCCGCAGGGTATGCGCGACGCGGCGCGTGCGCTCGGGCTGCGCGGCGGGCAGGTGCTGCGCTACGTGGAGCTGCCGCTGGCCTTGCCGGTGCTGCTGGCGGGCATCAAGACCGCGGCCATCATCAGCGTGGGCACTGCGACCATCGCGGCCTTTGTCGGCGCCGGTGGTTTCGGCGAGCGCATTGCCACCGGGCTGGCGCTCAACGACACCACGCTGCTGCTCGCGGGCGCGATCCCGGCAGCGGTGCTGGCACTGGTGGTGCAGGCCGCGTTCGAAACCCTGGAGTGGGCGCTGCGCCGCCATCGCGATGCGCGCTAGCTGCCTTGCTGCGCGATCAGCCGCCCGAGGGTGGCGACGGCGGCCTCGGCCTCGTCGCTCCACAGGTGCCCGTAGTTGAGCCGGATGCAGTTGCGGTAGCCCTGCCGCGCGGAGAAGATCGGACCCGGCGCAATGCCGATGCCGGCGTCGAGCGCGGCATGGTGCAGCGCCAGCGCATCGAAGCCCGGCGCAAACTCGACCCACAGGAAATACCCGCCCTCCGGCCGTGACACGCACACGTCTTCCGGGAAATGCTGGCCGATGGCATCGATCATGCGGCCCTGCTGCGTCTCCAGCATGTGGCGCAGCTTGCGCAGGTGCTTGTCGTAGCCGCCGTGCTGCAGGTATTCGGCCAGCGCCACCTGCGTGGGCACGCCGGCCGACAGCGTGGTCATCAGCTTGAGCCGCTGGATGGCCTCGCCAAAGCGGCCCGGCGCCACCCAGCCGATGCGGAAGCCCGGCGCCAGCGTCTTCGAGAACGAGCTGCAGTGCATCACCAGCCCCTGCGTGTCGAAGGCCTTGGCCGGCAGCGGGCAGCGGTTGCCGAAGTAGAGCTCGCCATAGACATCGTCCTCGATCAGCGGCACCTGGTGGCGCGCCAGCAAGGCCACCAGCGCCTTCTTCTTGTCTTCCGACATGCTGGCGCCGAGCGGATTCTGGAACTGCGTCATGAACCAGCACGCCTTGACCGGGTGCCGTGACAGTGCGGTGTCGAGCGCGCCCAGGTCGATGCCTTCGGCGGGGTCGACCGGGATCTCCACGGCCTTGAGCCGCAGCCGCTCCAGCGCCTGCAGCGAGGCATAGAAGCCGGGCGATTCGATTGCCACCACGTCGCCCGGCTGCGTCACCGCCATCAGGCACAGGTTGAGCGCCTCGAGCGCACCGTTGGTGACGACCAGGTCCTCGGCCGGCTGCGGCGCGCCCGCGCCCAGGTAGCGCAGTGCGATCTGGCGGCGCAGCGCGGCATTGCCCGGCGGCAGGTCGTTGACCGAGTACCACGGGTCGAGCGCGCGGCCGGCGCGCGCCAGCGACTTGCCCAGCCGCTCCCACGGGAACAGCTCGGGCGACGGAAAGGCCGAGCCGAACTGCACCAGCTCGCGGTCGCGCGCGCCTTCCAGCACGGCGAACACCAGCTTGGAGATGTCCACCTGCGTTGACACCTGGCGCGACGGCCGCGCCTGCGGCTGGGGCAGCTCGCGCCGTGCCGGTCCCGCCACGTAGTAGCCGGAGCGCTCGCGCGCCCGCACCAGTCCGCGCTCTTCCAGCCGGTAATAGGCCTGGAACGCGGTCGAGGGGCTGACGCCATACTGGGCCACGGTCTTGCGGATCGACGGCAGGCGCGTGCCCGGCGGCAGGCTGCCATTGCGGATATCGGCGGCCAGGGTTTCGGCAAGGGCTTCGTAGCGTTTCATGGCGGCTTGGCGGGGGCTTGGCGGGTCAGCGCATTATCTCCCCGCCAGGCAAACTGATACGTAAATTTTCCTGGTATCTGATGCTGTTATGGATGGCGCGCACAGCCCATAATCGGCATCTCGTACACAAAGGCGTTGTGCAAGGAGATGCCATGAACCCGTTGAGGCTGTTGCGGACCGTGCTGTGGGGCTTCTTTGGCCTGCGCCAGGGGCAGGAGCACCAGCGCGACCTGGACACCTTGCGCCCGGTGCCGCTGATCCTGACCGGCGTGGCCGTGGCCGCGGGGCTGGTGGTGTGCCTGGTGCTGGCGGCAAACTGGGCGGCGTCGGCTGCGTGAACTGACTGCCCCCATGCTTCTCTTGCCCCAAGGACTTGATATCGCCACATCCCGCGCGCTGCGCAAGCTGGCCAGCCTGACGCTGGCGGTGCTGCTGCCCATGGGCATGGCGCTGGCCGCCACCGACACGCAACAGATCGAACGCGGCCGCTACCTGGCGCGCATCGCCAACTGCGCCGCCTGCCATACCAGCGCAGGCGGCAAGCCTTTCGCCGGCGGCCTGCCGATCCGCACGGCGGTCGGCACGATCCATTCGACCAATATCACGCCCGATACCGGCAGCGGCATCGGCGCCTATACCCTGGCCGAGTTCGACCGCGCCTTGCGCCACGGCGTGGCGCGCGACGGCAAGCGGCTCTATCCGGCGATGCCGTATCCCTCGTACGCGCGCATGCGCGCCGAGGACGTGGCGGCGCTGTACGCCTACCTGCGTGCCGAGGTGGCGCCGGTCACCCAGCACAATCCCGCGCCGCAGATGCGCTGGCCGTTCAGCATGCGCAGCCTGCTGGCGGTGTGGAACGTCCTGTTCGTCGATGACGACCCGGTCCGCACCGACCCCGCGCGCGGCGCAGCCTGGAACCGCGGTGCCTACCTGGTGCAGGCGGTGGCGCACTGCGGCGCCTGCCATACGCCGCGCGGCAACCTGTTCGCCGAGAAGGGGCTGGACGAGCGCAGCCGCCATTTCCTGTCGGGGGCGAGCGTGGAGGGCTGGTCCGCCACCAACCTGACCGGCGACCAGGTCACCGGCCTGGGCGCGTGGTCGCGCGCGGATATCGCCGAGTTCCTGCGCACCGGGCGCAACGGGCACGCGACCTCGTTCGGGCCGATGTCCACGGTGATCTCCACCGCCACCCAGTACATGAGCGCGCCCGACCTCGATGCCGTGGCCGCCTACCTGAAATCCCTGCCCGGCGCGCGCGGCGAGGACAAGCCGTTCCGGCACGATGCCGCCACCGCGCAGCAACTGCGGCAGGGCCGCTTCGATGTGCCCGGTGCGCGCCAGTACGCGGTGTTCTGCATGCCTTGCCATGGCGCCGACGGCAAGGGCTTTGCCCGCGTGTTCCCGCCGCTGGCCGGCAACCCCACCGTGGCCGATCCCGACCCGGCCTCGCTGGTGAACCTGCTGCTCGACGGCGCCGTGACCGCGCGCGTGGGCACCGCGCCGGCGGATTACCACATGCCCGGCTATGGCTGGACGCTGGACGACCAGGAACTGGCCAATGTGCTGACCTTTATCCGCGGCAGCTGGGGCAACCGCGCGGCGCCGGTGCCGGAAGCCGCCGTGGCGGCACGGCGCAAGGCGCTGGCCGCGCAGCACCCGGCTGCGGCAGGCGACGCATCCCGATGAGCACCCGATGACGATTACGCGCAGAGACTTCCTCAACGGCACCGCCCTGACCATTGCCGCCGGCCTTGCGCCCGTGCAGTTGCTGCACGCGCAGCAGGGCGGGGCAGGCGTGGCGTATCCGCCCGCGCTGACCGGCCTGCGCGGCAACCATGCCGGCACCTACACGCTGGCGCACAGCCTGGCGCGCGAGGGCGCGAAATACCCGGTCGTGCTGGCGCGCGAGGCTTTCGACTTGGTGGTGGTCGGCGGCGGGCTGAGCGGGCTGGCGGCGGCGTGGTTCTACCGGCGCCGTTTCGGCGCCAACCGGCGCATCCTGATCCTGGACAACCACGACGACTTCGGCGGCCATGCCAAGCGCAACGAGTTCACGGTGCGCGGCAAGCGGCTGGTGACCTATGGCGGCAGTGCAGAAATGCCGGCAGGCGCTGCCAGCGACGCCGCGGTGCGCGAACTGCTGGCGGGGATCGGGCTCGATGCCACGCGCCCGCCTGGCACTGTGCCTGCGGATCCCTATGCCGCGCTCGGCATGGGCCGCGCCGTGTTCTTCGATGCCGAGCATTTCGGGCGCGACCAGTGGGTGGCTGGCGATCCGTTCGGCGAGCTGATCGATTCCCGCAGCGGGCAGCAGGCCGGTGCCCCGGATGCGGCTGCCCTGTCGCGCTTCCTGGACAACACGCCTTTGCCTGTGGCGGACCGCGCCGCGCTGGCGCGGCTGGCCGCCGGCACCACCGATTACCTGCCGGCGCTGTCCGGCACCGAGCGCGCGGCAGCGCTGCGCTCCGTGCGTTACGCCAGCTTCCTGCGTGACAAGGCCGGCATCGGCCTGGCCGGGCAGCGCTTCCTGCGCAGCCGCAGCAACGATGCCTATGCGCTCGATGCCGATGGCATTTCGGTTGCCGACGCCATCGCCATCGGCCTGCCTGCCGGCGCCAACATGCCCGCGCCGGCGGGCAATGCGCGGCTTGGCAAGTCGCCGGCATCGCGCCTGTGGTTTCCGGATGGCAATGCCTCGCTGGCACGGCTGCTGGTGCAGAGCCTGATCCCGGGCGCGGCGTCGATCGCCCGGCCGGCCGATGTGGTGTCGGCCGCGTTCGACTACAGCCGGCTGGACCGCGACGGGCAGCCGGTGCGCCTGCGCCTGAACAGCACCGCGATCGCGGTCGAGCCCGACGGCAATATCACGCGCGTGACCTACGGGTTCAGCGGCAACCTGCATCGCGTCGAGGCGCGCCACGTGGTGCTGGCCGGCTACAACATGATGATCCCGTACCTGCTGCCGTCGCTGCCGGCCAAGCAGAAAGAGGTGCTGCACAACGAGGCCAAGGCGCCGCTGGTCTACACCAAGGTGGCGCTCGACCACTGGCAGGCGTTCGCCGCGCTGCGCACGCGCCGCATCCACGCGCCGGCCATGGCCTATACCGACCTGTGGCTGGAGCCGCCGGCGGGCAGGCAGCCCTCCGATCCGGCCGTGCTGCACATGCTCTATGTGCCGACCGTGCCTGACAGCGGCATGCAGGCGCGCGACCGCTTCCGCGCGGGCCGCGCCTTGCTGCTGGGCACGCCGTTCGACACGCTGGAGCGCGACATCCGCGCGCAGCTTGACCGCATGCTCGGGCACAAGGGCTTTGCTTCGAAGGACGTGATCCGCGGCATCACCGTCAACCGCTGGGCGCATGGCTACAGCTATATGCCCGACAGCCTGGCCGCTGAGAACGTGGCGCCCGACGCGGTGTGGCCAGGGCTGGCCGGCGTGGGCAATATCAGCATCGCCAACAGCGACAATGCCGGCAGCCCTTCGCTGACCGCGGCGGTGGGACAGGGGAAGCGGGCAGTCGAGCGGCTGCCCGGGTAGCAGGGCTTCAGCCTTCGCGCGGCGGCGTCAGCGCATCGATCTCGGCGTCCTTGGCTTCCCACTGGCGTGCCAGCCAGTTGTGGAATTCCGTGCGGAAGGCCTTGTCGCTGCCGTAGTCGGCCTCGCAGAAGGCCGGCGGCACCGGCAACTGCCGCATGCGCACCAGCACCGGGCCGGCGCGTCCGCAGGCCAGGTCCCAGAAGCCTGGCGCGCCTTCCGGGTACACGATGGTGACGTCGAGCAGGGAGCGGAACTTGTTGCCCATCGCATTCAGCGCCACCGCCAGCCCGCCGGCCTTGGGCTTGAGCAGATGGCGGTACGGTGAGTCCTGGGCCGCGCGCTTGGCCTCGGTGAAGCGGGTCCCTTCGGCAAATACCATCACGCTGGTCGGCACCAGCGAAAACTTCGCGCAGGCGCGCTTGGCCGTTTCCTGGTCCTGGCGCCGCAACGCCGGATTGCGCCGCAGCTGCGCCTTGCCGTGGCGCTTCATGAACGGAAAGTCCAGCGCCCACCACGCCAGCCCGATCACCGGCACATAGATCAGCTGCTGCTTCAGGAAAAACTTCAGCAGCGGGATGCGCCGGTTCAGCGAGCGCTGCAGCACGAAGATATCGGCCCACGACTGGTGGTTGCAGTTGACCAGGTACCAGTCGGCATAGCGCAGTCCCTCATTGCCCTGGACGTCCCACGGCTCACGCTGGATCCACGCGAACCAGCCGGTGTTGCCGGAGATCCAGGCGGTGGCGATGCCGTTGAGCATCGGATCGATGCGCCGCCTGACGGCGGCAAACGGCAGCACCAGCTTGAGCAGCGCGAGCGGGAACAGCAGCGCGCACCAGAACAGCGTGCTGCCGCTCAGCAGCGTCCAGCTGAGCGTGCCGGTGAGCCACGCGAAGCGGCCGCGCGGCACCGGAGCCGGACGGCGGCGAGTTGGCGGTGGGGAGGGCTGACTGGTTGAGGCATTGGTGCCGGTGGCACCGGTTGAAGGGGAGGGAACTGAGGTCATGGATGCCAGTTTGCAGGCTTGAAAAGGTTGAGGGCTTGCGCGTGATCAAGGCAGGCACTATTGCGTGCGTACTTCAACTTGCCCAAAGGGGTGCATGGCATGCATTCTGCCTTGCCGCGGGGGAACGCACAGGCCTCAGAACACGATAGTCGCCGTCCCCATGAATGTGTTCGTACTCTTCAGGCGGTTCTTGCTGGCGACGGTCGGCACCCAGCGCAGGCCAAGCGAGAGCAGACTCTTGGCGCCGATCTTGGTGTCGTAGGTGACGATCGGGCCCACCGCCCAGTCATGTCCGCGGAAGCCGTTCAGGCGGTCGGCGAGCGGGCCGCTGTCGTCGCCGAGCTGCTGCGTCGTGCCCGCGATCAGCCCGAGGCCGGCACCGTTGGCAAAGCGCTTGAGCAGCATGGTGTCGAGCGTGAACAGCGGCGCGTTCTGGTAATCGGTGGCGTTGTTGCGGGTGTAGAACTGGATCCCGGCCACGGCATCGAACTCAAGCCCTTGTTCGGGAAACAGCTTGGTGTAGGCCACCTGCGGAATGAAGGTCCAGTTGTTCAGGCTGGGGTTGGCCAGGGCGTTGGGGTCGTACTTGCCGGTCGGCGCCCACACGTTCAGGCTCAGCGCCACGTGCTCGGTCTTCGAGAAATGGTAGCCCGCGATGATCGGTGCGAAGGTAATGTCGAACAGGTTCGATGCGGTGTCCTGCGTCTTGCCCCCCAGCCCGCCCACGCTGAGGTTGGCGGTCACCTTGGTCCAGACATAGGGCAGCGTGAAGCTGGAGGCAAAGTTCCAGGGGCCGGTGTCGGTGTCCCAGACTTTCATCACCGTTGCCAGGGTGAACGCGACTTTGCCGTCCACGCCCAGCGCTGCCTTGCCCGCGATGGGCACGCTGCGGCTGCCGCTGATCGAGCCATCCAGGTAGATCTCGCCGACGTTTACGATCAGCGCCGGCTCCGGCGACACGACCCCTACATTGGGAAGCACGCTGGTGCCGGTCACGGGTCGCCCCAGGGCGCCTTCAGTCGCGTGCGCACCTGCACAGGCAAAGAGGAAGGGGGCAGCAACGGCGAGCCGGTTTGCGATGGTCTTTGACATATTCACGGAATATGAAGTGCAAGGCCGGCCCGGCGCTTGCCGGAATGCCGGACCCTGGCGCATGCCTGCCAGCGCCAGCTACAGTGAAATCACACGGTAAGGCAATGCCCAACCCTTATATTTTTGCGAAATTGCATACTACCAGCAAAGACCGCCGTCACTGCCAGCGCGCAAACCGATGAAAATCTTCATCACGGCATCGTAAATATTTACTTCACAAGCCCTGAGACGCTCTGCGATGATGGAAACGCCATATTCAATGGCGGGTGTTACCAATTTCGTTCAGGGCGGCCTTTCGAAATGAATTCAGTCATGCAGAAACTACGGCTAGCTGCGGGTAGCGTTGCGGTGATCTTGCCGCTGCTTGCCAGTGCGGCCGGGCCATCGACAGAGGACATGAATTCGTCAAACAATCCGCTTAGCCCGACTATTACCCTGAATCTGCAGGACCAGTATGTGGGGCGCTATTACGGACTCGGCGACGAGGACGGCAACAGCGTCTTGTTGCGCGGCACCATTCCACACAAGCTGTTCGGGTTGCCGCAGATCGTCCGGTTTACGATGCCGGTCGTGACCACGCCGAACGTGGCGCCGGACGGCAGCAAGACCGGGCTGGGCGACCTGAACCTGTTCAACCTGGTCCTGCTCAAGGGGATGGGGGTGGAATGGGGCATCGGGCCCCAGCTGACCATCCCGACGGCATCGCGCGACCAGACCGGCACCGGGAAATGGCAAGCCGGCCTGGCTGGCGTGGCAATCTCCCCGCAGAAATGGGGCATGATCGGCGGGCTCGTGACCTGGCAGCATTCCTTTGCCGGGGAAAGCGACCGGCCTACCCAGGATAACCTGACCGCGCAGCCGTTCGTGATCTATAACCTGCCGCAAGGCTGGTACCTGCGCAGCAGCGCGACCTGGAATTTCGACCTCAAGCGTGGGAATTATTACATCCCCCTCGGTATCGGCGCGGGCAAGATCTGGAAAATCGGCAAGGAAACCTACAACCTGTTTGCCGAGCCGCAATGGACGGTGGGGCACGAGGGAGTCGGGGTGCCCAAATTCCAGGTGTTCATGGGCTTGAATATCCAGTTCCCGCTGTAGCCATAAACAGGGACCTTTCATAACTTGCTGATGACCCGCTCCCAGGCAAGCCAGCGCATTGCATCGCTGCTAGGCGCACTGGCCTTGCTCTGGTGCGGCGCCGCCTTCGGCCAGGCTGAAGCGCCGGCTGAAAAGAAACCGCTGTCGTTCTTCGATCCTGAGGACGGCAAGCTGGACATGAGCGACTTCCTGCTCAATCACAAGGGCGCGCTGCCGGTGCCGGTCGTTATCACGGAACCAGCCGTTGGCTACGGCGGCGGGCTGGGGCTGATGTTTTTCTCCGAATCCATGGCGGATGCGGCGGCCAGCGCCAAGGCCAGTGGAAAGGGGCCCGCACCGCCGAACATTACTGCCATCGGCGGTGCGTATACGGAAAACGGCACCTGGGGCGCCGGCGTGGCGCACTTCCACACCTGGGACGGCGACCGCTACCGTTATCTTGGGGGCATCGCCAAGGTCAATGCAAACCTGGACTACTTCGGCTTGCTGAACCAGCCCCGTGCCTACGAACTCAGAGGCGTGGCATTGGTGCAACAACTGCTCGTGCGGGTTGCCGATACGCGTTGGTACGTGGGGCCGCGCTACGTGTATTTCGATTCGACCGCGACCTTCAAGGTTGGCGATGCGGGTGAACTCGGCAGCTTCGACAAGACCCAGCGCATCGGCAAGGCCGGGCTGGTGGTGGACTACGACTCGCGCGACAACATCTTCTATCCCAGCCGCGGCAGCTATGCCGAGCTGGAGGCGCAGTTTGCGCGCGGCGGCTTTGGCAGCACGCAGTCATTCAATATGTACAACGCGCGCGGCTTCACCTGGCTGCCGCTGGCGCGCACCGTGATCCTGGGGCTGCGCGCCGATACGCGCTTTTCCACCGGCGACGTGCCGTTCTACGCGCAGCCGTTCGTGGACTTGCGCGGGGTGCAGAAGGGGCGCTACCAGGACCGCAATGCGCTGGCGGCTGAAATGGAGCTGCGTTGGGACGTGACGCCGCGCTGGTCGCTGCTGGGCTTCACCGGTGTCGGCAAGGCATACGGGCGCTGGCATGATTTTTCCGATGCCTCGACCGTCTACAGCGTCGGTGCGGGCTTTCGCTACATGATTGCGCGCAAGCTCGGTGTCTCGATCGGTCTTGACGTGGCCCACAGCAAGGGCCAGAACGCCTTCTATATCCAGGTGGGGAGCGCATGGCACTGAGTTGCCGGAACCGCTCCATGTGCCGGTAGGGTGTCCTGGCGCCCACGCGCTCAACCTGCTCGCTACGCTATGGCAGCCAAGAAGATCAAGGACAGGAGGGGCATGATCGCCAGGCTGTCTGCCCCCGATGAGACGGCCAGCCGGAACTACCTGCGCGAAGCGGTGCTGCTCTGCGAAACGCATCTGGCCGGGCTGCCGGATGTCTCCAGGCCTTACTTCGGCGGGCACTTCGTCTGGCAAAACCGCGTTCACTACTATGTGGCCGGCCAGGAGAACGGCGGCCGCAGCCGCTTGATCGAGGTGTTCGTGATCGACGCTGGCGAAAACCTGGAGCCGCTGCACGCCTTTCAGTATCCGCCACCGCTGGCAGCGCTGTTTCCGGCGGACTACGGCATCCTCAATGAGGGTGAGGAAGATCCGGCGGCCCTGACGAAGATGGTGCCAAGGGCAGATAGCGAGCGATGAGCAGGGCGCCAGTGGCAGTGCGCGCAAGAAAAACTTAATTCACTTGGCCTCCGAACGAGAAAAAGCTGACTTCTGATAGCCGTAGCCATCTGAGATCATGGTTTGCGCTGAGTCAGCATGATTCTTGTATACAAAGAGGCGGAGTGAATGAGCGGACGACGTAAAGGCAGCAATCCCGGCGCGGGCGCGGGGCGTTCCGGCTCAGTTGCGCTTGCCGCGGGACGGCGCAGCGGGCAGAAGGCACTGATCCTGGTGCTGCTGGGTCTCGGGGTCGCAGCAGGCCTCGGCGCCAGCTACTGGTACATGCAGGGGCGGACGCCAACGGCGCCCGCCATCGTCATCGGCGATGGCAAGCGCGGACCCGCTGGCATGGTGCGCGTGCCCGGCGGCGAATTCCTGATGGGCAGCGACAGCAAGATGGCCCAGGCCAACGAGAAGCCGGCACACAAGGTGCGTGTACACGCCTTCTGGATGGACCAGCACCACGTCACCAATGCGGAATTCCGCAAGTTCGTCGAAGCCACTGGCTACGTGAGCACCGCCGAGAAGCCGCCCGAGTGGGAAACCCTGAGAGTCCAGCTGCCCCCGGGCACGCCCAGGCCGCCCGCCAGCGCCATGGTTGCGGGTGGCATGGTGTTCGTCGGGACGCCGCGTCCCGTGCCGTTGCGGGATTACTCGCGCTGGTGGCGCTATGTCCCGGGCGCGGACTGGCGCCATCCGGGCGGCCCGGGCACCTCGATCGAAGGCAAGGACGACCACCCGGTGGTGCAGGTCTCCTATGAGGATGCCGAAGCCTACGCCAAATGGGCCGGCAAGCGCCTGCCGACTGAAGCCGAATGGGAGTTCGCCGCCCGCGGCGGCCTGGAGCAGGCCACCTATGCCTGGGGCGAGCAATTCACGCCTGAGGGCAAGCAGATGGCCAATGTCTGGCAGGGCCAGCAGAACCAGCCGTTCCCGGTTGTCAGCCCCAAGGCTGGCGGCGCGCTGGGCACCAGCCCGGTCGGCACCTTCCCGCCCAATGGTTATGGCCTGGCCGACATGACCGGCAACGCCTGGCAATGGGTGGCCGACTGGTATCGCGCCGACCAGTTCCGGCGCGAGGCCAGCGCGAATCGCCTGGTCGAGAACCCGACCGGCCCGGCCGTCTCCTGGGACCCGGGCGAGCCCGGCATACCCGTCGATGCGCCAAAGCGCGTGACGCGCGGCGGCTCCTTCCTCTGCAACGAGGACTACTGCCTGAGCTACCGGCCCAGCGCGCGGCGCGGGACCGACCCGTACAACAGCATGTCCCACCTGGGCTTCCGGCTGGTGATGGATGACAGCCGTTGGGCGGAAATGCGCCAGCAGCAAGCCGTGGCGATGGCGCGGCAGCCGTAGCGCTGCCGGGACTTCCGCAACCGTATCCGAGCAACGACAGGAACTCGCGTCATGGACCATCCCACCCTTGCCCTGCCTCGCCGCGCGTGGCTGCCACGGCCGGCGCTGGCCGCCCTGGCGCTGGCGCTGACCGTCTCCGGCGCGAGCCTCACTGGCTGCACGACGCCGCCTGCGGCCGCTGGTGACAGGCAGTCCGCCTATGCGCCGGCGCCCGAAATCAGCGCCGCCGAGGCCTTGCCGTCGTGGCGCGACGGTCCGGTCAGGCAGTCGATCGTCAAGTTCGTCAGCGATGTCACGCGGCCGGGCTCGCCCGCCTTTGTCCCGCCAGAAGCGCGCGTTGCCGTCTTCGACAACGATGGCACGCTGTGGAGCGAGCAGCCGCTGTACTTCCAGTTCTTCTTCCTGCTCGACCAGGTCAGGGCGGCGGCGCCCCAGCACCCGGAATGGAAGAACAACCCCGCCTTCAAGGCGCTGATGGCCAACGACATGCAGGGCCTGATGCGCAATGAAAAGCAACTCACCGCGCTGATCATGACTGCCAACAGCGGCATGACGGTGGAAGAGTACGACCGCACCATCCGTGACTGGCTGGCGAAGGCGCAGCACCCGAAGTTCAAGCGTCCCTTCACGGAACTGGTCTATCAGCCGCAGCTGGAACTGCTCGCCTTCCTGCGTGCAAACGGATTCAAGACCTACATCGTCTCCGGCGGCACGATCGAATTCATGCGGCCCTGGACCGCGAAGACCTACGGCATTCCGCCCGAGCAGGTGATCGGCTCCTCCCAGGCGATCCGCTATGTGACGCGAGACGGCAAAGGGGCGCTGGTGCGCGACCCGAAGATGGATTTCGTCGATGACGGTCCGGGCAAGCCGGTCGGCATCTACCGCAATATCGGCCGCCGCCCGATCCTCGCCGTCGGCAATTCCGACGGCGACCTGCAGATGCTGGAGTACACCACCAGCGGCGATGGGCCGCGCATGGCGGTGCTGGTGCGCCACGACGACGCCGAACGCGAGTTCGCCTACGACCGCGAATCGAAGGTCGGCAAGCTCGACAAGGCGCTCGATGCCGCCGCGGCAAAGGGCTGGACGGTGGTCAGCATGAAACAGGACTGGCAGCGGATTTATCCCGGGAACAAGCCGCAGTGAGCAGGGTTTGCCTGCCCGGCAGGCATTCGCGCGCACGGAAAGCAAAGTGATGGTTGGCCTGTCAATTGGAGGCAGAAATGAGTCAAGCGAAGGAAGCAAACGGGAAGAGGCAGGGGTGCCGCTTTGCTATGGCCGTGATGGCAGTCGCCATTCTGACCATTGCGGGCTGCAAAAAGGCTGAGGAAGCCAAGGCGCCTGCGGAGGCGCCGGCTGCGGCGCAGCCGTCCGGTGCACCGCCCACCGCGGCGGCGCCGGCACCGGCCAAAGAGAATCCGCCTGTTGCCCTGGAAGCCCCGACTCCCGCGGGCACCGGCTCCGCGCCGGCGGCCCCGGCCGGAGCTGCCTCAGGCAAGAAGCCCAATATCCTGGTGATTTTCGGTGACGACGTCGGGCAGACCAATATCAGCGCCTACAGTCACGGCGTTGTGGGCTATCGCACGCCAAACATCGACCGCATTGCCCGCGAAGGCATGATGTTCACGGACTACTACGCCGAAAACAGCTGCACGGCGGGCCGTTCCACCTTCATCACTGGTGAAGTGGGCCTGCGCACCGGCCTGCTGAAGGTTGGCATTCCCGGCGCGAAGGTCGGCCTGCAGGCGCAGAACGTGACGATCGCCCAGGCGCTGAAGCCGCTTGGCTATGCAACTGGCCAGTTCGGCAAGAACCACCTCGGCGACCGCGACGAATACCTGCCGACGGCGCATGGCTTTGACGAGTTCTTCGGCAATCTCTACCACCTGAATGCGGAAGAGGAGCCGGAGCAACCCTACTATCCCAAGAACGACACCAACTTCACCAAGGGGAACTCTCCGCGTGGTGTGCTTCACTCCTTTGCGGATGGCAAGATCGAAGATACCGGCCCACTGAACAGGAAGCGGATGGAGACGATCGACGACGAAACCACGCAGGCGGCAGCCGACTTCATCACCAAGCAGGCGAAGGCCGACAAGCCCTTCTTTGTGTGGATGAACACCACGCGCATGCACCTGTTCACCCACGTGCGGCCTTCCATGAAGGGCCAGAGCGGCATGGCCGGCAACGATTACGCCGATGGCATGATCGAACATGACGGCCACGTCGGCAAACTGCTCAAGACGCTGGATGACCTGAAGCTGGCCGAAAATACCATCGTCATCTACACCACCGATAACGGCCCGAACCAGTGGTCATGGCCGGATGCCGCCACCACGCCGTTCCGCAGTGAAAAGGACACCAACTGGGAAGGCGCGTTCCGCGTGCCGGCCATGGTTCGCTGGCCGGGACGCATCCAGCCTGGCACGGTGTCTACCACGATGATCTCGGGCCTTGACTGGTTCCCCACGCTGCTCGCAGCGGCCGGCGATACCGACATCAAGGAGCGCCTGTTGAAGGGGACCAGCGTTGGCGGCAAGTCCTTCAAGGTGCATCTGGACGGCTACAACTTCGTGCCGTACCTCACCGGGCAGTCCAAGACCGGACCGCGTAGCGATTTCTACTACTTCAATGACGACGGCATGTTGGTCGCCTATCGCTACAACGACTTCAAGATTGTCTTCTGCGAGCAGCGCAAGCCTGGCGGGTTCGAGGTATGGTCCAATCCCTTCACCTGCCTGCGGGCGCCGAAGGTCTTCAATCTGCGCATGGATCCTTACGAGCGCGCCGACGTCGTGTCCGACCAGTACTATGACTGGCTTGGCAAGAATGCCTATCTGATTCAGTACGGCGTATGGCGGGTGGCACCGTTCCTCCAGACCTTCAAGGATTATCCGCCGTCCCAGCGTCCGGCGAGCTTCAGCATCGACCAGATGATGGAGGCCCTGACCAAGAGCCTGGACCAGCCCTCCAAAGCGAAGTAAGCAAAGAAGATCCGTCGGCGGCCTTGCATGGCCGCCGACGGTCATCCACAGCCCAGGGACTTACTGATGAGCATTCGCGACGACGTACTGGCCCTGCAACAGCGCATGGGCGAATCCATCGTCGGCCAGCAACGCATGATCGAGCGGCTGCTGCTCGGCCTGCTCGCCGACGGCCATCTGCTGGTCGAGGGCCTGCCCGGGCTGGCCAAGACCCGCGCCATCAAGATGCTGGCAAAAAACCTGGATGCGCGGCTGTCACGCATTCAGTTCACCCCCGACCTGCTGCCGGCCGATATTACCGGTTCGGAGGTCTATTTCAGCGAGGCCGGCAAGGGCGAGTTCCGCTTCCAGCCCGGGCCGGTCTTTGCCAACCTGATCCTGGCCGACGAGGTCAATCGCTCGCCGGCCAAGGTGCAGGCGGCCTTGCTCGAGGCCATGGAAGAGCGGCAGGTTACCGTGGGCGGCGCCACGCACAAGCTCGATCGGCTGTTCCTGGTCATGGCCACGCAGAACCCCATCGAGCAGGAAGGCACCTATCCGCTGCCTGAGGCGCAGATGGACCGCTTCCTGATGCACGTCAACGTTGGCTATCCGGAGGCGGATGCTGAAGGCGAGATCGTCAGGCTGGCGCGCGGCGAGGAAGTTGCCGACGGTGCTGCAGGTACGGCGACGCAGGCGCACAAGCTTGCGCAGGACATCATCTTCGCGGCCCGTGCCGAGATTCATGCGATTCACGTGAGCGATGCCGTGGCGCGCTATGTGGTGGCACTGGTGCACGCCACCCGCGAGCCCAAGCAGGTCGACGACGATCTCGACAATTGGATCCAGATCGGAGTCAGCCCGCGCGGGTCGATCGGGCTCGACAAGGTGGCGCGGGCGCATGCGTGGCTGCGCGGGCGGGACTTCGTCACGCCGGAAGACGTGCAGGCCATCGTGCACGAAGTTTTTCGCCACCGGCTGATCCTGTCGTACGAAGCGCATGCCGCCGGCATCACGGCTGACGCTGTCATCGACCGCCTGGTGCAGCAGGTCGCCGTAGCCTGATCCGCCGGAGGCGACCGCATGCGCGCCAACCTTCGATCCCGGACCCGCTCGCCCGTGCCGGACGCCCATGACGCGGCCAGCCGCGCCACGCCGGGCGTCAGCGTGGATGCAGCGGCACTGGCCGCGCTGGAAGTGGCCGCGCGCGACTTCCACTTCCTGCCGCGCCAGCCGGTGCACAGCGTGCTGGCCGGCCGCCACGCCTCCAAGGTGCGCGGACGCGGGCTGACCTTCGAGGAACTGCGCCTGTACCTGCCCGGCGACGATATCCGCAGCATGGACTGGCGCGTGACCGCGCGCACCGGCCAGCCGCACGTGCGCGTCTACACCGAGGAAAAGGACCGCCCAGTGCTGCTGGTGGTGGACCAGCGCATCAATATGTTCTTCGGCAGCCGGCGCGCGATGAAGTCGGTCAGCGCCGCCGAGGCCGCGGCGCTGGCCGCCTGGCGCGTGCTGGCCGAAGGCGACCGCGTTGGCGGCGTGGTGTTCGGCGATGCGAAGGCCGAGGAGTTCACTCCGCGCCGCAGCCGCGAAGCCGTGCAGCAGCTGCTGGGCGGCATTGCGCGCTTCAACCAGGCCCTGCGCGCCGACGCACCATCGCGGCGCGCCGCGGGGCAGCTGAACGCGGCGCTGGAGCGCGCCGCGCGCATGGCGCGCCACGACTGCCTGGTCATCGTCATCAGCGATTTCGACGGCCATGACGACCACACCCGCGACCTGATGCTGGAAATGGCCGCGCGCAACGACGTGCTGACCATCCTGGTCCACGATCCATTCCTGAGCGAGTTGCCGGAGTCCGGCCAGCTGGTGGTCAGCGACGGCGAACTGCAGGTGGAGCTGGGCTTCGGCCATGCGGCCACGCGACGCAGCATTGCGGAGTTTGTCGATACGCACGCCAAGGCGCTGCTGGACTGGCACCACGCCATCGGCGTGCCGCTGCTGCCGCTGTCGGCGGCAGAGGAAACGGCGCTGCAGCTGCGCCGGCTGCTGGGCCGCCCGCTGCAGCAGACGCCGGTGCGGCAACGCGCAGGAGCGGCGCGATGAGCCTCACGCACAGCACCGCAGCGGGCGTCGAAGACAGCACGGGCGTCGCTACGCTGGCCACCCTTGCCGACGTAGCCGTGCCGCCGCCCCCATCGTGGGTGCCGCAAACCATCGGCTGGCCGATCGCCGGCGGCTTGCTGCTGCTGGTCCTGGCCTGGGCCGGCTGGCGCGCGTGGCGGCGCTACCGCGCCAACCGCTACCGGCGCGAGGCGCTGGCCGAACTGGCAGGACTGCCGCTGGGCGCTGACCCCGCGCACCGCGTCGCAGCGCTGCGGCAGATGGCGGCGCTGCTCAAGCGCACGGCGCTGGCCGCGTGGCCGCGCGCCCAGGTTGCTAGCCTGGCCGGCGCCGGCTGGGCCGAATTCCTGCAGGCACACGCCGGGCGCGCCCAGGATGCCGCGCCGCTGCTGGCTGCGCTGGTGCAGGACGCCGAATACCGCGACGACGCGGTGCTGGCGCAATGGCCCGAGACGCAGGTGCAGGCGGTGGCCGGCGCGTGCCGGCGCTGGATTGCGGAGCACCATGTACCAGTTTGAATACCCCTGGCTCTTCGTGCTGCTGCCGCTGCCGTTGCTGCTGTGGTGGTGGCTGCCGCCGTACCGCGAGGAAAGCCCGTCGGTGCGCCTGCCGTTCTTTGGCGAGGTGGCCAGCGCCGCCGGCCTGACCCCGGCCACCGGGGCCGTGGTGCCGCGCCGCAACCGGCTGCAATGGGTGCTGGCGCCGCTGGCGTGGGTGCTGGTGGTGACGGCGCTGGCGCGGCCGCAGTTCCTGGAGGCGCCGATCCAGAAGGTGCAGCCGGCGCGCGACCTGCTGATCGCGCTGGACCTGTCGCAGTCGATGGACACGCGCGACTTCCGCGACCCGTCCGGCGCGCTGATCCCGCGCGTGCAGGCGGTGCGGCAGGTGGTGAGCGGCTTTGTCGCCAGGCGCCCGGGCGACCGCATCGGCCTGATCGTGTTTGGCGACGCACCGTACCCGCTGGCACCGTTCACGCTGGATCACCCACTGGTGCAGACGCTGATCACCGGCCTGCTGCCGGGCATGGCCGGGCCGAGCACGGCGCTGGGCGATGCCATCGGGCTCGGCATCAAGATGTTCGAGCACAGCGAAGCGCCCGAGAAAGTGCTGATCGTGCTGACCGACGGCAACGACACCGCCAGCCGGATGCCGCCCGAGCGCGCGGGGGGGATCGCCAGGGAGCGCAAGGTGGTGGTGCATACCATCGGCATCGGCGATCCCAATGCTTCGGGCGAGGAGAAGGTCGATCTCGGCGTACTGCAGCGGCTGGCCGCGCAGACCGGCGGGCGCTACTTCTTCGGCGCCGACCAGGCCGGGCTGGAGACCATCTACGCGACGCTGGACCGGATCACGCCGCACAACCAGAAGACCTTGTCATGGCGGCCGCGGCGCGAGCTGTTCATGTGGCCGCTGGGGGCAGCGCTGGCGCTGGTGCTGGCGTACCAGTTGCTGATGTTCGGCTACTCGGCGTGGTTGTCGCGCCCGCGCCATTCGGCTGAAGGCGCCGACGACGAGATGGTGAATGCCGGCGGGGAGGGGCGCTGATGCAAGCCCTGCTCGACACGCTTGCGCACTTCCATTTCCTGCGCCCGTGGTGGCTGCTGGTACTGGTGCCGGCAGCCCTGCTGGTGTGGGCGGTGCAGCGCCGCGGCGACGTGCGGCGGCGCTGGCGCCAGACCATCGCGCCGCACCTGCTCGACGCGCTGATGATCGGCGAACGCCGCCGCGTGGCGCTGCGCCCGGTCCACCTGACCGCGCTGCTGCTGGCACTCGGCGCCATCGCGCTGGCAGGGCCGAGCTGTCGGCAGGAGCGCCCGCCGTTCCTGGACGACAAGGCGCCGCTGGCGATCGCCGTGGACCTGTCGCGCACCATGGACGCAGTGGACGTCACGCCCACGCGGCTGGAGCGCGCCAAGCTCAAGATCAAGGCGCTGCTGGCGCGCCGCGACGGCGGCCGCACGGCGATCTATGCCTATGCCGGCTCCACCCACCTGGTGCTGCCGCTGACGGACGACACCAACCTGCTGCAGACCTTTGTCGATGCGCTGCAGACCCGCATCATGCCGGTGCCGGGGCGCGACATGGCACAGGCGCTGCGCACCATCGACGCCGACCTGGCGCATGAGCCGGTGCCCGGCACCATCCTGTTCCTGACCGACGGCGTGGACCCCGCCGCCGCCAGGGCCTTCCGCACGCAGGCGGACAGCGGCCGCAGCCAGCCGGTGGTGCTGGCCATCGGCACGGAACCGGGCGGGCCGCTGCGCAATGCAGAGGGCGGCTATGTCGAACAGGACGGCGCGCGCGTGTTCGCGCGGCTGGACGTGGCGGCGTTCAAGCGCTTCGGCGACGACAGCGGCGCACCGCTCGCCACCTTCACGCCCGGCAGCGACGACGACGTGGCGTGGGTGCAGCGCCATGTGCAGTCGCACCTCGAACAGATGCAGGCTGGCGACCGCACGCGCTGGAAGGATGAAGGCTGGTGGCTGGTGCTGCCGGTCACGCTGCTGGCCATGCTGTGGTTCCGCAAGGGCTGGACCGTGCGCTGGAGCGCCGGCCTGCTGCTGGCGCTGGCGCTCGCCGCACCGCAGCCGGGCTTGCGCGCACAGCAGGCCGATGCCGCGCGGCCGTGGCGCTTTGCCGACCTGTGGCTGACGCATGACCAGCAAGGCCGCCGCGCCTTCGAGCAGGGCGACTTCGCGCGCGCCGCGACGCTGTTCGACGATGCGATGTGGCGCGGCGTCGCCCAGTATCGCGCCGGCCAGTACGCGCAGGCGGTGCAGAGCTTCGCGCTGGTCGATTCACCGCAGGCCGACTACAACCAGGGTAATGCGCTGGCGCGGCAGGGTCAGTACCAGCAAGCCGCCGCGCGCTACCGCCAGGCCCTCAGGCGCCAGCCGCAATGGCCGGCGGCCACAGCCAACCTGGCACTGATGGAAAAGCTGCTGGCGCAGCAGAAGCCGAAAGACAAGCCAGAGCCCGACGACCAGGAAGAGCCCCCCGACGTGCCGCCGGATGAAATCAAGTACGACGCCGCGAAGCCGCCGGAGCAGGGCGGCCAGTCCATGCATATCGGCCTGACGCAGGACGCCGAGATGTGGATGCGCGCGATCCAGAGCACGCCGACCGACCTGCTGCAGCGCAAGTTCGCGCTGCAGCGCGGGCAGGCCGCACCGCAGCAGGGGCAGCCATGAGCGGCCGCGCCGTGTGTCAGCGCGCGTGGCTGCGGCAGCTTGCGCCGCTGGTCTTGCTGATGGCGGCATTGCTGCTGCCCTTGCTGGCGCGTGCCGCCGAGCCCATCGTGCGCGTGGAAGTGGGCGCGAAGCAGCCGGTGCTGGTCGGCCAGCAGGTCAGCATCGATGTCACCATCCTGGCGCCCAACTTCTTCATGTCGGCGCCGGCCTTCCCGGTGCTCCAGGTGCCGGGCGCCGTCGTCACCATGCCTGACCAGCGCGCGCTGAACTCGATCGAAACCATCGATGGCGTTGCCTACGCCGGCATCCGCAAGACCTATGCCTTTACCGCCGAGCAGGACGGCGACTTCGAGCTGCCATCCGCGACCGTGCGCTTCACTTATGCAGGCGACGACGGCGCGCCGCGCGAGGGCAGCGTGACCTTCCCGCCCACGCGGATCAGCGCGGGAGCCGGCGGCGCGGTGAAGGCCGGCGCCGGAACCGGAGGGCCCTTGCTGCCGGTGGCCCGGCTCACCGTGACGCAGGCGCTGGACCACGCCTCCGACGAAGGCACCGTGCGGCTGCGCGCGGGCGATGCCCTGGTGCGCACCGTCACCACCTTTGCGCCGCAGACCCAGGCCATGATGATCCATCCACCGCACGCCGCGGCGCCGCGCGGGGTGCGGGTCTTCAGCGCCGATGCGCGGCTGTCCGATCACGCCCAGGACGCGCCCGGGCCGGGCGGCACGCGCGTGGATGCCATCACCTACGTGTTCGAGCGGACCGGTACCTACACGCTGCCGGCGGTGACAGTGGATTGGGTCGATCCGACCACACGCAAGCCGGCAAAGTCCGAAGCGCCCGCGATCAAGGTGGTAGTGGCTGCCGTGCGCGCGGGCAGCGCGCTGGCCCCGGGCGGTCCGTCTGCCGGCGCGCTTCCGGGCGAGGGCGGCTTGCCCTGGCGGACGTTGCTGTGGGGGGCAGTGGGGCTGGTGGCTGTGCTGGCAGCCGGGCTGTCGTGGTGGCGTATGCGGCCGGCGCTGGCCCGGCTGCGCCAGCGGCTGGCCGAGCGCAAGCGCGCCCGCGCCGAAGGTGCCGACGCGCAGCTGGAAGCAACGCTGCAAGCCTGCCAGGCAGGCAATGCCGCTGCCGCCAGCCAGGCGCTGGGGGCATGGACGCGCGCCGCCCATGGCACCACCCCCGCAGCGTGGGCAGAGTCGCTCGGCGATGCCGCCCTTGCCGATGCCGTGACCGGCCTGCAACGCCATCTCTACGGCGCGATGCCGGCCCAGGCCGCCTGGAATGGCACCCCGTTGGCCCACGCCCTGCGCCGCCATGCCGCCAGGGCACCGGTGCGCCGGCACCGGCAAGCCATACGCGCACTGCCTCCGCTCAATCCCTGACAACAAGCCCCCCGCAAGCGACGCCCCCTATGAAATGCTCCGTTGATCTGTTTGCAGGCAACCCGTTGATGGTGCTCTTCATCACCGTGGGCCTGGGTTACTTCATCGGCAAGGCACGCGTGGGCCCGATCCAGCTAGGGGGAGTCTGCGGCACGCTGATCGTCGCGCTGTTCATGGGGCAGACCGGTTGCCAGATGCACGGCGAGCTCAAGGACATGGCCTTCGCGTTGTTTATCTTCGCCATGGGCTACTCCGGCGGGCCGCAGTTCTTTGCCAACCTGAACCGGTCGAGCCTGCGCTATATGGTCCTGCCGGTGGTGGAAGCCATCGTCGTGCTCGCCATCGCCATCGGTGCGGCCGCCTACCTGGGCTTCGATCCCGGCGCCGCCGCCGGCCTGGCCGCCGGTGCGGCGACGGAATCGGCCGTGGTCGGCACCGCCGCCGAAGCGCTGAAGCACCTGGGGCTGGACGCCGCCACCGTGAGCCGCTACGAGGCCAATATCGCCACGGCGTATACGCTGACCTACCTGGTCGGCCTGATCAGCATTGTGTTCTTCACCAGCCAGATCGCGCCGGCCTTGCTGGGCATCGATCTGCGCAAGGCCGCCAGGGAAGTCGCCGCGAAGATGGATGCCGCGTCCGAGGACGACGTCGCGACGCAACCCGCGCTGCCGCGCCTGATCGGGCGCGCCTATTCCGTGCACCAGGCCGCCGGCATGACGGTGAGCGAGCTGCAGCAACAGGTGGGTGGCCGGGCGTCCATCGTCACGGTGCTGCGTGATGGCACCAGCATCGAGCTTGGCGATGACGACAAGGTCCAGGCCAGCGATATCCTGGCCATGGTCGGGATCCGCAGCAACCTGCTGAAGGCGGCAGCCCTGATCGGGCCCGAAGTCCTGCTGCCCGAGGCCCACACGGATGCCATCCAGCTGGTCGAAAAGCAGGTCATCGTGAACAAGCCCAGGGTCAACGGCAAGACCATCGGCGAACTGGCCCGCCTGGCCGGCGCACGCCGCCTGCGTGAAGTCTGGATCCTGCAGGTGCGGCGCTCGGGGATGTCGCTGCCGATTACGCGTTCCACGCCGCTGCAGCATGGGGATGTGGTCACCATCGTCGGCCTGGAGCCGTCGCTGTCCGAAGCCATTGCCGGAATCGGCGTGGAAGCGAAGGCAACCGAGGTCACCGACCTGGTCTTCCTGTGCTTGGGCATCCTGGCAGGCCTGCTGGTGGGAACCCTGAGCCTGAGCCTTGGCGGGATGCATATTTCGCTTGGCAGCGGGGGCGGGGCGCTGCTCAGCGGCCTGGTGTTCGGATGGATCAATTCAAGAAGGCCGTCGCGCGGCACCTTCCCGAGGTCGGCCGTGCAGATCCTGAAGGACCTGGGCCTGGCGGTCTTTGTCGCATGCGTCGGCTTGTCCGCCGGGCCGGATGCGATCTCCTTGATCCGGGAGCACGGCGCGGTGCTGCCGCTGATCGGGCTGGCCGTGTCGCTGGGGCCGGCGTGCCTGTCCTTGTGGATCGGGCACAAGATCCTGAAGATCGAAGGCCCGCTGCTGGTTGGCGCGATTGCCGGGCAGCACGTGAGCACCCCGGCGATCAGCGCCATCCTGGCCGCCAGCCACAGCTCGGTGCCGTTGCTGGGCTACACCATTACCTATGCCATTGCCAACGTGCTGCTGCCGGTGCTGGGGCCGATCATTATTTCGCTGGCGTTCAAGTTCACTTAGCTGACATGTGCGCATGAAGGGCCGGTGCCGGCCTACGCATAATCGAGCGGCAGCGCCGTGGTGTACTTGATCTGCTCCATCGCAAAGCTGGAACTGACGTCGGCCAGCTCGGCGCCCTGGATCAGCTTCTTGTAGACGCGGTCGTAGGCGGCAATATCCGGCACCACCACGCGCAGCAGGTAGTCGGTATCGCCGGCCATGCGGTAGAACTCGGTCACTTCCGGGATCGATGCCACCAGCCCGTGGAACTGCGCCAGCCATTTCACGTTGTGCTGGCTGGTGCGGACCGAGACAAAGACCGTGACCCCGGCATTGAGCTTGTCGGCGTCGAGCAGTGCCACGCGTTTGCGGATCAGACCGGCGTCTTCCAGCCGCTGGATCCGGCGCCAGCATGGCGTCGAGGTCAGGCCGACGCGTTCGCCGATCTCTGCCACCGGCACGGTGGCGTCTTCCTGCAGGATGGCGAGAATCTGTTTGTCGTAGCGGTCCATGGCGCGTAGCGGTTCAGGTGAGGGTGGGCAGGCGCGCGCATGCGGCGCGGCTACGCGCGGAAAAAGCTAGGCGTCGGCGGTCGCCACCAGCAGGTTCACGCCGGTGGCAATGTGGTCGCGGTGCACGCCGTAGAGGTGCAGGGACACGGCGATCTCGTCGCTGGCATTGCCCAGCGCATGGATATGCTGCAGCCCGGCCGGCACGCTGAAGGTATCGCCGGCCATGCGCGTGACGGTGTTGGCATGGCGCGCCTGCCGGCTGGCGGGATCCCACCGGTAGTGCTGTTCGCTCAGCGTGCCGCGCAGCACGCGGTAGGCACACCAGGTGCGATGGCCGTGCACGGGGCTGGCCTGGCCCGGGCGCCAGACCAGCACCATCGCCGAGAAGCGCTCCAGCGGGTCGGCATGGACCAGGTGGCGGGCATAGGTATCCGGCTTGCCGAGCAGGGCGCCTGGCGGCAGTGTTGCAAGCAGCGTGTCGGTGTCCGGCAGGTGCATGGCGATGTGGCCGGCCACCATGCGCGCGCTGTGGGCGAAGGTGGCCTCGAGATTGAGCGCCAGCTGGTCGAGCGGCGCGGCTGGCGAGGGGAGATGCGGGAGAGTTGCCGGAGGGGCGGCAGTCAGGGGAGATCCGGTCGGCATGGCAGGCACCTTGGTCTTGTTCTGGGTACGTGTCCATGATATTTGCGGGCAGGAGCACAGGCGTGCGAACTGTCGTTCAAAATCGACAGGAATTGTAATTCTATTCCTCAGATCAGCATATCCTTAGAATCAGATGCTCGAATCAGGTCGGGGCAGGTGGTTGGACAGCTCCCTCATGATCTTCAGTCCAGCTCGGCGAGCAACGCCTTGGCCTGCTGCAGGTCCGCGGTGTCGAAGCCTTCGGTGAACCGGCCGTAGCCCTCGGCCAGCATCTCGCGGGCGTCGACCTCCTTGCCGTGTTGCCGCCACAGCCGGCTCAGGGACATCACCGCGCGCAGCTCCAGCGACAGGGCGCCCTGGCGGCGCGCGATCGCAATCGCCTGCTGGAAGCAGGCCTCGGCCTCGTCCCGGCCGGTGCCCGCCGCGCCCGCGCAGCCTGGCTGCAGCAGCGTCAGTTCCCCCTTGAGCCGATACAGCTCCGCCTCGTACAGGCGCTCGTGGGTTCGGTCCGCCACGGCCAGCGCCTCGGCCAGCATCTGCAGCCCTGCCTCGGCCTGTCCCGCTTTCCCGTGGGCTTCGGCCAGCAGCGCCAGGAAATGTGTCTGCCAAATCGCTGCCCCGGTGGCCCGGTAGGCGCTCAGGCCCTGCTGCATCGTCTCGATGCCTTCCGCCGTGCGTCCCTGCGCGACCAGCGTCCAGCCCGAGAGGATGGTTCCGGAAGTCAGCCAGAACGGGAAGCCGTGCTCGGTCGAGAGGGCGAGAAGTGCTTCAACCAGTTCATGCATCGGCTGCGTCTCGCCGCGGTACAGGCGAAGCATGGCGGCGAAGGTCAGGGCATTGGCCGAGTCAGGAGGGTGGGACAAGGTCCGGGCCAGCGCGAGCATCTCCTCGCTGCGCGCGAGGGCCTGGTCCGGATAGCCGAGCAGCCACAGGTCCAGGGCCAGGCAGGCCAGCGCCAGCACACCGGGCTCCAGGAAGAAGGCAGGCGACTGGCACTTGCCCGAGTCATAGAGCACCAGGGCCTGTTCCAGCTGCGTGCGGGCAGCGCCCAGTTCGCCGAGAGCGAGCAAGCTGACGCCCACCGCCCGATAGGCTTGTACCAGCAACGCCGGGTCCTGCGCCTCCTGGGCCAGCGTCAGGAGTTGTTTGCCCAACTCGTGTGCGGTCGACAGCTCCCCGCGGACGATGAGCGACGTGCGCAGCCCCATCAAGGCGGGGAAGAGCTGATTCGCTTCCCCGAGTTGTCGACACAGTGCCAGCGCGCGGGTGTAAGTCGCCTCGACTTCCGGGGCAGCGAGTCCATGGGTGGACATCCAGGCCGGACCGAGCGTGATCTGCAGTGCAAGTTCCTGCCGTGCGCGTTCGGGACCATCAGGCAACGTCTTGAGCAAGGCGAGGGCCTTGGTCAGGTGGGCGACCGCTTCGGCATTGGCAGAGCGCTGCGCCGCCTGCCGCCCGGCGCAATGCAAGTATTCCACTGCCTTCGGCGCGTTGCCGCTGCGGCTGAAATGATGCGCCAGATCGCTGCAGTGTTCTTCGAGCCGGGCCTCAAACAGGGCCTCGATCGCCTGGGCGGTGCGCTCATGCAGCGCACGGCGCCGCTCGCTCAGCAGCGAGCCGTAGGTCACTTCCTGGGTCAGCGCATGCTTGAAGCTGTACTCCACCTCCGGAAACGCCGGCTGCTCGTAGATAAATTCCCCGGCTTGCAGCCGCGTCAGCAGGTTCTTGATTGTGTCCTCGGGCTGCTCGATGACGCGTGCGAGCAGGCTCCAGGGAAATACCTTGCCGACCACCGCCAGGGTCTGCAGCAGCGCTTTCTCGGCCGGCTGCAGGCGGTCGATGCGGGCGGCGAGCACCCCCTGCACGGTGGTCGGGATGTGCAGCATGGTCGGGATCTGCTCGAGACGGTAATGACCGCGCTCGCCGCGCAGCACGTTCTCCTCGATCAGCGTCTGCACTACTTCCTCGATGAAGAAGGGGTTGCCTTCGGTCTGTTCCAGGATCAGGTGCTCGAGCGGTGCGAGTCCGGCGGAGTCGCCCAGCAAGGCCCGCAGCAGTTCCCGGGCGTCGGCTTCGTCCAGGGGATCCAGCCGCAGCTGGGTGTAGTAGCTCTTGCGGCCCCAGTCGTGCCGGTACTCGGGCCGGTAATTGACCAGCAGCAGGATGCGGGCGCTGGCCACGCTCTCGCCGAGAAAACCAAGGAAGGCCTCGGTCTCGCTGTCGAGCCACTGCAGATCCTCGACGATCAGCTCCAGCGGCTGGGCCAGGCTCTCGCGCACCAGCAGCCGCTTGATTGCCTCGAAAGTACGCTGCCGGCGGACCTGGGCGTCCATCTGCGCCAGCACCGAGTTCGGCTCGGCGGCACCAAGCAGGTGGAACAGATAGGGCAGGGTGTCTTCCAGCGCGCGATCCAGGGTCAGGACCTTGCCGGTCAGCTTCTCGCGCCGCCGGCGCTCATTGTCTTGCGCCGTGATCTCGCAGTAGTTCCGCAGCAGCTCGATCAGCGGCAGATACGGATAGGCCTTGCCGTGTGATACCGAGAAGGTTTCCAGCACCAGGCATTGGCGCGGCGCGAGCTGCTTGAACTCGAGGCATAGCCGCGACTTGCCGACCCCCGGCTCGCCGACCACGCCGACGATCTGGCCGTGTCCGGCTTGCGCCCGCGCGCGCGCTTCGCGCAGCTGCTCGAGCTCGCGAGCGCGGCCGACAAAGCGCGCCAGCCCGCGGCTGGCCGACACCTGCAGCCGGGTGCGCAGCGGGCCGAGGCCGAGGACTTCGAACACCGCGAGCGGCTCGGGCAGCCCCCTGATCGCCGTCGCGCCGAGCGCCTTGAAGGCGAAATAGCCTTCGGTCAGGTTGTGGGTGTGTTCGCTCGCGACAATCGAGCCGGGCACCGCAATGCCCTCCATGCGCGAAGCAATGTGGATCGAATTGCCCACCGGGTCGTAGTCGGTGTGCAAATCCTCGGTGCGGATCGCGCGCACCACCACTTCGCCGGAGTTGACGCCGACGCGGATCTGCAGCGCGATCCCCTGGGCCAGACGCACCCCATCGGCGTAGCGGCGCATGGCCTCCTGCATGCGCAGCGCCGCCAGCAAGGCCCGCTGCGGATGGTCTTCGTTCGCGATCGGCGCGCCGAACAGCGCCAGGATGCCATCGCCCATCGACCTGGCCACATAACCTTCATAGTGATGCACGGCCTCCATCATCAGCGCCAGCACCGGGTCGATCAGGCGGCGCGCGTCTTCGGGATCCAGGTCATGGATTAGCGCGGTCGAGCCGGCCATGTCGGCGAACAGCGCGGTCACCGTCTTGCGCTCGCCGTCCGCCTCGCCGCGGGCTTCCAGGTCCGCCTGCGCCGCCCGGATGCGCTCGGCCAGATAGGAAGGTGTGTAGTCGACGGGGGCGCTGGGCGCAAGTGTGGTGATCGGGGGCGTCGCGCTTGACGGGGTCAGCGGCGCGCCGCATTCGCTGCAGAACTTGGCGCTCGCGCTAGCCTCTTGCCCGCAGGCCGGGCAGGCACGCACAAGCCTGGCGCCACATTCCTCGCAGAACTTGGCACCTGCCGGATTCTCGAACCCGCAGCTTGCGCAGCGCATAGGGCTTGTCCCCTTTCCGGGACTTGCAAGACTCAACGATTGAATTTTATCAAACGACGCGGTCTCCTTTGGCCCGACGACTGAGCTGAAATCGTCGTCACGAAAAGCAAGTCGACCTGCCGGGAAAGATACTTGATGAATTGCCCCCGCGGCGGTGAGACGCAGCATCAACCCGGCCTGATTGCCTCGCCTACAATGATTCAGGCTGCACGATTTGCCCCGGACCCATGCATGGCTGCGCGGCAGCTCGGGCGACGGTGCCGCAAAGGAGCTTGATCGATGCGCTCGCCAGCGAGGGACGCCACGCGCCTGAGACGCCTTGCGACCTGGGTTGTTGCCGCCATCGTCGCGCTGATCGCTGTCGGCCGCGTCGCCGGCCTCATCGTTGACTGGCTGTGGTTTGCCTCGGTTGGCTACGCCGGGGTGTTCCGCACGATATTCGCCACCCAGGCGCTTCTGTTCCTTGCCGTATTCGCCGTTTCGGCAGGCGCGCTCTGGCTATCGGGCTGGCTGGCGCACCGCAGCGCGAGCCAGGCGCAGGCCTGGAGGCCGGAGGTCCTGGGCCAGCCGGTTGGCGAGATTGCGGCGCGCGTCCCCTGGCGCGCCGCCATTGCCGGCGTCGCCGTCCTGGTGGGGCTGCTCATGGCAGTCGGTGAACTGTCGAGCTGGGCCATTGCGCTGCGCTATTTCCATCAGGTGCCTTTCGGCAAGACCGATCCGATCTTCGCCAAGGACATCGGTTTCTACTTCTTCACGCTGCCGGCGTATCTTGCACTGAGGAACTGGCTGCTCCTGCTGCTGTGCTGCAGCGCAGTAGTTGCCGGCGTGGTCTACGGCTTGCGCGGCGACATCGCGCTGGTCCGGTCGCCGCGCGGGCTTTCGCCGGCGGCCGCTACCCATGGATCGGCATTGCTCGGCTTGTTCTTCGCGCTGCAGGCGTGGTCCTACTGGCTCGACCGCTTCATGCTGCTCTACGGCGACAACGGGGTCGTGGTCGGCGCGAGCTATACCGATGTCCATGTCGGGCTGCCGCTCCTGTGGCTGCAATTCGGCCTGGCTGCCGCGGCTGCCGCCGCTTCGTGGGCCAATATGCGCTGGCGGGACTACCGGGTGCCTGCGGCCGCGGCGCTGCTGGTGGTCGGCAGCGCAATCGTGCTCGGCACGATCTGGCCGGCACTGTTCCAGCGTTTCTATGTCAAGCCGAACGAGCTGCAACTCGAGACACCGTATCTCCAACACAATATTGCGCTGACGCGCGAGGCCTATGGCTTGACGCAGATCGAGGTAAAGCCGTTTCCGGTCGAACAGAACCTGAATCTCGCCGCGCTCCAGGCCAATCGGCCGACCATCGACAACATCCGCCTGTGGGACCTGCAGCCGCTGCGCGATACCTATGCGCAGCTGCAGGAGATCAGGACCTATTACAAGTTCCTCGCGACGGACATCGACCGCTACCAGCTCGGCGCAGGCTACCAGCAGGTCATGCTGTCGGCGCGGGAGCTTGAGCCGGCACTGATTCCGGCCAATGCCCAGACCTGGGTGAACCTGCATCTGTTGTTCACCCATGGCAATGGCGTGGTGATGTCGCCGGTCACCGAGAAATCCGCCGAAGGCCTGCCCTCGCTCTATCTGCATGACATTCCCCCGCTCTCCGACGGCGGCCCGGTCATCCAGGAGCCGCGCCTCTATTTCGGTGAAGGCGGCAAAGGCTATGTCATCGTCAAAGGCAGCGTGCCCGAGTTCGACTACCCCAAGGGCAAGGACAACGTCTATACGGCCTACCGCGGGCGCGACGGCATCGGAATCGGCGGCATCGCGCGCCGGACCCTGTTCGCCTGGCATCTCGGCGATCCCAATATCCTGCTGAGCGGCTACATCACGCAGGAAAGCCGCATCCTGCTCCATCGCAATATCCGGGACCGCGTGCGCACGATTGCGCCGTTCCTCAGCCTCGACCATGACCCCTATGTGGTCGTGAGCGACGGTCGCCTCTACTGGATCCAGGATGCCTACACCACCAGCCGCTGGTTCCCTTATTCGCAGCCCGGCACCGGTGGCGGCGCCAACTACATCCGCAACGCCGTCAAGGTCGTGATCGATGCGTACAACGGCACGGTCGACTTCTACACCAGCGACCCGGCCGATCCGATCGTGCAGGTGTACCAGCGCATCTTCCCGGGCATGTTCAGGCCGCTGGGCGCCATGTCGCAGGACCTGCAGCGGCATATCCGCTACCCTGAGGACCTGTTCCTGATCCAGGCGCGGATCTACCGCGCCTACCACATGGAAGCGGCAGAAGTCTTCTATAACCGCGAGGATCTGTGGGAGTTTCCTCGCCAGCTGACCGGCATGAGCACAGGGAACACGCCCGCCGCGCGGATGATGCCCTACTACATGATCCTGCGGCTGCCGGACGAACCGCGCGCCGAGTTCGTCCTGATGCTGCCGATGGTGCCGAGCCAGCGCGAGAACATGATCGCCTGGCTGGCTGCGCGCTCCGATCCCCCCAGCTACGGCAAGCTCGTCGCCTACACCTTCCCCAAGGAAAGGCTGGTCTACGGGCCGTTCCAGATCGAGGCGCGCATCCAGCAGAATACCGAGATCTCGCAGCAGATTTCGCTGTGGAACCAGATGGGCTCGCGCGTCATCCGCGGCCATCTGCAGGTCGTGCCGATCGAGAACTCCATCCTCTATGTCTCGCCGCTCTACCTGCGTGCGGAGTCCGGCCAGTTGCCCGAACTCAAGCGGGTGATCGCCGCCTATGGCGATCGCGTGGTCATGGAGGACACCCTGGGCGCAGCGCTTGCGGCCCTGTTCAAGGAATCCGCGCCGGCGGCGATTCCGGCGCAGGGCGCAGCGAACGCCCGCGCGCGCGAAGCACTCGCGCACTATGACCGCGCCGTCGAGCGTTTGAAGGCGGGGGACTGGAGCGGCTTTGGCGCGGAACTCGATGCCTTGCGGCCGCTGCTCGAGGCGCTCGGGGCAGGGGGTGCCGATGAGCGGAAGTGAGCGGCGTGCCGGGAGCCGCCGGCAGGAGCGCCATCCTATGTCGCCAGCTCCCTGATCTTCTCGACGACCTCCGGATTGGCAAGCGTGGATACGTCGCCAGGCTCCTGGTGGTTGGAGATCGCCGCCAGCACGCGGCGCATGATCTTGCCCGAGCGTGTCTTGGGCATGTCGGGAACAATCACGACCCGATGCGGACGCGCAATCGCGCCAATCTGGGATACCACCGCGGCCGAGACCTTGTTCGCGATCTTGGTGGAAGGCGACAGTCCCGGCTTGAGCGATACATAGAGATCAGGCACCTTGCCCTTGACCTCGTCGGCCACCGGCACCACCGCCGCCTCGGCGACGTCCGGCACCAGCAGTGCTGCGGATTCGATCTCCTTGGTGCCGAGGCGATGGCCGGAAACATTGATCACGTCGTCGATGCGGCCAAGGATGCGAAAGTAGCCGTCCGCCGCTTGCATTGCGCCATCGCCCGCCATATACGGCCAGTCGTGCCAGTCCTTGCTGTCGGGATTCTTGCAGTAGCGCGCATAGTACTGGCGCACGTAGCGGTCCGGATCCTTCCAGACGGTCTGGAATATGCCCGGCCAGGGATTGCGGATGCAGATGTTGCCCGCCTTGCCCGAGCCGGCCGGGACCTCATTGCCTTCCTCGTCAAAGATCACCGGATGAATGCCCGGGATCCCCGGGCCAGTGCTGCCGGGCTTCATCGGGTGGATGCCCGGCAGCGTGCTGCAGAGGAAGCCGCCATTCTCGGTTTGCCACCAGGTGTCCACGATCACCGCCTCGCCCTTGCCGACTTCACGGTGGTACCACTTCCAGACTTCGGGCTCGATCGGCTCGCCCACCGTGGTCATGTGCTTGAAATGGCAGTCGTACTTCGCCGGCTCGTCGGGCCCGTTGCGCCGCAGCGCGCGGATTGCGGTGGGCGAGGTGTGGAAGATATTGACGCCAAGGCTTTCCGCAATACGCCAGGGCCGGCCGGCGTCGGGCCAGGTCGGCACGCCTTCATAGACGACAGACGAAGCGGCGAGCGCGAGCGGGCCATAGACGATGTAGGAATGCCCGGTGATCCAGCCAATATCGGCCATGCACCAGTAGACGTCCTCGGGGTGGATATCCTGGATGTACTTAGAGGTCCACGCCACATAGGACAGATAGCCGCCAGTGGAATGCTGGCAGCCCTTGGGCCGGCCCGTCGTGCCGCTCGTGTACATCAGGAACAGCGGCGCCTCCGCCGGCATCGGCTCGGGCTCGACACGCCTGCCGCGGAACCCGGCGAGCACGTCATTGAGAATGACATCGCGGCCCTTCACCAGTAGGGCGGCACTGGAATACTTGCCCGGGTAGCGCTGCCAGATCAGGACCTTCTCGACCTGCTGACCGGCGCTGGCGGCTTCTGCCACGGCGATGTCGGCCTTTTCCTTGTGATCGAGCAATTCACCGCCGCGGTGATAGGCGTCCATGGTGATCAGCAGCCGGCTCTCGGAGTCCGCGATGCGCTCGGCGCAGGCCTTGCCGCTGAAGCCGCTGAATACCTGCGAATGAATCACGCCGATGCGCGCGCAGGCGAGCATGGTGATGGGCAGTTCGGCCACCATCGGCATATGCAGCGTGACGCGGTCGCCGGCCTTCAGGCCGCAGAACTCGCGCAGCAGGGCGGCCAGCTCATTGACGCGAACAAAGAGCTCCTGGTAGGTGAGGTGATGCACCGCCTCATCCACCGGCTCGGGCACGAAATGAATCGCGGTCTTGTTCCTGTATGCAGCGAGGTGGCGATCCACGCAATTGTGGCAGGCGTTGATCCTGCCGCCGACGAACCAGCGCCAGAAAGGCGGGTTGCTGGTATCCAGGGTCGTTTCCCAGTATTTGTACCAGTCCAGCAGGTCTGCGAACTCCTTGAAGCACTCGGGGAAACGTTCGAGGGAGAAGCGCTCGAAAATATGGGGATCGGTCAGATTGGCCTGCGCAATGAACTGGCCGGCCGGCGGAACATAGTCCTCCTCGGGCCAATGGACCGCGATTTCGGCCTCGGACACATCGGCCAATTCCTGCTGGGCAGCATGGCGTGGCGATTTGCCTTCAGACATGACGATCCCCCTTCACTTTCCATGGCATCCATCCAGGTATGGTCGGTGCCACTATCCTGCGATTGCTGCCTGAAACGACTAGTCCATATTAAGTCCGGGCACGGGGAGTTTCCAGGAATTCGCCCTGCCGCTGTCCGCCGAGCCCGGAGCTTGCCTGGCGGCCGCCATAAGCTAGATTCGTAGGAGGGCATTGGAGGAATGAGCAATGACCAACGATCTTCTCGTGGAACGCGTGGACGTGTGGGCGGCAACCATACCGGACCGTCCCGGCGGCCTCGCCGAGGTACTGGAGACCTTGCGCGATGCCGGTGCGGACCTGCAATTCGCGATTGCGCGCCGCACGCCGGAGGACCCCGGCAAGGGTGTCGTGTTCGTGACACCGCTGCAGAATGACAGGGAAATCCGTGCAGCTGCCCAGGTCGGCTTCAACGTCACGCACAGCCTGCATTCGGTGCGAATCATGGGCGGGGACCGGCCCGGCATCGTGGCGGAACTGACCCGAAAGCTGGCGGAAGGCGGAATCAACCTGCGCGGATTCTCTGCCTCCGTCATCGGGATGCAGTTTGTCGCGTACGTGTCGGTGGACTCGCTCGACGATGCGAACAAGGCAATGGCAATCCTGGGCAAGGGCTGAAGCGAGGTTCAGCCATCTCCTATCATGGAATCACGCCTTGCCTCTGAACGGGCAGGCAGATGGGGCCCGGCGCGAACCGGCTGATTCATGTTGATGGCGTCTCCGACGTTCCCCTCGCGGCCGGTTGCGCCGTGGCGGTCCGTCCGTTGGCGAGACCTGGCGACTTGCGCCGAAGTTGCGCATCGCTGGCATGCAAATTGGGAGAATTCCATGGGCAACAACCAGCAACAAGCTGTCTTGGCGCTGAACCAGCTGATCGAGGCTGGCAAGGACAGCGAACTGGCCTGCATGAGCGGCGCCAGCGAAGTGCGCGATGCAGCGCTGCGCGACATTCTGACCAGCACCGCGGAATCGTACCGGGCGTCGGTAAAGGAACTGCAGTCGATGGTCAGCGCCATGGGCGGCGCGCCAGCTGACCGGGGCAGCATGAATGGCATGCTGTACCGCCGCTGGATGGCATTCCGCCACATGCTGTCGCCGAACAATGACGACGCCGTGCTGGGCATGTGCGAGCACGAGGAAGATGCCGCCAGGCGCGAGTATCAGTCCGTCATGATGAAGCCGCTGCCGCCAGAGGCCAGCGCGGCGCTGCAGCGCCAGTATGAGGCGTTGACGCAGCATCATGGCCGGATTCATGCCATGCGCGGGATGCAGATTCACTGAGGGCCCGGCTTCGCGCGATGGGAGTAAGCCATGGCAACCTACGAGTTCAAGGACAAGGATCTACAGTTCCTTGCCCAGGGCGCCGACTCCTGTTTCCCGTCCCCTGACGCTGCTTTCGTTGAGTGCGCGGACAGCCATCCGGCGTTCCTGGTGACATGGCCGGAGAGCGGACCGACGACGATGCATCTCAAGGTGCAGATTCGGGCAAGCCAGTACGCCAGTTACCTGACGGATCCGTTCAGGGGACGCGAGGTCCTGCGCAAGGCGGTGGAAGACCGCCTTGCGCTGATCCACACGGTGAAAAGCGGGCTCCTGGTCGCACCCGACATCTAGTGCTTTTGTACCGGCTTGTGCGCCCGCGGGGGCAGTCCTGAAAACACCGCCGCTACGAGCGGATGCCGAACAAGCCGTGCCAGAACGAATCGAAGGCGCCGGCATGACGCCTGGGCCGCGTTTCCTCGTCGGGGTTTGACGCTGCCGCCCCGTCGGGCGCCTGGGCGGCCTCGGTGTCCGGCGCGTGCGCGGCCCGCGCACTTGCCCGCCGCGACTCCTGCAGCGCCCATATACTGTCCGCGATGCGTGACGCCAGTTCCGCCTCGCAGTCGCGGCCGAGCAGCACGCCGAAGATGACGTCGCGGTTGTGGCCGTCGTCGGCAAAGCGCATCGCGATACCGAGCATTTTCTCGTAATGTTCCTGCGCGATGCGCTGGCTCTCGCGTTGCGCCTCGCGCTCCTGCTCTTCCTGAGCCTCGCGCTCGGCCTGCCAGCGCTGCATTTCCCGCTCGAATACCTCGTCGTAGATCTGGCGCTGCCCGGCATCGGAAAGAATGGTGTAGGCGTCGCGGATTTCCTGGAATGCCGCATGCGCCTCAGTCTCGCGGCCAAGGTTGCGGTCGGGGTGCCACTTCATCGCGGCGCGGCGGTAGGCGCGCTTGATCTCGTCCAGGGTGGCGTCCGGTGCCACGCCGAGGGTTGTGTAGAGGGTGGTCATGGGCCGATTGGGCGTCGTTCTTCCGGGCGGGCATTCATCCTAGCACGGGGTGACCCGCAGCCATGGCATGGGAGAGCGGCCCCGGTTCAAGGGCACGCAAGCGCCGCGGCAGCGTACAGTAGCAGCGCCAGCAGCACCACCGCGGTGAATCCGACGTGGATCGCGACCAGCGTGGCAAGGACCGCCGCCACCACCGAGGCGCAGGCGTTGATGCCCCATGCCCAGGGCACCAGCGTTTCGTCGCGCGCCGCGACCCGGGCCAGGCCGAGCGGGAACGGCATTCCCATCAGGAACGCCAGCGGCGCGATCAGCAGCACGGAGACACCTATCCTGGCCGGGTCCGGCAACCCGATCAACAGCCTGAAGACCGTCGGCAGCGCCGCCAGGTAGACCAGCGCGGCCACGCAGATGCCGCTGACGGCCAGCGCCGCCTGCCGCCTGCCGCGGTCATTGCCAGCGCGCGCGGGCATGCGCTGGGCGTATCGGCTACCCAGTCCCGCAAAGCAGAGAAAGGCGCACAGCACCACCGCGACCGCATAGAGCGGGTGGCTCAGGAACAGGATGAATTTCTGGATAAAGGCGATCTCCACGAACATGAAGCCGAGGCCGACCGCCAGGAAGTAGAAGCCGGCTCGCCATTCGCGCAAGCGCCGCACGGCTGCGCCATTGCCGCCAGGCCCCGCGGCGGGCTGCGGCCGGGGGCGCCGCCGCAGGATCCAGAGCGGGACCACGATCAGCAGCAATGCCAGGGCGGTGGCCTGCAGCAGCGTGGCCACCAGCACCGGATAGCCCCATTCCAGCAAGGGCAGTCCACCCTGCGCCTTGAGCGACAGCAGTTCAGGCAGCGTGCGCCATTTGAAGAAGTGGAAGAAATACGGCCTGTCGTCGGTGGCGGGCCGCACGTCGAACTTGTAGCGGGACAGGAACCGGTCGCGTTCCGGGCCGAGCAGGGCCTGCGCGGCGTCGAAGAAGTAGGGCTGGTCCAGCACGTTGTAGCGATTCGCCTGGCCGGGCTGGATGCCGGGATAGTATTCGACGTCGAAGGAACGGGCGCGGCAGAAGTCGGCGAGGGCGGCAAGCTCCGCGGCACTGAATTCCCCGTTCTTGACCACCAGCGTGGCCGTTTTCCAGCCACGGACCAGCGCCAGCCGCCGGGACGGCTCGGGCACGCCCGCGCCTTCCATGGCGGCCACGGCGGTGGCGAGCAGTTTGGGTATGTCGCGCGGCGGCAGCGTGACCCAGCGCGTGATCGCAAGCAGGCCGCCGGGCCGAAGATGGCGCAGGTAGCCCTGGAAGGCCTCCACGGTATAGAGATAGCTCTCGGAGAGCGCGTACAGTCCGGCCGATGAGGTGCTGAACGAATCGAGCAGGGCCACCTGGATGAGGTCGTAGCGTGCCGTGCTGGCCGCCAGGAAGCCGCGCGCCTCGCCGGCAAAGACACGCACGCCGGCGGCACTGTACGGCTTGCCGGAAAACGCAGCGAAGCGGCCCTGCACCAGGTCGATCACCTGCGGATTCAGTTCCACGGCATCGACCGCGCTGGCCTGGTGATAGACCGCCTGCAACACGTCCGCCCCCGCACCGCTGCCCAGCACCAGTACCTTCGGATTGCGCAGCAAGTGGTAAGGCACGGCAGAGGTGAGGTCGCCCAGGTAGGCAAGCGGTTCGCGCCGGCCGTCATGGCGGTTGAGCGCACTGAGCCCGTCGCCATCGGTAAATACGGCCAGTTGTGCTGGCGGCTCCTGGCTGGCATTGAGGCTCAGCCCGGGCGCATGCCGCAACGGGATCGAAGGGCTCTCGACCACCGTGACCAGGCCGAGCGGACTCGAGCGCTGCGCCACCACGCGCGCGTTGCCGATGCGCAGGGCCTGGCTCAGCTCCTTGTACTCGGACGGCCGCAGCGCAATCCAGTCACCTGGCACGCCGGCCGGCGCGATTGCCGCCAACAGCAGCAGCGCCGGCAGCCAGGGCCGGTGCCAGCGGCATTCCACGCATGCCAGCGCCGCCGCCGCCATGCCTGCCATGCCGACCAGCCGCAGCGCATCGACCGGATGCAGCACGAACAGCGCCACGATGATGCCCAGGCAGCCCAGCCCGGCGCCAAGGATGTCGAAGCTGTAGATGCGGGGAACCTGCCCGGTGAAGCGGGAAAAGCTCAGGCAGATACTGGTGGCGGCGCAAAGGAACGGCACGAACAGCAGCAGGTAGATCAGCAACAGGCGCAGCGGCTGCGATGGCTCCCACAGGATCTCCAGGGGGTTGAACGCCACGTGCTGGGCCAGGGCGAAGCAACCCATCGCGCTGACGCCGAACAGCAGGGCCCCGCCCGCGAACACTGGCACGAAATGGCGGACCAGCGTTCGCTGCGCCAGCGCCACCAGCGCACCGGCCGCGCCATAGCCCAGCAGTGCCACGCTGATCATCATGTAGGCGAAGTGATGCCACTGGATGATGGAAAGCAGCCGCATCAGCAGGATCTCGTAGCCCAGCGCGGTGGCGGAGAGCAAGGCCAGGGCGAACAGCGGGGGGCGTGGCATGGCGTCAGCTGGCCGGGCTGATGTGCCGCGCTTCAGTGCTTGCCAACCAGCGGCACGAACCTGACCGGCAGGATCTGCCTGGTGGAAACGGTGCCGTCCGCGGCCTTTTCGACCAGCAGCAGGTACTGCGTCAGGAACTGGGCGCCCACCGGGATCACCATGCGCCCGCCTGGCTTCAGTTGCCGGATCAGCGGCGGCGGCACGTGGCTGGCCGCCGCGGTGACGACGATGGCGTCATAGGGCGCGTGCTCGTCCCAGCCGTAGTAGCCGTCGCCCACCTTGCACGCCACCTGCCGGTAGGCCAGCCGCTTCAGGCGGTCGCATGCCTGCCGTCCCAGCGGCTCGATGATCTCGATGGTATAGACCGCGCGCGCCAGCCCGGTCAGCACCGCGGCCTGGTAGCCGGAGCCGGTGCCGATCTCCAGCACGGTGTCGCCAGGCTTGACCATCATCAGGTCGGTCATCAGGGCGACGATATACGGCTGCGAAATGGTCTGGCCATGGCCAATCGGCAGCGGCCGGTTCTCGTAGGCGTGCGGCTTCTGCGCGTCCGGCACAAACTCGTGGCGAGGCACTTGGCCCATCACGGCCATGACGCGCGGGTCGATGGCATGCCTGCCGCTCTGGGCGGCGGCCCCTGCCGCGACCGCGGCGATCTCGCTGACCATGTCGGCGCGCTGCGGGGCAAGGGCGTCGTCGGCGGCGGTGATCGAGCAGGGCAAGGCCAGCGCGATGGCGGCAACCAGGATTGGGAGGGGTGGGCGGGGCGCTGATGGCTTCACGAGTGGGGCAGGCAAGGAGCCTACCGTCATCGTAGATCATCGGTCTGGCTGGCGCAGATAAGTGGCAAATGAGGCGCCTGCAAGTCGCTTCGCGCTGGTCCGCTACCCCGCAATCAGCTTGAGCCCGGCGGGCAGCGCCTCCCCAAACACCCGCCCCTCGTCCGCGGTATTGAGTTCCACCACTTCGCGCACCATGGCAATCCAGCTTGGCGGCGCGTTGGCGGCTTCCAGCCGGCGCACCACGGTTGCCCGGATCTCGTCGGGCAGGTCCCGGCTGCGATCGCCGGTCATGCGCGCGATCTGCACGGCGGCGAACGCTGCCGGCTCGACCTTTTTCCAGTCGAGGGCCAGGATCGCGTCCAGCCATTGGGCGGCGGTCCCGGCCGGCACCACGCTGTGCGCGCTGCCGTAGAACGGCCGGCGCGCGCCGATGCGGCCCACGGCCCACCAGCCCTGGCTGTTTTCGGATGGCTTGCGCAGCCGGGCCAGCAGCCAATCGGCCAGTTCGATCTTGGCGTCGGCGGGAATGCGCTCGAGCGAGCCGGCAAGGCGCACCATATCGGCATAGCCGCCCCTGGCGGGCCCGGCGGGCTTCTTGTAGCGGGTGCTGCCGGGTGGCTGCAGGTAGAAGGCCATGTCTTCCAGCAGGCGCAGTTGCGCGCTTTCGTCCAGCCCGCCTGCCGCGCGCCGCCACAGCGTCCACCACTCGGACCAGTTCTGGCTTTCGTTGACGTACTGGATGCCCTGGTCGTACTGCGACCAGAGTTGCTCGACGCGCCATTCGTCGAGGGGATAGCCGAATCCCGGGCGCACGCAATAGCCGGCCAGGTTCAGCCACAGGCGTTCATGGTCGGCAGTGCGCCGCCTGCGCCGGGCGCGTTCCCAGAAGGCGCCGAACAGCTCGCGCAGCACGGCGCTGTCCCATTGCTCGCGCGCACCCAGCAACTGTTCCAGCTGCGCACGCAGCCGCTTGACCTCCTTGGGGCCGACGTCCTGCGAGCGCGCGCCAAAGGTGCGGTCGATCGCCTCCAGGGCCTGGGGCAGGGACGGGTGTGCCGTATCGGGCGCCGGTGCCGCCTGGGTGTCATTGCCACGCAACTGGAACTCAAGGCGCCATCGCTGCGAGGCATCCGCAATGTCGATGCAGTGGACCTCGAGCGTGCCGACCTCGGTCAGCGAGGCGGTGATCTGCACCGGCGTTTCCCGCGGGCCGCTGGCGCCGCGCGGCGGCACGACGGTGGCGATCGGCGGCAGGCGGATGAAGTCGCCCGCCGACAGGTCGGTCAGCTGACCGGGCTGATAGGCCGTGTCGGCGACGGAGGACGCCAGGTGGAATTGCACCGGATGGCCGAGCCGCAAGGCGAAGGTGCGGTCGCTGAGGTGGATTTCGTGGCCTTCCTCAGTGCCGCGCGGCAGCAGGCAGATCCCTTGCTGCCCCGACGCGCCATCATCGAGAACCAGAAAGTAGCTGCGCGGCGAGCCGCCGCCGATGCGCGGGGCCTGCCCGGCACGGGCCCGGGCATACGCGACCGCGCCCCGGGCCACGGCAACGTCGGGATTGTCGTTGTGCAGGACCTGCAGCGGCGCGCCGCGCCACGTGCCCAGCGTGTCGGCGATGCGGCCGGCCAGCGCCTGCGCGCTGAATACGCCGCCGTTGAGGAGCAGGGTATCGGGCATCGGCAAGGCATCGGCCGGCGCCTGTGGTGCGTCCAGTGCCGCCCGCGACTGCGCCGCGTGCTGGCTCAGGAACGCCGCAACGTGCCGGGTCACGGCGGGGTCGGACGCATATGGCAGGCCGAACTCGACAATCGCGCCCCGTGCGCGCCCCGGCCTTTCACTGGCCGGCACCTTGGGGAAGAAGCCGTCGACGATCAGCTGTTCGACCTCCTGCCGCCTCACTTCCACCGAGCGTGCGCCGCCGACCAGCCTGGCGCCCGCGCCCAACAGCGTCACCGTGACCGAGTCCGGCGCCTGCGCGCCGAGCAGCTGCTCCTTGGCGGCACGGCAGCGCGCGACCAGTTGCGACAGGCCGGCCGCCGACAGCCGCGGCTGCGCGGGCCCGCCGGCCCCGAGGCGCGCCTCGACCAGGTGCGCCAGGCCAAGATCCATGTTGTCGCCGCCGAGCATCAGGTGGTTGCCCACGCCGATGCGGGTCAGCTGCGGCTGCCCGTCCTGCATCTCCACCCGGATCAGGGTGAGGTCGGTGGTGCCGCCGCCCACGTCGCAGATCAGCACCAGGCGGGTTTGCGCCAGGTCGGTGTCCAGGCTCTGGCGATGATGGAACAGCCAGTCGTAGAGCGCGGCTTGCGGCTCCTCGAGCAGGCGCAGGGCGGGCAGACCGGCCAGGCGCGCCGCCTCAAGCGTCAGCGCGCGCGCGCCTTCGTCGAACGAGGCGGGCACGGTGAGGACCACGTCCTGGTCCTCGAGCCGCGCATCGGGAAAACGGTGGTTCCACGCCGCGCACACATAGCCCAGGTAGCTGGCGCTGGCGACCACCGGCGAGATCTTGTCGAGATCGTCGTCGCCGCCCCATGGCAGGATGGCCGCGGTGCGGTCGACCGAAGCATGCGACAGCCAGCTCTTTGCGCTGGCTACGAGCCTGCCGGGCACCTGCGCGCCGAGCGTGGCCGCCAGGCGCCCGAACACGGTCCGGCGCGCGGCGGCGCTGGCGGCGGATTGCCAGGGCAATTGCAGGTCGTCGCCGCTGAGCTCGCCCGGTGCCGCGTGGTAGCGCACCGAGGGCAGCAGGGGACGGGCCGCGACCTCGCCCGGGCTGACCAGCTGGTCGATATCGAAGACGCGGATCTCGTCGGACCCGGCCTTCGCGTAGGCGACGACGGTGTTGCTGGTGCCGAGGTCGATGCCGACGACGTATTGCTTCGTCGCCGGCCCGGCCGCTTGCTCAGGCATCGGCGCTGCCGCGCACGTCGAACTCGACCTTCCAGCGCTCAGCGCTGCCGCCGGGCACGGCTTCGAGTTCCAGGGTGCCGGCCTCGGTCACCCGCGCATGCAGCCTGACCGGTACCACTTCGCCCGCGGTGCGGCCTTCGGCCGGCAGGGTCGCCTGGATTTCTTCCAGCTCCTGCAGTTCCTCCGGCCCCCAGTAGTCCAGCAGGGTGCCGACCTGGTCCTGGCGGCGCACCGACGAGCCAAAGAAGCGGAAGTGCACGGGTTCGCCCACCACCAGGCCGAATTCCTGCGGCGGCAGTGCGGCCTCGGTGCCTTCCTCCATGCCGAACGGTGCCACGCACAGGGCCTGGATCGGCGGTTCGAAGCCAGGCACGGCGGGCATCGACGATTCCACGGCGATATAGTAGGCGCGCGCGGTGCCGCCACGAATCCGCACCCCCTTGCCGCGCCGCACGTAGCCGTAGTAAGCGGCGCCGCGTGCCACGGCCAGGTCCAGCTCGGCGCCGTCAAGCAGGCGGGCAGGGGCCGCGCCTTCCGCGGCGAGCCAGCCGTTCAGCGTCTGCAGGATGCGGTCCGCCAGCAGGCCGGACTTGAACACGCCGCCGTTGAACAGGACGGCGGTCGGGTGGAGCAAGGTCGCGCCTTCCGGCTGTGCGCCCTGCAAGCCTTCGATTTCGGCCAGCGCCGCCACCTGCCGGCCCAGGAACGCGGCCAGGTGCCGCGTGATGGCAGCATCCTGCGCATAGGGCAGGCCAAGCTGCGTCAGGCCGGCGCGTGCCCGGCTCACCGGGCGGGCCGAGGCCTCGACTTGCGGGAAGAAGCCTTCCAGGATGGTCTGGGTCAGCTCGGCGCGGGTCAGGTCCGTGCGGATCGAGCCGCCGATCAGCTTGGAGCCGCGGCTGGGCACGACCAGCGGCACGGTATCGGTATCCGGGTCGGTCAGCAGCGTTTCCTTGGCCGCGCGGCAGGCATAGGTCAGCGCGCGCAGTTGCCACGGATCCGCCTGGGTGCCCTGGGCCGCCAGCTTGCGCGCCACCACGTGGGCCAGCGCCAGGTCCATGTTGTCGCCGCCGAGCAGGATATGGTCGCCGACCGCGATACGGTGCAGCTCAAGGTTGCCGTCGCGCTCGATCACGGCGATCAGCGAAAGGTCGGTGGTGCCGCCACCCACATCGACGACGAGGATGATGTCCCCGACCTTGACCTGCTTGCGCCATTGGCCGGCGCTTTTCTGGATCCAGCTATAGAGCGCGGCCTGGGGTTCCTCGAGCAGGGTCATGCGGGCATAGCCGGCCGCGGCGGCCGCCTCGGCCGTCAGTTCCCGTGCGGCTGGGTCGAACGATGCGGGAATCGTCACGGTGACGTCCTGCTCGCCAAACGGCGCTTCGGGGTGGGCCTGGTCCCAGGCTTCACGCAGATGCGCGAGATAGCGCACGGAAGCCTCCAGCGGCGACACGCGCGTCACCTCGGGCGGTGCGTCGTTGGGCAGGACCGGCGCGCGGCGGTCGATGCCGGGATGGCACAGCCAGCTCTTCGCGCTCGACACCAGGCGGATCGGCGTGGCCGCGCCGCGGCTGCGCGCCAGTTCGCCCACGGCGAAGTCGCGCGCGGCGTTCCACGGCAGCGCCAGGTCGCCCGGGGCGAGTTCGCTGGCGTGCGGCAGGTACAGGAAGGAGGGCAGCAGGTCCAGGTCTTCGACGGCCCCCGGCGCGGTCAGCTGCGTGATGGGCAGGACGCGCTGGCTGGTCTTCTCGCCATCGCTGGCGGCCAGGTCGACGTAGGAGACCGCGCTATGGGTGGTGCCCAGGTCGATGCCGATGGCATAGCGTGCTTCGCTCATCAAAGCTCCACCTCGGCGGGGGCAATCACGGTGGCGTCATGGCGTTCGGCCACGCGCGGCAGGCGGACTTCCTCGACCTTCCAGCCGCGGTGGCTGATGCTGCCATGGAACGGCGCGCTGCCTACCACGTTGCCGGTCAGGCGGATGGCGGTGGCATCGAAGCCGTCGGCCAGCGTGACGCGGCTGCCCTCGGCTTCCTCGCGCACCGGCCGGATGGTGAAGTGCTCGCGCAGCACGCCGCGGCAGCCATCGTGCACCAGGCGCGCGGCGGCACCAATCTCCGTGTCGGAATAGCGCGCGATATCTTCCTCGACGAAGTCGATGAAGCGTGCATCGCGCTGGAGCAGTCCGAGCAACTGCAGCGCCGCCACCGGGCTGGCTTCCTTCAGCACGGGTGCGGCAGCCTCCGCCACCGGGGCGGGAGCAGGTGCCGATACAGGCGCGGGCGCCGGCGCCGCGGCGAATCCCTCGCCGTCACGCAGGCGCCTGACGCCGGCCGCGAGTTCGCGGTTGCCAAGGATGGCGAAGAAGGTGCCCATGGCAAGCGAGACCCTGCCGAAGAAAGATAGGTTCGAGTCAGTCATCCGAAAGCTCCTGTCTGCTCTGTGTCAGTCGGCCAAGCGGCTGTTGCCGGCGAGTATCAGGCGTCGCGCAGATAGGTGATCAGCTGGTCTGCCCGGCTGGGATGCCTCAGCTTCTTCATCGCCTTGCTTTCAATCTGGCGGATCCGCTCGCGCGTGACATCGAACTGCTTGCCGACTTCCTCCAGCGTGTAGTCGGTGGACATATCGATGCCAAAGCGCATCCGCAGCACCTTGGCTTCACGCGGCGTGAGCTCGTCGAGCATCTCGCGCACGACGGCACGCAGGCCCGCCTGCAATGCGGCGTCGGCGGGCGTGGCCGTGTCCGAGTCGGCAATCATGTCGCCCAGGCTGGTATCGCCATCCTCGCCGACCGGGGTTTCCATCGAGACCGGCTCTTTCGCGATCTTCATGATCGAGCGAACCTTGTCTTCGGTCATGTCCAGGCGCTCGGCCAGCACCGCCGGATCGGGTTCCTTGCCGGTCTGCTGCATGATCTCGCGCGACAGGCGATTGAGCTTGTTGATCTGCTCGATCATGTGCACCGGGACGCGGATGGTGCGGGCCTGGTCGGCAATCGCCCGCGTCACGGCCTGGCGTACCCACCACGTCGCGTAGGTGGAGAATTTCCAGCCGCGGCGGTATTCGAACTTGTCGACCGCCTTCATCAGGCCGATGTTGCCTTCCTGGATCAGATCCAGGAACAGCATCCCGCGGTTGGTGTACTTCTTGGCAATCGAGATCACCAGCCGCAGGTTGGCCTGCGTCATCTCGTGCTTGGCCTGCCGCATCTGCCGCTCGGCTGCCAGCATCTTGCGGTTGACGCCCTTCAGGTCGGGCAGCGACAGCGCCGCCCGGGCCTGGATGTCGATCAGCTTCTGCTGGTGCGCCTCGAGGTCCGGCAGGGCCCGCGCGACCGCCGCGCTGTACGGACGGGACTGGGCGACCAGCTCCTGCCCCCAGGCCAGGTTGGTTTCATTGCCGGGGAAGCGGGCGATGACCTCCTCGCGCTCCATCCCGCAGCGCTCGACCAGCAGCTGGACCACCTGGCGCTCGACCGTGCGCACCTCGTCGACCATGGCCTGGACGTTGGCGCACAGGCGCTCGATGGTTTTCGCGGTAAAGCGGATCGTGCGCAGTTCTTCGCGCACCGCATCCCTTGCGGCCAGGAAGGCTGCCGAGCCCGCGCCATTTGCGGCGCTTTCCTGGCACATCAGCTCGAATTGCGCGGTGACGCGCGCGAACCGCTTCAGGCATTCCTCACGCAGCTGGGCCAGGGCCTTTTCATTGCTTTGCTGGGTCGAGCCTTCGTCGTCGGAGTCTTCGGAGTCGTCATCGGCCTCGTCGGCACTATCGACGCTGTCGTCGGTCTCGTCAGCTGCCGCCGCCACGGCTGCTTCGGCAATACTCTCGTCGCTCAGGCCATCGACCAGGTCGTCGATGCTGATTTCATTGCTGGCGACCTTGCCCGACAGCTCGAGAATCGCGGCGATGGTGAACGGGCAGGCCGAGATGGCATGCACCATATTGTTCAGGCCTTCCTCGATGCGCTTGGCGATCTCGACTTCCTGCTTGCGCGTGAGCAGCGTTGCCGAGCTCATTTCGCGCATGTACATGCGCACCGGGTCGGTGGTCCGGCCGAACTCGGAGTCCACGGTCGCAAGCGCTACCTCGGCCTCTTCATCGGCCTGGTCGTCCGAGGCCACCACCGGGCCATCGCTGAGGAGCAGCGTCTCGGCATCCGGCGTCTGCTCATAGATCTTCACGCCCATCTCGGCGAACGTGCTGACGATGCTTTCCATCGCCGCCGTGTCAGTGAAGTTCTCCGGCAGGTGGTCGCTGATATCCGCGTGGGTCAGGTAGCCGCGCTGCCTGCCCAGCTGGATCAGCGCACGCAATTGCTGGCTACGCGCGGCGGCTTCCGTCGATGGATCAGGCTGCGCCGTCGACCCTGCGCTGGTCTGGCCAGGGTCCTTGATTGCGCCTGCTTCTCGTGTTTTAGCTGCCGTTCGTTGTACGCCGCTTGTCATTTACTACTGTTTCCTTCGTGAATCGCGTTTCGACAGCAGCGCGCACGCTGTGCGTGCGCTATCGGGCCTGCTGTCAAGGCTCGTGAGGTACCGGTGCGGCGCGGGCCGATATCGGACGCCGTGACCATTGGAATCGGGGAGGACGCGTATTCTACAGCCATTGCTGCTTCGCAGCGTCAACTCGCCGTATCCCAGTGGAGCCGGCGCACAGTTGAGGGTAGCCGGTGCGCCACAGCCTGCGCGTGCTTTGCGTTCGCGCGTTGTCGTCCTACAACTGGAAGTGTGGGCCGGAAGCCACCGGGCCGCACCGGTCAAGGAGGAAGCATCATGTGCCGCTGGCTGGCTTACTCGGGCAAATCCGTTCCGTTGGAAACGGTGCTGTTCCAGCCGGAACACTCGCTGATCGACCAGAGCCTGAATTCGCGGCTGGGTCATACCACGACCAATGGCGACGGGTTCGGCGTCGGGTGGTATGGACGTCACTCGGAGGTGCCGTTCCGCTACCGCTGCCTGCACCCGGCATGGAGCGACACCAACTTGCGCGAGACGGCGCGGGCGGTGAGAGCGCCACTTTTCGTTGCCCACGTGCGCGCAGCCACCGGCACCCCGACGCAGGAGACCAACTGCCATCCGTTCCGCTTCGGCCGCTGGCTGTTCGTCCACAACGGCCTGATCCGCGAATTCCCGCTGTTGCGGCGCGACCTGATGATGGCCGTGGCGCCGCACCTGTTCCGCTGGATCGAGGGATCGACCGATTCCGAGGTGATGTTCTTCCTGGCCCTGAGTTTCGGCCTGGAGCGCGACCCGGGCGGCGCGCTGGAGCAGATGGCCGGGCTGATCGAGGACGTGGGCCACCGCTACGACGTGCAGTTTCCGCTCAACATGACCGTCTGCGTGACCGACGGCCAGCAGATCGTGGCGGTGCGCTATTCGAGCGAGACGGACTCGCGCTCGCTGTTCCACAGCACCTCGTTCCGGCAATTGCGCGCGCTTTACCCGGACGATCCGCGCATCATCGCCGCCGGCGACAATGCCTTCCTGGTGCTGTCCGAGCCGCTGATCGAGGTGCAGGGGGTGTGGGAGGAAATTCCAGAGGCGACCACCCTGGTGGCCCGCGGTGGCGAGATCGCGCGCAGCTGCTTCGTGCCGCGGCTGCCTTCCCAGCCGGCCTGAGGGCGTAAAGGAGCAAGGGAGCGTGGCAGGATCCAGCTCCGCGGAACAAGTCCTTACTCGTGACCCTTCACGGCCTTCTTGGTCGCGCGATAGCCCTGTTTGGTGGTATCGGCAATCGCATGGCCGGCCGCCTTTGCGCCGCGGCCAATGGCATGCGCGCCGTCGCGCACCGCATGCCCGGCCTGCTTGCCAGCCGACTTGACGCCGTTCTTGAGCCCGCGCGCGTCCTCGGCCACGCCCGCATGCGCCATCGGGGTGGCCAGGGTCACCAATACGAATGCAATGACCGAGGCTCTTGCCTTCATCGCGACAACCTCTTCGATTCTGACTGAACCGGGGTCGGGGCCTGGAAGTGATCCCGACGTGGTTCCCATGACTACATTCTAGCCGTGCCCGCGCCTGTCCCCGGAGCGCTGCCCGCCGGGCCGCGCCGGCCTGGGCAATCAGTTCCGGTCCGCGATGGACAGCCCGACCGGCGACGCCGGCAGCCCGCTCATTTCGTCGTAGCGGGCCGATGCCGAGCGCCTGTGATCGATCAGCAGGACCGCGCCCATGCCAATCACGGCCGGAATGGCGATCGCGATGAAGTTCTGCTGCAGCGGGAGTTCCATGGCGACGAGCACCCCGATGACGATTGGCGCGAGGATGGCCCCGCTGCGGCCGATGCCCAGTGCCCAGCCAAGGCCGGTGGAACGGATGGCGGTCGGGTAGAACTGCCCGGTGTAGGCATTGGCGACGATCTGCGTGCCGATCGTCGACGCACCGGCCAGGCCCACCACCACGAACAGCAGTTCAGTCGGCATCCTGAATCCGAGCAGCGTGATCGAGACCGCGGCCAGCGCGTACATGGCGGCGAGCACGTACTTGATGTGGTATCGGTCGGCAAGCCAGCCGCCGCCCACGGCGCCGATCATCGCGCCGAGGTTGAGGACCAGCACGAACGTCAGCGCGGAACCCAGGCTGTAGCCGGCGCCCGCCATCAGCCTGGTCAGCCATGAACTGAGCGCGTACACCATGAACAGGCACATGAAGAACGCGATCCAGAACATGATGGTGCTGAAGCCACGGCCCTCGTGGAACAGGTGCCGGATCGGCGCGCTGGCGGCCTTGTCCTGCGCCGGCACGGCGAAGCGGTCGGTGGCCGACCACCGTTGCTCCGGCGCTAGCCTGGAGACGATGCGCCGCAACGCTTCGTGGTCGCCCCTGGCCAGCAGGAACGGCATCGACTCGGGCAGCGACCTGAGAATGACAGGAATGAGGAGCACGGGCAGGCCGGCCGCCAGGAAGACCGACTGCCAGCCGTAGGCCTCGATCAGGCTCTTGCCGAGCAGCGCCGCCAGGACCCCGCCCACGGCATAGCCGCTGAACATCACGGTGACCAGGGTCGCCCGGATTTTCTTCGGCGCGTACTCGGTCATTTGCGCGACCACATTCGGCATCACGCCGCCGATGCCGAGCCCCGCCAGGAAGCGGGCCATGCTGAACAGCAGCGGGTCCTTGACCAGCCCGGCCGCGGCGGTGAAGACGCTGAACAGGGCGACGCAGATCGCGATCGTCCAGCGGCGGCCGATCCTGTCGGCCATGGTGCCGAGGAAGATCGCGCCGAACACCATGCCGAACAGCGCGGAGCTGACCATGAGCCCCGCCTGGGTCGGGGCGACGCCGAGGTCCTTCATGATCGAAGGCAGCGCGATGCCCACGACCGCGAGGTCATAGCCGTCGAAGATGACGATGAGTGCGCACCAGAACAGCACGAGCGCATGGAAGCGGTTGAAGCGGGCCGTGTCGGCCAGCTTGTGGATGTCGATTTGCTGCATGGGGGCTTGTCTCCGGTCGGTCTGTTCTTATGGTTGGGCTTACTGCCTGGACATCGGCACGTTCGGGTCAGCCAGGCGGCTGGCATCGACCGGCTTGCACTGCTCGATGTGGCGGCGCGCGAAGCGCAGGTCGCGCGCGGCGTTGGACCCTAGCGCGGCCTTGACCACATCGCCGTCGAGGTAGAACAGCACGAAGCTGTCCGTGCCGGGCGTGCCGCGTGCCACCACGCGGTGCGAGGGAAGGGGGATGCCATGGATCTGCAGGTTCATGCCGTACTGGTCTGACCAGAACCAAGGCAGCGGCTGATAGTCGACCGCGAGACCGAGCGCCGCGCGCGCGGCGGCAATGCCCTGTTCCTGGGCGTTCTGCCAGGATTCCAGCCGCAGGCGCCGGCCGGCCCACGGGTTGGTCGTGACCGCGACGTCGCCCGCGGCGAAGATGTCGGGGTCGGACGTGCGGCAACTTGCGTCGACGACCACGCCGCCGTCGCACTCCAACCCGGCTTCCCGCGCGAGCTCGTCGTTCGGCACGAGACCGACACCCGCGACGATGGCGTGGCAAGCCAGCGTGCCGCCATCGGCCAGCGTCACGACGGACCGGCCGCCGGTACCGGGGGTGATGCCGGTGATGTTGGCGCCGAGCCTGACGCGGGTGCCATGCGAGGCATGCAGCCCGAGCAGGTGTTCCGAGACTTCCGGCGGCACGGTGCGCTCGCACAGCCGGCTCTGGGCTTCGAGCACGGTCACCTCGGCACCTTTGCGGCGCGCCGTGGCGGCGACTTCGAGGCCGATCCAGCCACCGCCGATCACCACGATGCTGCGCCCGGGCCGCAACTCCGGCGCCAGGGCCAGGGCGTCGCCGATCGTGCGCAATGTATGCACGGGTGCCGTGCCAGCGCCCGGGAGGTTGAGCGCGCGGGCCCTGCCGCCGGTGCACAGGATCAGCTTGTCGTAAGACAGCATCTCTCCGTTGGCTATCTCCAGTTGCTTCGCGGCCCGGTCTATGCGGGTGACCCGCGTGTCCAGCCACCACTCCAGCCCGAGCGCCGCGAACGCTTCGGGCTTGAGCAGCCACGTGCTGGCGGGCGCGGCCTCGCCGGCCAGAACGGCCTTGGACAAGGGCGGCCGCTCATGCGGTGGATGGGCCTCGTCGCCGATCAGCACGAGCCGTCCGGTGAAGCCCTCGTTGCGCAGCGTCTGGGCGGCCCAGCCGCCAGCCTGCCCGGCGCCGATGATGACGATGGTGGCGGTTGGCGATAGGGCAGTCGCGGTGTCTGAGCGCTTGGAATCCATGCCTGTCTCCTCTGGTTGGTGACGCGGCCTCTCAGCCGAGGTCGAGGTACACCTTGTCGCCGTCGATCCGGACCGGGTAGGTACGAATGTTCTCGGTCAGCGGGGCGCATTTCGCCGCGCCGTTGCGGATATCGAACCTGCCCTGGTGGAGCGGGCACTCGATCTCATGTCCCTCCAGGAAGCCTTCGCACAGGCGCGCATGGCCATGGGTGCAGATGTTGTCGGTCGCGTAGACGTCGCCGTCCACGCCGTACAAGGCGATCTCCTGGCCTTGCACGGCCACGGCGATGACATCGTCCTGCGGGACGTCGGACAGCAGCGCTGCCTCGATCCAGATTTCGGTCATGAATCACTCCTGCTAGATGGGGTAGATCAGCGAGTTGGGGATCATCTCGCTATCGAATACGCAGATGCGCGAGGCGAAGCGCAAGCCCGCCGGCGTCCGGACGATGGTGTCGAGGTAGCGGCCAACGTTGTAGACATCGGTCATCTGGTCCGGCTTGGTGCGCAGCACCGCGTAGTTGGTCTCGGCCACGATCCTGTTGCCGTCGGCCTCCCTGATCAGCGGCGCGCCGACGATGTGGCGCTGGTAGTAGGGATCGTGGAACAGGGTCTCGCGAATGCCGTAGATGCGGTCCTTGAGCATGCCCTTGCTTTCGAGCGAGAGCGTTGCCAGCGGCAGGCCACGCTCGTGGTTCTCGCGGGGCTGGACCCGGTAGAGGCAGTCTTCGGTGAAGAATTCCGGCCAGCGGTCCCAGTCGCCGTTGTCCACGGCGCTGGTGTAGTCGGCGAACAGGCAGAGCAGGGCGTAGTAGTCAGAGAAGTTCAAGGCGTCAGACCTCCATCACGTTGCGCCAGTAGGCGTACATGCCGCGGATCAGGGTCTCGGTCACCATGTGGTCCGTGTTCTCGGCGGTCTTGCCGCCCAGTTCGGCGATCACGCGATGCCAGGGCTTCTGGGAGAAGCCTTCCTGCGAGCATTCGATGGCTTCGCCATCGTCGGCCGACACGAAGCCGGCGGGGCCGAAGAGATTGGCCTGGCGCAGGCGGCGCCGTGTCATCTCCTCGGTGTCGTCCTCGAAGCCGAAGTGCGTCCAGACGAAATCGAAGGAATCCGGGCCATGGGGCTGGATATGGCGCGTGGAGACCGAGTTGACCTGCTGCTGGAAGATCACGCTCGGGAACACCGTCAGCATCACGGCGGTAGGCTCTCCCCACCACGGTTCGTGGACGATGTCGAGGATCCGGTCGTCGTGCAGCGCCATCTGGTCCTTGAAGCTGGATACACCGGAGGTCACGTCGCTCTTGCCGCCCTGGCCGCGGGTCGACACCATCGCGGCATGCCGGAAGTGCGGGTCCATCACCAGGCGTGCCTTGTTGTCGGCGCGCCAGAGGCCGAACGTGACAAACCAGGTATGCAGCAGGCCGGGGTGGTAGGGGTCCTTGATGTTCTCCTGCATGAGCTTCCAGTTGCCCGGAATGCGCTGCTTGTTGTAGCCGAGGACCTTCAGCTTGCGGCCATTGAAGAGCCGGTCGAAGTAGCCCAGGATATCCGGCCCGAGGTATTCCTCGAGTGATGGAACCTCATGGTCGAACGAGGCAAACACGACACCACCGCGTGTCGCGACCTTCAGTTGCGTGAGCCCGTGCTCCTGCGGCGTGAAGTCGGCGGGCATGCCGCCGTTGACCTTGCCGTCCTGCTTGACCCCGCGGCGCAGCGGCACGCCTTGCAGGTTGCCCTTCAGGTCATAGTTCCACTGGTGGTAGGGGCAGTGGAAGTCCTTCCGGTTGCCGCTGCGTTCCCGGCAGAACTTCATGCCGCGATGGGCGCACACGTTTTCGACGACGTTGATCTCGCCGTCCTGGTCGCGCACCAGGATCACGGAACGCTCGCCAAGCGTGGTGCGCTTGAAGTCACCGGGATTCGGGATCTCCGCCTCGAGCCCGACGTAGTTCCAATGACCGCGGTAGAAGCAGCGTTCGAGTTCACGCTGATATAGCTGCGCATCCGTATACACGCGGAACGGGATGCGGCTGATGCTGTCGTCGGCCCACACCGGGCCGGCTTGCAGGGAATCGGTTGCCATGCTTGTCTCCGGCTATGTCTCTTGGTATGGGAAGGATCATGGTGCACGGAGGAAAATTAACCAATAGAATCCTGGCTATAGCGAATATTCATAAAATCAATAAGAGGCGGCGCGATGGAGCTCAAGGACGTCGATCTGAACCTGCTGGTCGTGTTCGATAACCTGCTGCGGCAGGGCACCGTTTCCGGTGCTGCGAAGACCCTGAATCTCAGCCAGCCAGCGGTCAGCAATGCGCTGGCCCGCCTGCGCACCTTGTTCGGTGACCCGTTGTTTGTGCGAAGCAGCAAGGGCATGCTGCCGACTCCGCTTGCGGAGGAACTGGCGGAACCGGTTGCCTATGCGCTGGAGTCGCTGCAGGCGGCGCTCAGCCACAAGGTGTCGTTCGATCCGCTGCGCAGCGTGCGCGCATTCCGCATCGCCATGACGGATATTGGCGAGGTGCACTTCATCCCGCCGTTGATGGGCGCGCTTGGCGACCGCGCCCCGGGTGTCACGGTAACGACAGTGCGTAATACGGCAGTGGACCTTGCGGCAGAGATGAGCCAGGGAAAGATCGACCTGGCGGTTGGCCATCTTCCTGAACTCGGCACTACGTTCTTTCATCGGCGGCTATTTCGCCAGCAATACGTTTGCCTGTTCCGGCCCGGTCATGCCATGGACAAGAAGACGGTCAGCATGCGCGACTTCGAGGCGGCGGAGCACATCGTGGTCACGGCGGCGGGGACGGGGCATGCCCGGGTCGACGAGATCCTCGCCCAGCACGGCGTGCAGCGGAAGATCCGGCTGCGTGTCCCCCATTTCGTCGCACTGGCGGACATCATTGCCACCACCGACCTGGTCGCCACGGTGACCTGGACGTTTGCGGAGCGATGCGCCAGGTACTTCGGGCTCAGGTACGTCAAGCATCCGTTCGCGTTGCCGGAAATCCAGATCAACCTGTTCTGGCATGCCCGGTATCACCGCGATCCGGCGAATCAGTGGCTGCGCGAGCAGTTCATCGGCTTGTTTTCGGATTAGGCGCAGCACTGCTGCTGCGTAGATACGCTCGCCTCAGCCGCGATCTGCTTGCGTAGTGTCGCGAAGCGCGCCTGCACTTCTTGCCCGAACAGAGGATCAGAGCTTTCGGGAGCCGCGTCGGCAATGGCTGCCCAGTCCTCTTGTGTCAGCAACTGGGCAGCGCGCGGCATTGCCTGTCTCTCCTCGGTAGAGAGATGGTTACGGTAGTACACAAGGTACATGGCTGCGGCTGCCTCCAGCGCCGCTCGCGAACTTATAGCGTCTCCCTCCGCTTCGTGGAGACGGCTTACGAGCTCTTCGCCTACCGTGGCAATCACTCGATGCTCTTGCTGCAGCCGGTTAACCACAACCTGCATGCCGGGGTCTCGCTCAACGAGGCGTGCATAGGCAACGTCCTCGCGAGGATGATGGATGCCATCGCCAAAATTCCGCATGTAATAAACGATAGTACCCATCAGTTCATAGTTCGGTCGCCCTCCCTGGTGGAATACGCATACCTGCTCTTCCAGTAGGTCGAGCAGACGAGAGAAATTGAGGTGCTCGGCATGCCATACGGCAAGTTGGTTGGACATGGCGCGCTCCTTGGGAATGGGCAAGTACAGGGCTTGTTCGAAGGCCGATTGATTTCAGTCAGCCTTAAGTAGGACAGTAGTCTCCAATTTCCGAGTAGGTCTGATATAGATCAAGAGATCAGTTCACGGATGCTGGTGCAGCACCTGTCTGCGCGTCATCAGGCAGCTCAGGTTCCCTGACAGGAAAGCCGCCAGCAGCAAGGCACCGGCACTCCAGGCCACGGCCGGCAGCCATGGCAGCAGGTTTGCCAGCATGGCGGTCTTGCTGGCGCCCGATGACACCAGGGCAATGCGCATGAACGCGGCAACCGCCAAAGCGGCAAATACCAGCCCGGTGTACTTCCCTTCGCGGCCGACGTGACCGGCGTCGAGCGCCGCACTGGCCGTTGCGGCGAACATGATTCCCCACAGGCCGCCGGCAAGGCACTGCACGGCGAGGATGGCCCGGAGCGAGCCCGCGACGGTGAAGCCGAACAACGACAGCGCGCCAAGGGCCGCGGCGGTCAACAGCAGCGTATAGGGCGGATATCGCCGCAGCAACGACGTCGCGGGCAGCAGCGCGCCCAGCGCGAAGCCAATCCAGAACACCGGCGTCACGCGCCCCAGCTCGGCAGCCGTGACAAAGCGCAGGTACGCCGGCGCGGAGTTGACGGTGGTGTGGATCTGGAAGCCGAGCGCAAGCACCCAGACCGCGGCAAACAGCAGCCAGACGCGCTTGAGCGAAACGCCGGCGGCCGGCGCGGGCGCGGCATCGGCATCGTGGCGCGCCGGGCCGGATTCCATCCATCGCAGCGCGGCCACGGCTACCACCAGCCCCGCACTGGCTGCCAGGAACGGCAGCATGGGCGACGCATCGCGCAGCCGGACGGTCAGCAGCGGCGCCACGGCTCCGGCAAGGCCGACGCCGAGCAGCGAGCATCCCACCAGGAACGACGACGCGGTCGCAGGCAGCCGCCGGGCAATGATCACCATGGGCGGCGCGCGCAACGCCGAAGAGGTGGCCGCCCAGAGCGCGGTCAGGCCCAGCAGCAGCGCCGGTGAAGTTACCCGGGGCAGCAGCGCGAAGGCCAGCGCGGAGATGACCGACAGCCCCAGCATCCAGCCTCCCAGCCTGCGCATTGCGTTGGCGACACGGTCAGCCGCGACGCCCACCGTGAAATCCATGGCGACAAAGATCAACTGGTCCATCAGCAGGATCAAGGCGACGTGCGCGCGCGCGATGCCGGCCTGTGCGGCCAGCTGCGGCAGGAAGGCCACATAGAGGGTCCACGTCACCGCCAACAGGAACTGCACAGAGCAGAAGACCAACGCGCGCATGCCGCCCACCCGCCTGGATTGACCAACAGCTTATTCCAGTGCCCGACGGCCGGATTGCCGCGCGGAGCCTCCAATAGAGGATAGGGCAGCGTCTTGCCATGGGAGTGGCGGGTTGTGCAGGTGCGATTGGGTCTCGCGAGTCGCCTTCGGTCCAACAGTCCACGGGATGTGCCGGGCCGGTACCAACACCGGACTATTAGCGCCGCACCGGCGCCCGCGCTCAACTGCCGCTCGCGCAGCCAATGCCGGGGCGTAATGTCATAAACGGGCGGTAAGCTGCACTTTTGGCATCGCCTGGCCAGGAACTTGCTTGGTCAATGCGTATGGGTCGCAAGGCGACAGCCATCCGCTGGGAGGATCTATGCAGCACGCACGCATCACTGCGCACAGGGGGATTCTGGTCGTCGAGCTGTTACCTGACCAGGCGAACGGCGAGGCCACCTCCACCAACAAGCTTCGCAACCTGGCCACGGTCATTCATGACACAGGGCGGCACCTGGGGGTTTCAGAGGAAGCCCTGGCGCTGCTGAAGCTGGTGAAGCGCGGCCTGGACGCCATCGGCGACTTCGCGTGGTTCAGCAGTGACGATGGGAAAGACCATTTCGCGTGGCTGGGAGGCCCCAAGCGGCTGGTGAATCCCACGGCAGTAGCGGCTGCACGAAGCTACGCGATCCTCGCGCACCGGGTCATTCCGAACGAAGTGCCAGAGGGTGCCAGGATGGCCATCGAAGCCAACTTCTGAGCGCGCGGCATCGCTCCAGGCCGGGCCTCGCTTTCGAATGATCCGCGCAGCTAGAACGAGGAGAGTGTCGAGCGATACCTTTCCCAGAGCTCTTGCAGCATGGACTCCGAAGGCGGTGTGATGTCAAAACCGTCGACGTTTCCGAAGACACCGAGAATGCGCGCCCTGAACGAAGCCATATCCGTCGTCGCCTTCGGTGACAGCTGCGCGATATCGATGATCGTATGCAGCTGCTCGCCCGTGAGTTCGGCGACAGCGGACCACAAGCTATCAGGCCTTGCGCAGGGCTGGACGGGCATGTTTCGTATCGGCGCCTGGCGGCGCTTGCTATCGGCTTGCGGGTCCATAGCTGCGCTGGTACGACGACGAGAACGTGGCCAGCGCGCGCAATGCCGCTGCCGGGTCGTGCCCGGGCTTGAGCGCAAAGCTGTTGAAGCCGCAACGCGCCAGGTAGTGCACGGTGTCGATCATCACGTCACCCACGGCGCGCAGCTCTCCGGTCCAGCCTAGCTGGTGCCGGAGCAGCTGTGCGATCGAATAGCCACGGCCATCCGTGTAGACCGGGAAATCGATGGCAATCATCGCGATGCCTGTCGGATCAACGGCCGTGGCACCTGGTTCCAGCAGGGCCTGAGGCTCCGCATCCGGGGACAGGTAGACCGCGAGCGGATACTGTCGAAGCCGATACCGTTGGCGGTGGGCGGTCCAGTTTGCCAGTGTCACCAGGTAGCCGGGCGCGTCGGGGGGGCATGTGTTGTCGGCGCCGTGCGCATCCCCGATGTGGGCGAGCCAGTTGTCCGCGATCAGTCGTCCGTCACGGATGACGTTATGCCGGTCCTGCCCCGGGGAATGGTCATGGTCAGGCATTCACCACCTCCTGGCGAGCGCGCCGCGCGCCGCTGTCAGAGTCCGGATACACGGCGCGCTGGAAGGGTTCGATGCCGATACGGCCAACCACGTCGACAAAGCGTTCGGCTTCGCTGTCCCGATGCAGCAAATAGGTCGCGATCAGCCGCTCCACCACATCCGGAACCTGCTCCTGGGCAAAGGACGGCCCGATGATGCGGCCGATGGCTGCGCCGCCGGCCGCCACGCCATCCGGGCGGCCCAGGCCGTCGGCGCCGTTCTGCCGGCCGCCGATGGTGATCTGGTACCAGGCCTCGCCGGCCTTGTCGACGCCGAGGATGCCGATGTGGCCGATATGATGATGGCCGCAGGAGTTGATGCAGCCGGAGATGTTCAGGTCCAGCTCGCCGATGTCGTGCACGTGGTCGAGGTCGTCGAAGCGCTCCTGGATGGCCTGCGCAAGCGGGATCGAGACTGCATTGGCCAGCGAGCAGAAGTCGCCCCCGGGGCAGGCGATGATGTTGGTGATCAGGCCCACGTTCGGCGTGGCCAGCCCGGCGGCGTCCAGCGCCTGCCACAAGGCGTGCAGCCCGCTGCGGCGGACATCGGCGAGGATCAGGTTCTGCTCATGCGATACGCGCAGCTCGCCGAAGCCGTGGCGCTCGGCCAGGTCGGCCATGATTTCCATCTGCTCGGCAGTGATGTCGCCGGGCGCCTGGCCCGCGGCTTTCAGCGATGCCGTGACGGCGGCGTAGCCAGGCACCCGGTGCCGGTGCACATTGCTTTTCAGCCAGAGGCGGAAGGCGCGGTCGGTCTTCGCCAGTTCGGCTGACTGGTCCGGCTCGTCGGCGGCAGCGGCTTCATACGGCGGGATCGTGAAGCGCTCGGCGATGGACGCAACAAAGCCTTCAGACACGGTGTCCGGGCCCCCGCGGATGCCTTGCCACTGCTCGTCCACCTGCGCCCGGAACACCTCCGGCGTCAGGTCCTTCACCAGGATCTTGATGCGCGCCTTGTACTTGTTGTCGCGGCGGCCGTGCAGGTTGTAGACGCGCAGCGTGGCCTGCAGGTAGGTCAGCAGGTCCTGCCAGGGGACGAAGGGGTTGATCAGCTTGCCCACCATCGGCGTGCGGCCCATGCCGCCGCCGACCCAGACCTTGAAGCCGGCCTGGCCGTCCTGTTCAACCGCCTGCAGCCCGATGTCATGGACACCGACCGCGGCCCGGTCCGTCTGCGCGCCGCTGATGGCAATCTTGAACTTGCGCGGCAGGAAGGCGAACTCGGGATGCAGCATCGACCATTGCCTGACAATCTCGCACCACACCAGCGGGTTCACCAGTTCGTCGGGCGCGATGCCGGCAAAGTGGTCGGTGGTGGTATTGCGGATGCAGTTGCCGCTGGTCTGGATCGCGTGCATCTGCACCGTGGCCAGCTCCGCGAGAATGGCAGGGGCATCCTCGAGCCGCGGCCAGTTGAACTGCAGGTTCTGGCGCGTGCTGAAATGCCCGTAGCCGCGATCCCAGCGGCGCGCGATCTCCGCGAGCTTGCGCAACTGCCGCGATGCCAGCATGCCGTACGGGATTGCCACGCGCAGCATGGGCGCATGGCGCTGGATATAGAGGCCGTTCTGCAGCCGCAGCACGCGGAACTCATCCTCGGTCAGTTCGCCGCTCAGGAAGCGGCGGGTCTGGTCGGCGAACTGCACGACGCGTTCGTCGACGAGCTGCTGGTCAATGGCGTCATAGACATACATGGTGGAAACTCTCCTTGCGCGCAAGCCCTAATCTTTTGCCCGTGCCCGTTCGATGGACATGTCGGTCGGCATCATGTTGATTTCGGCGTTGTGCATCACCCACAGCGAGCCGGCCACGACGATGACGATCAGGAAGCCGGTACAGGCAAAGATGGCGGTGTTGCCGCGCCGGCCGGGACCGGTGCCCAGGTGCAGGAAGTACACCAGCTGCACCAGCAATTGCGCGACGCAAAGGCCGACGACCAGCGCGATCGCGCTTTGCGTCTGCAGGGATCCGGTCATCACGGCCGCGAACGACGCCATCGTCAGCGCGACCGACAGCAGCAGTCCGATGGTGTAGCTGCGCACGCTGCCGTGCACGGCCGTCTGGTCCGCATGCACCGAATGAAGATGGGACGATTTCATGCGAACTCCCGCAGGTAGACAAAGGTGAAAACACAGATCCAGATCAGGTCCAGGAAATGCCAGAACAGGCTCAGGCAGGCCAGGCGGCGGCGCACGATATCGTCCAGCCCGAAATGCCTGATCTGGTGGATCATCACCGCCAGCCACAGCAGGCCCGACGTGACATGCAGCCCGTGCGTGCCCACCAGCGTGAAGAAGGCCGACAGGTAGGCGCTGACGCCGGGGCCCGCGCCCTGGTGCAGCAGGTGCGCGAACTCGTAGACCTCCATGGCGATGAAGAGGGCGCCGAGCGCGAAGGTCACCGCGAGCCAGCGGATCATCCGCGGCGCGTCGTCGGCGCCCTGCCTGAGCATGGCCAGGCCGAAGGTATAGCTGCTCAGCAGCAGCACCATGGTCTCGGCGAACACGAACGGCAGCTCGAACAGTTGCCGCCCGCCGGGGCCGCCGGCGGTGTTTCCGGACAGCACGCCGAAGGTGGCGAACAGCACCGCGAAGATCAGGCAGTCGCTCATCAGGTAGAGCCAGAACCCCAGCGGCGTGTGCGCCCCGGCTTCGTGATGGTGGTGCGCCGCGTCGTGGGCGGCCTCGTGCCCGGGATGGTGCAGGGTAGGGGAGAGAGTCGGAGTCATGGTCAGGCAGCTTCCTGCAGTTGTGCAAAGCGCGCGCGCTCGATCCGCTCGACTTCGGCCGCCGGCACGTAATAGTCGACGTCGCGGTCATAGCTGCGCACGATGAAGGTCGCGATGGCGCCGACCAGGCCGACGGCGGCGACCAGCCACATGTGCCAGACCAGCGCGAAGCAGCACAGCAGACCGAACGCCGACACGATGAAGCCTGCCGAGGTGTTGCGGGGCATATGGATGTCCTCGTAGCGCGCGGGCTGGCGCCACGCGCGGCCGGCTTCCTTGTCGTCCCAGTGCTGTTCCAGCGAGGTGATATGCGGCACGTGGGCGAAGTTGTAGAACGGCGCGGGCGAGGCCGTCGACCACTCCAGGCTGCGGCCATCCCACGGATCGCCAGTCAGGTCGCGGTTCTGCTCGCGGTCGCGGATACTGACCGCGAACTGCACCAACATCGCCAGGATGCCGGCGCCGATGACGAAGGCACCGACCAGCGCCACCACCAGGTAGGGATGCCAGTCGACGTTGGCATAGTGGTTCATCCGGCGGGTCATGCCCTTGAAGCCGAGCACGTAGAGCGGCATGAAGGCCAGGAAGAAGCCGGCCAGCCAGCACCAGAACGACACCTTGCCCCAGAACTCATTGAGCCTGAAGCCGAACACCTTCGGGAACCAGAAAGTGATTGCGGCCAGGCAGCCGAAGAGCACGCCGCCGATGATCACGTTATGGAAATGCGCAACCAGGAACAGGCTGTTGTGCAGCACGAAGTCCGCCCCGGGGATGGCGAGCAGCACGCCGGTCATGCCGCCGACCGCGAACGTCACCATAAAGCCGATGGTCCACATGGTCGAGGTATGGAAGCGGATCCGGCCCCGGTACATGGTGAACAGCCAGTTGAACAGCTTCACGCCGGTCGGGATCGAGATGATCGAGGTCATGATGCCGAAGAAGGCATTGACGTTCGCGCCCGAGCCCATGGTGAAGAAGTGGTGCAGCCAGACGAAGAACGACAGCACGCCGATCGAGGAGGTGGCGTACACCATCGACTTGTAGCCGAACAGGGGCTTGCGCGAGAACGTGGCGATGATCTCGGAGAAGGCGCCGAACGCCGGCAGGATCAGCACGTAGACCTCCGGGTGGCCCCAGATCCAGATCAGGTTCACGTACATCATGGCGTTGCCGCCGAGCTCGTTGGTGAAGAAATGCATGCCGAGGTAGCGGTCGGCGGTGAGCAGGGCCAGCGTGGCGGTCAGGACCGGGAAGATCGCCACGATCAGGATATTGGTGATCAGCGCGGTCCAGGTGAAGACCGGCATCTTCATCAGGTTCAGGCCCGGCGCGCGCATGCGCAGGATCGTGACGATGAAGTTGATGCCCGTCAGCGTGGTGCCAAGCCCGGATATCTGCAGTGACCAGATGTAGTAGTCAACCCCTGGCGTGGGGCTGTAGCCGAGCTCGGACAGCGGCGGGTAGGCGACCCAGCCGGTGGCCGCGAAGTCGCCGACGAACATCGACATCATCACCAGCACCGCGCCCATTGCCGACATCCAGAAGCTCAGCGAATTGACGAACGGGAAGGCGACGTCGCGCGCGCCGATCTGCAGCGGCACGATCACGTTCATCAGCCCGAGCACCAGCGGCGTCGCGACAAAGAAGATCATGATCACGCCGTGGGCCGTGAAGATCTGGTCGTAGTGGTGCGGCGGCAGGTAGCCCGCGGCATCGCCATAGGCAATCGCCTGCTGGGCGCGCATCATGATGGCATCGGCAAAGCCGCGCAGCAGCATCACCAGCGCCAGGATGATGTACATCACGCCGACCTTCTTGTGGTCGACCGAGCAGATCCATTCGTTCCACAGGTATTTCCATTTGCCGTAGTACGTGATGGCGCCCATCAGTGCGATGCCCAGCACGATCACGACGGCCAGCGTCCCCATGATGATCGGCTCATGGAGAGGGATGGCGTCCAGATTGAGTTTTCCAAGCATTCTTATTGCTCCATGCGGCCAGCGGGCGCCGGCGGGACGCGCTGGAAGGCCTGCAGAGATTCCGGGGTGTCCGCGCGGCAGATCTGGCCGTTTGCCAGCATGTATTTGTCGACGACCTGGTCGAACAGCTTCGGCGCGACGGCGGCGTACAGCGTCACGGGGTCCTTGCTGCTGGGCAGTTCAAGCGTGCGGTAGGTCTTCAGGTCCAGCGCCTGGGACGAAGCGCGGGCAGCCCGGATCCAGGCATCGAACTCCTCGCGCGAGGTGGCCAGCGTCTTGAAGTGCATGTCCGAGAAGCCGGGGCCGCTGTAGGCGGCGGACTGGCCGAGATAGACGCCCGGCGTGTCGGCGATCAGGTGCAGGCGTGTCTGCATCCCCGCCATGGTGTAGACCATGCTGCCCAGTTGCGGGATGAAGAACGAGTTCATCATCGATTCCGCGGTCAGCCGGAAATTGATCGGCGTGCCGACCGGGATCGCAAGCTGGTTCAGCGAGGCGACGCCGTATTCCGGGTAAATGAACAGCCATTTCCAGTTCAGCGCGATCACATCGACCTGGACCGGCTTGACCTGCGATTCCAGCGGCCGATAGGGATCGAGCTTGTGCGTCGAATCCCAGATCAGCACGGCCAGGCAGGCCACGATGACGCAGGGGATGCCCCAGACCACGACCTCGATCCTGGTGGAGTGCGCCCATTTGGGGGCATAGGTGGCGCTCGTATTGGTTTCGCGGTAGCGCCACGCGAACCACAGGGTCAGGACGATCACGGGGATGACGACCATCAGCATGACGAACAGGGAGATCAGGATCAGTGACTTTTCCTGTTCCCCGATGCTGCCCTTGGGATTGAGAAGTTCGAGGTTGCAGCCGCTCAGCAGCGCGCTCAGGCAGGCGCTCAGCAACAGTGTGGGAAGACGGCGCTGCGGGCCGGGGGATGGGCGGGGGAGCGGGCCTTGTCGATTCTTGTCTGCCGGCCCGGCAATAGGTTTGAGCATTTCGGACACCTTGGTTACGGATCACCGAAGGCTCCCGGCCACGCGCTCCGATTCAAGTGCTGGCTCAGCCCCGCGCGGGCGTGGTTTGTATGGATTCCCTCGGTGATGTCTGGCATGCTAATGCAAGACAAAACCCATACATCGAAGAAATCTACCGGATGAAATCCATGCAAGGAACCGATATCCGCGCCGAAGTCAGTACCAAATGGGATCTTGAGATCACAACGGGTGGCGGCGCGCGCTACTTGCAGATCGTGGACTTCATCGAGCGGGCGATCGGCGAAGGCCGACTGGTAGCCGGCGACCGCGTACCGCCGCAGCGCAGCCTGGCCAAGACCCTCCGCGTGGACCTGACCACCGTGACGCGTGCCTACAACGAGGCCAAGCGGCGGCATCTGATCGATGCCCGCGGGGCCCTCGGCACTTTCATTGCCGCGCCGCGGGCAGAGCTGGCGCGGGTGATCGACATGAGCATGAACGTGCCGCCGCCACCGGCGGGGCTGGATTTCCAGGACCTGTTGCGGCGCGGCCTGTCGCAGGTGCTGCTGCACAGCGACCCGCACCTGCTGATGACCTACCAGCTCGGCGGCGGCAGTGCTGCCGACCGGTCGGCCGGCACCCTCTGGCTCGCGCAGATATTCGGCCAGGTCGCCACTGCACGGCTGGTGGTGTGCCCGGGCGCCCAGGCAGCCTTGTCCGCCGTGATCCTGGCCCGGACCCGGCCGGGTGACGCGATCGTGAGCGAGCCGCTGGCCTACCCCGGCATTCGCGCGGCCGCGGCACAACTGGGGCGGCGCGTGATCATCGCGCCGGTCGATGCCGACGGGATGCTCCCCGACGCCCTCGAGGTGGCCTGTGCCGACGGTGCAACGCTGGCCTACCTCAATCCGACCGCCCAGAATCCCACTACGCACACCATGCCGGCCTCACGCCGGGAGGCTATCGCCAGGGCCGCGGCGCACTGTGATGTCACCTTGCTGGAGGATGACCCCTACTGGCTGCTGACGCCGTCAGCGCCGCCGCCGCTGTCCAGCTTCGCTCCCGAGCGCACGTACTATGTCTCGACCCTGTCCAAGACCCTCAGTCCGGGGCTGCGGACCGCGTATGTCATGCTGCCGGAGGGCAGGCGCGGCGACGATCTGCTGGCATCGCTGCGGGCCTTCGCGCTGATGGCGGCACCGATGACCGCCGCCCTGGCGACCCAATGGATCCACGATGGCTCGGCCATGCGGCTGCTCGACGGCATCAGGACCGAAGCGTTGGCCAGATGCGCGCTGGCAAGCCGATGGCTGAGCGGGATCGGCCAGCTCCCGCCCAGCGCCATCCACGCATGGCATCGCTTGCCCGAGCACTGGTCGGCGCAGCAGCTCACCCGGGCCGCGCTGGCGGAGGACCTGCGCGTGACGCCGTCCGACGCGTTCTGGGAGGGGCCAAACGCGCCGAATGCCATCCGCATCTCGCTCGGTGGCGTGGAGGACCGCGCGCAACTATCGGCTGCGCTGCGCAGGCTGGCCGCATTGCTGGAGCGCCGGCCCACGCCGGGGCTGGAAATGGTGGTGTGAGTTGCGGCGTGGGTCGGCTACTTGCCAGCCTCGTCCGCAGGCGCGGACTGCCTTGTCGCAAACTCGCCCGCGGCTTCCAGCAGCCACTCGCGCAGCCGCTGCATCGCCTCGCTCATCGGCCGGGTATCCGGCGAGACCAGGTGATACGCGCTCGTGGAGCGCTGCGAATGGGCGACGGGCATGACCAGCTGGCAGTTTGTCAGGTATTCCCCCACGAGGAAGCGCGGCACCAGGCCAACGCCCAGCCTGGCGCGTGCGGCGGCGATGACCATGGAATGGTGGTCGAAGCGTGCGCCGCGCATGGCGTTGACGTCGTCGATGCCGGCCGCTTCCATCCATTGCTTCCAGCCGAGAATGCGTGTGGCGAGGTGCAGCAGCGGCGACCGGGCGATGTCATGCGGGCTGATCCGCTTCCTGCCGCCGAAGAAGTCCGGATGGCAGACCGCCACCGACTCTTCGTCGAACATCCGGTCGGCACGCGCGCCGGGATAGACCGCCTCGCCAAAGTGAATCGCCGCGTCGTAGGGGGTGCCGTCGAACAGGAAGATGTCTGACTGCGCGCTGATATTGACCACGATCCCCGGATGCCGCGCATAGAAGGCCGGCAGCCGCGGAATCAGCCACTCGACCGCCAGCGTGGGCACGCAGGCGAGCTCGACAGTGCCGCCCGCGCCCTCGTGCGCCATCAGGTCGAGCGTGTCGCGCTGCAGCTTGCGCAGCAACTCCCGCACCTGTCCGCTGTAGAGCGTGCCGGCCGCCGTCAGCGTGATGCGCTGGTTGGCGCGGTGGAACAGCTGCACGCCCAGCAGCGCTTCCAGCGACGCAATCTGGCGCGACACCGCGCTCTCGGTGATAAACAGGTCCGCCGCCGCGCGGCGCAGGTTCAGGTGCAGCGCGGCGGCCTCGAAGGCGCGCAGGCTGGACAGGCTGGGAAGTCGTTGCCGCATCGGGGAAGGGCTGAGTTGATGATTTTAGGTCATCATCCTATACGGAAATCTCGCTTGAAAGCTTGGAGTTGATGAGAAATCATTCGCTCCTTGCGTTGCCGCCTCCTCCCGGCATCGTCATCACGACAACCTCATAACGACAACCATCAGGTAGACAGGAGACTGCATGAAACACTTGTTCAGCGCGCTCGCCGCCGGCACCCTTGCATTCGGCGCGACCATGCCCGGCATCGCCGGCGCGCTCGAGTTCCCGGCCAAGCCGGTGCGCATCATCGTGCCGTACCCGCCGGGCGGCACCACCGACATGGTGGCCCGGCTGATCGGCGAGCAACTGGCCACGCAATGGAAGCAGTCGGTGGTGGTCGACAACCGCCCCGGCGCGGGCGGCATCGTCGGCACCGGCACGGCCGCCAAGTCCACGGCGGACGGCTACACCCTGCTGATGGGCTCGGTGGGCGAGTTCGGCATCAACCCGGCCTTGTACAAGAAGCTGCCCTATGATGCCGACGCCGACTTCGCGCCGGTCGCGATGGTGGCGCGCGTACCCAACGTGGTGGTGCTGTCGCCGGCGTTTGCGGAACGCGCGCGCGTGCAGACGCTGCCCGAGTTCATCGCCTACCTGAAAGCCAATCCCAAGCGCGTCAACATGGCGTCGGCCGGAAACGGCACGTCCACGCACCTCGCGGGCGAGCTGTTCCAGCGCATGACCAGCACGGAGATGAGCCACGTCGCCTACAAGGGCAGCAGCCCGGCCATCGCCGACCTGATGGGCGGCAGCGTCGACGTGATGTTCGACAACCTGCCGGCATCGCTGCCGTTTATCCGCTCGGGCAAGCTCAAGCCGCTGGCCGTGACCACGCCGGCGCGCTCGTCGGCGCTTCCGAACGTGCCGACGGTCGCCGCCGCGGGCCCCGTCCCCGGCTTTGATGCCAGCCCTTGGTTCGGCCTGCTTGCGCCGCGCGGGGTGCCTACCGCGGTGGCGCAGAAGATCAGCCAGGACCTGACGCGCGTGCTCAACGAGCCAGGCGTGCAGGCGAAAATGCGCGAGCTGGGCGCGGAACCGGCGCCCAGCTCGCCGGAGGCATTTGCCGACGTGTTGAAGAAGGACCGCCAGAAGTGGGGCGAGATCGTTCGCCTGTCCGGTGCTTCGGTGGACTGAAGCACGCCCATGTCCAGCACGCTCTGCATCCGCTCATGACTTCCGACGCCGCTTATCCCTTCGTCCCCGCGCTGCGCAACCCGGCAGGCTCTCCGATCCGGGAACTGTTCAAGTACCTGACCGACCCCGGGATGATCTCGTTCGCCGGGGGCTACCCGTCCGCCGCGCTGTTCGATGTCGAAGGCATTGGCGCGGCCTCGGCGGCGGTGCTGCGCGAACGGCCCGCCGAGTGCCTGCAGTACGGCGCCACCGAAGGCGCGCCGGCGCTGCGCCAGGCGCTGGCGTCGTTGATGGCCGGGCGCGGCGCGCCTGTGACCCAGGACGAACTGCTCGTGACCAGCGGCTCGCAGCAGGGCTTCGATTTCCTCGTGCGCGCGCTGGTCGAGCCCGGCAGCGTGGTGCTGGTCGAGGAGCCGACCTATTCCGCGACGCTGCAGGCCTTGCGGCTCGCCGGCGCCGACGTACGCGGCGTGCCGTCTGATCACGACGGCATGGACGTGGCTGCACTCGAAGCCATGCTGGCCGACCCGTCGTTGCGCCCCCGGCTGATCTATACGGTGCCAACCTTCGCCAACCCCACCGGCGCCACGCTGTCGCCCGCACGCCGGCTGCAGCTGCTGACGCTGGTGGCGCGGCACCGCGTGGTGCTGGTCGAGGACGATCCCTACGGGGCGCTCAGCTTCGATGGCGCGCCGCCGCCTTCGCTGCTGGCGCTGTGCGCGTCGGTATCCGAGGCGCGGCCGTGGCTCGTGCACCTGGCCAGCCTGTCGAAGACGCTGGCCCCCGGCCTGAGGATCGGCTGGATGGTCGCCGCGCCCGGGATCGTGCGCCGCGCGGTGATTGCCAAGCAGGTATCCGACCTGTGCACGCCGCCATGGATCCAGCTGGCCGCGGCGCAGTATCTGGAAGCGGGCCGGCTGCCGGCACAGGTCGCGCGGGAAGTCGCGGCCTATCGCGACAAGCGCGACCAGCTCGCGGCGGCGCTGCGCCAGGCCTTTGGTGACCGCATCAGCTTCGCATCGCCGGCGGGAGGGATGTTCCTCTGGGCCGCGCTGGATGGCATCGACGATGCTGCCGCACTGCTGCCGCACGCGATCGCGGAAAAGGTGCTGTTCGTGCCGGGTGCCGGATTCTATGTGGAGCAGCGCCAGCGCGCCACATTCCGGCTGTCGTTCGCGAGCACGAACCTGGCGCAGATCGGGGAGGGCGTCGCACGGCTCGCGCGGGCGGTCGAGCGGGCCGGGTGAGGGCTTTCACAACGGAAGCGGTTCGTGGCAGCCGGCGGATGCTATCCTGCTGCGGTCGAAACATTACGGCCGAACGCGGCAGGAGGACAGTATGACCATGACGCTCTACTACAACCCCCAAAGCCGCGCCTCGGTGGCGCGCTGGATGCTGGAGGAGGTCGGGGCCGAGTACAAGCTGCAGCACATCGATTTCACCAAGGGCGAGAGCCGCGCGCCGGAGTTCCTGGCGATAAACCCAATGGGGAAGATTCCAACGCTGGTCTTGCAGGACGGCACGGTCCTGACCGAGAACGGCGCGATCATCGCCTGGCTGGCGGATGCCTTTCCGCAGGCCGGGTTGATGCCGCCTGCAGGCTCGTCCGCGCGCGGCACGGTGCTGCGGTGGCTGTTCTTCTGCGGCAGTTGCTTCGAACCCGCGCTGACTGACCGCATGATGCGCAAGGAGGCGCCGCTGCCGAAGCAGGCGGTCGGCTGGGGCGACTATGACGATGTGATCGACGCCATCGAGAAAGCCCTGACTCCCGGCCCCTTCGTGCTCGGCGCGACCTTCAGCGCGGCGGACATCTATCTCGGTGCCTCGCTGGCCTGGGCGGGCCGATTCGGTGCGCCGCGCATTGGTGAGAGCCCGTGCATCCAGGACTACGTCAAGCGGATCACCGCGCGCGACGCGTTCGTGCGCGCGGCGGAAGCCCAGTGAGACGCGAGAAGTCCTGCGGCATCAGTCCAGCGCGATGTTCGCCTTGCTGATCACCTCGCCCCAGCGCTGGGTCTCGAAGCGCACCAGCCTGGCATAGTCGGCACTGGCGCCGGGCAGCGGCGACGCCCCTTGGACAGAGGCCGCTCGCGGCTCCTCAGCCCACCCCTTGCGCGGCCTGCGCCCGCCACCGGAATATGAGACATTGGAGTCCCGGTGGCGGATTCCCGGTGCTCGACTTTCCAGGAGACACATCATGCAAAGCAAGAACACGATCTGCTTGTGGTACGACCGCGACGCCCTTGATGCCGCAAACTTCTATGCCGAGACATTCCCCGACAGCGCAGTCAGCGCCGTCCACCGCGCGCCGGGCGACTATCCCGACGGCAGGCAGGGCGATGTCCTGACGGTCGAGTTCACCGTCGCCGGCATTCCCTGCCTCGGGCTGAACGGCGGCCCGCATTTCAAGCACAGCGAGGCCTTCTCTTTTCAGATTGCGACGGACGACCAGGCCGAAACCGACCGCTTGTGGAATGCGATCGTCGGCAATGGCGGCCAGGAAAGCGAATGCGGCTGGTGCAAGGACCGGTGGGGACTGTCATGGCAGATCACCCCGCGCGCGCTCAGCGCGGCGATCACCGACCCCGACCGTGCGGCGGCCAAGCGCGCATTCGACGCCATGATGACGATGAAAAAGATTGATATCGCCGCGATCGAGGCGGCACAGCAGGGCAAAAGCCCATCCTAGAATTAAGGTAGGGCGTCTCAGTGCCAACCGCAAAGGGGGCTGGGGCAGGGCCGCTCCTTCATCGACTGGGAGAGACCATCATGAGTCGTTTGCTGCTAGGCAACATCGAACCTGGCACCTCGGACGAGGAAATCGCGGCCTTCCTGGAAAAGTACGGATTTCCCCCGTTCGACAGTCTCGAACATGAGGAAGGCGATGGCTCGCAGCCTGCCGTGCTGCTGACCTATGGCACCCTCGACCCCATGGTGCTGGGCAAATTGCAGGAGCGCATCCACCATATGTACTGGAAGAAGCGCGAATTGACCGCTGCTATCCTGCACGACCGCTTTGCGTGAGCTGAAGAAGCCTCGGGGTGGCTTACGCGGCTCACGCACCCGGCCCATCCGCTAGAATCCCGACCGGTAGCCGTTTCCCAATGTTCCTAACGTGGCACTTCAGCAGGGTTTCATCCTGACCCGACATTGGCGCGATACGCCGGCCGGCACCGAAGTCGAATTCTGGCTGGCGACCGATAATGGTCCGCGCCACCTGCACCTGTCCCGTCAGCCGTCAGTCGCGTTTATCCCCGAGTCGCAGCGCGAGCGTGCCGAGGCGCTGCTGCGCCGCGAGCGCGAGGTCGAACTGCGCCCGCTCAAGCTCCAGGATTTCCAGCGCCGGCCCGTACTGGGCCTGTACTGCCGCCAGCATCGGCAACTGATCCAGCTCGGCCGCTCATTGCGCGACGCCGGCGTGGATGTCTACGAAGCCGATATCCGCCCGCCCGAACGCTACCTGATGGAGCGCTTCATCACCGCCCCGGTCTGGTTCGACGGCGAGCCGGACCCCGGCGGCGCGCTGCGCAATGCCCAGATGAAGCCGTCGGAGGGCTACCGGCCCAAGTTGCGCTTGGTCTCGCTCGATATCGAGACCAACGCGTTCGGCGAACTCTATTCGATTGCGCTCGAAGGCTGCGGCCAGCGCCAGGTCTACATGCTGGGTGCGGCGCCGCAAATGCCCGCCGAGGTCGATTTCTCGCTCGAGTACTGCGCCACGCGGCCCGAGTTGCTGGAAAAGCTGAACCAGTGGCTGGCCGATCATGATCCCGACGCGATCATCGGCTGGAATCTGGTCCAGTTCGACCTGCGCGTGCTGCACGAACATGCGCGCAAGTTCCAGCTTCCGCTGCGCCTCGGCCGCGGCGGAGCCGAGATGGAATGGCGCGAGCACAACGCCCAGCAGCACTATTTCGCCAGCGCACCGGGCCGGTTGATCATCGACGGCATCGAGGCACTGCGTTCCGCCACGTGGAGCTTCCCGTCGTTCAGCCTGGAATCGGTGGCGCAGACGCTGCTGGGCGAGGGCAAGGCGGTCGACAACCCGTACGACCGCATGGACGCCATCGACCGCATGTTCGAGCAGGACAAGCCGGCGCTGGCCCGCTATAACCTGCGCGATTGCGAACTGGTGACGCGGATCTTCGAAAAGACGGAGCTGTTGCCGTTCCTGCTGGAGCGCGCCACGGTCACGGGCCTGCCGGCCGACCGGAACGGCGGCTCGGTCGCCGCCTTCACGCATCTCTACATGCCGCTGATGCACCGCCAGGGGTATGTCGCGCCCAACCTCGGCGAGAACGCGCCCGAGGCCAGCCCCGGCGGCTTCGTCATGGACTCGCGGCCGGGGCTCTACGAATCGGTGCTGGTGCTGGACTACAAGAGCCTCTACCCGTCCATCATCCGCACCTTCCTGATCGACCCGATCGGCCTGGTCGAGGGCCTGGCGCATCCCGACGATGCCGATTCGGTGCCTGGCTTCCGCGGTGCGCGGTTTTCCCGGACCAAGCACTGCCTGCCGGCGATCGTCGCCAAGGTCTGGCAAGGCCGCGAGGCCGCCAAGCGTGACCGGAACAAGCCGCTGTCCCAGGCGCTCAAGATCATCATGAACGCGTTCTACGGCGTGCTCGGGTCCAGCGGCTGCCGGTTCTTCGATGCGCGGCTGGCGTCGTCGATCACCATACGCGGGCACGAGATCATGCGGCAGACCCGCGCGCTGATCGAGGCCCGCGGCTACGAGGTGATCTATGGCGACACGGATTCCACATTCGTCTGGCTGCGCCGCGCGCGCACGGAAGCCGATGCCAGGCAGATCGGCCGCAGCCTGGTCGCCTACGTCAACGACTGGTGGCGCGACCACCTCTGGCAGACCCATGGACTGGAAAGCGCGCTGGAACTCCAGTTGGAAACGCACTTCCGGCGCTTCCTGATGCCGACCATCCGCGGCACAGACCTTGGCAGCAAGAAGCGCTATGCCGGCCAGGTGGAACGGCCCGACGGGAAGGCCGCGATGGTGTTCAAGGGGCTTGAAACGGTGCGTACGGACTGGTCGCCGCTCGCCCAGCGCTTCCAGCAGACCCTTTACGAAAAGATCTTCAACCGCGAGCCGTACGCGGATTATGTGCGCGACATCGTGCGCCGCACCCTGGCCGGCGAGCTCGACGAGCAACTGGTCTATCGCAAGCGGCTGCGCCGCAAGCTCGATGATTACCAGCGCAACGTGCCGCCGCACGTCCGCGCCGCCCGTATCGCCGATGCCTATAACGAGCGCCAGGGACGTCCGCGCCAGTATCAGCATGGCGGCTGGATCAGCTACGTGATGACCGTTTCAGGGCCGGAGCCGCTTGAGACCCGGTCGGCGCCGATTGACTATGGCCACTACGTCAACAAGCAGTTGCAGCCGATCGCCGATGCGATCCTGCCGTTCCTGGACGACGATTTCGAGACGCTGCTGGCTGGGCAGATGGCACTCTTCCCGCAGTAGCATAAGCTGCTGATTCTAATGGGGAATTGCTTGATGGATGGGGCTGCGGCACGGTCCGTTGAAGTCGATCAGGTGCCTGTTCTCAAGCTCAAGGATCTGCCGGAACGCGGGCACCCGTCACGGAGCAGTTCGACCTGCGACTGCTGGGGGTATCAGCGCACCATGGCCATGTCGGGTGTTGCGCGATAGCGCCAGCCACGTGCTCGCATTCGCGCTGCGGCACTTCCCGACCTAATATAGGCCATGCCATCGGCGGCACGGGGCCTTCCATGATGATCGATCCGCCAGTCTTGCCATGTTGACGCGCAGAGCCTTCCTGCTCGGCGGTGCGGGCGCTGCCGGTGCGCTGGTGATCGGATGGGCCTGGCTGCCGCCGCGCCAGCGCCTGGCGGGCGGCGAGCCGCTGGCAGCGCGCGACGGGCAGTTTGCGCTGAACGGCTGGGTCAAGGTGGCGTCCGACAACACCGTCACGGTGGTCATGAACAAGGCCGAGATGGGGCAGGGCGTGCATACCGGCGCGGCGATGCTGCTGGCGGAGGAGATGGAGGCCGACTGGTCGCAGATCCGGGTCGAGCCGTCGCTTATCGATAACCTGTACAACAACATCGAGGGCGTGGTCGCCAACCTGCCGTTCCGGCCGGACGACAAGGGGTGGCCCAGGCGCGCCGCCGAATGGTTCACGCGCAAGGGCGTGCGCGAGGTGGGCTTGATGTTCACCGGCGGCTCCACCAGCATCAGGGACCTGTGGAATCCGATGCGCGAGGCCGGCGCCGCCGCGCGCATGATGCTGTGCGCGGCAGCGGCGAAGCAGTGGGACGTCAAGGCCGAAGCGTGCCGCGCGCAGGCCGGCAAGGTGGTGCATCCGTCGGGGCGCAGTGCCACCTTCGGCGAACTGGCCGCCGCAGCCGCGCGTGAGCCCTTGCCACGCAAGGTCGAACTGAAGGACCCTGCCAGCTACAGGCTCATCGGCACCCGCGCGGCGCGCCTTGATGCCCCTGCCAAGCTCCACGGCAGAGCCAGTTTCGGTATCGACGTGGTGGCGGACGCGATGGTCTACGCCAGCGTGCAGATGTGTCCGACGCTGGGCGGCACGCTGCAGGGATCCCCGCCCGACGACGTAAAGAAGTTGCCCGGCGTGCTCGACCTGGTCACGCTCGCTCCGCTGCATGGCGGCAGCGGCGGCGTGGCGGTGATCGCCAGCGATGCGTGGATCGCGATGCAGGCGGTGGAGAAGGTCCAGTGCAAGTGGGACGAGGGCGAGGCGGCGAAGCTGTCGAGCGACGGCATCCGCGATACGCTGGTGAAGGCGCTCGACGCCTCTGGCCCACGTGTCTGGCACGAGCATGGCAACGGGCGCGCCATGAAGCAGGGCAAGCCCGCCATCCAGGTCTTGTACTCGGCGCCTTATCTCGCTCACGCCGCGCTGGAGCCGGTCAACTGCACGGTGCTGGTCCAGGAGGACCGCGCCATCGTGTGGGCTGCCACGCAGATGCCCGGGCTGGCTCGCCGCTGCGTGGCGAAGACGCTCAGGCTGGACACGGACAAGGTCGAGCTGCGCCAGCAGTTCATCGGCGGTGCCTTCGGGCGCCGGCTCGAAGTCGACTTCATCTGCCAGGCGGCCGCCATTGCCGCCAAGCGCAAGGGCGTGCCGGTGCAGACGATCTGGTCGCGCCCCGAGGACATGCGGCATGACTTCTACCGTCCGGCCAGCATGTCGCGCTTCGAGGCCTGGCTCGACGAAAAACGCAAGGTCATCGCCGTGCGCAATATCTCGGCCAGCCAGTCAGTGCTGGAGGGCGTCGCGAAGCGCAACTTCGGCCTGCCCGACATCTTCCTGTCGCGGCTGGACAAGTCCACGGCGGAGGGCGCCTTCGACCAGGCTTATGACTGGCCGGACGTGTGGGTCGGCCACCAGACCGTGGACCTCGCCATCCCCGTGGGCTACTGGCGCTCGGTGGGGCATTCGCACCACGCCTTCTTCATGGAGAGTTTTGTCGATGAACTGGCGGTGGCAGTCGGGGTGGACCCGCTCGACTACCGCATGAGCCTGCTCAGGGACGAGCGCCAGCGCGCGGTGCTGGAGCAGGCAAGAAAGATGTCGGGCTGGGGCCAGCCCTTGCGCAAGCAACCTGGCGTGGTGAAGGTGGGGCGCGGCGTGGCCCTGCACGAGTCGTTCGGCAGCGTGGTGGCGCAGGTCGCCGAGGTGTCGGTAGGCAACATGGGGCAGGTCCGCGTGGATCGCGTGTTCTGCGCCATCGATTGCGGCATGCCGGTCAACCCGACCCTGATCGAGCAGCAGGTCGAGGGCGGCATTGTGTTCGGGCTGTCGGCAGCGCTGTGGCAGAAGATCACGCTGGAGCGAGGCAAGGTGAAGGAGGACTACTACACCGCCTTTCCGGCCATGCGCCTGCGAGACTGCCCGGACATCCAGGTACACGTGATGCCTTCGACGCGCCCGCCACAGGGCGTGGGCGAATCCACCACGCCGCCGATCGCCCCGGCGGTGGCGAACGCCTTGTTCCATGCGACCGGCGAGCGCCTGCGCGACCTGCCGCTAATGAAGACCCTGCCGCCTTCCGGAGCCTGCGATGCCAGACCATCAGATCAGTGTCAACGGTAAGAGTGTCGACGTCCGCTCGGACGGCTGCACGCCGCTGTTGTGGGTGCTGCGCTGCGAGCTCAAGCTGACGGGCACCAAGTTCGGCTGCGGCGTGGGGGTGTGCGGCGCCTGCGCGGTGCATGTCAACGGCAAGATGCTGCTGTCGTGCCAGCACCAGGCGAGCGAGATGGAAGGGAAGAAGATCGTCACCATCGAAGGACTCGACGGCCCCGAGGCCAGCGCCCTGCGGGCGGCCTGGCTGAAGCACGAGGTGGTGCAGTGCGGCTACTGCCAGAGCGCGCAACTGATGGCGGCGAGCGCGCTGCTCAAGCGCACCCGGAATCCGAAGGAGGCGGAGATCGCCGACCAGATGAGCTGCGTGATCTGCCGGTGCGGCACGTACACACGGATCAGAAGGGCGATTGCGGAAGCGATGGGGATGTTGAGGGGGTGAGGGCGTAGGGGGGGCATTGGAAACGGCTGGCACTCGCGCAAACATGCGCGAGTGCCCCGATCCTTGCTGGCGAGCTGGAAGTCTTAGGGGGAAGGCGATGAAACATTCCGGGTCAGCACCAGAGTCGCTATATCCGGGTGGTTCGCAAGCTGCGGCCGATGCTGCCGGCTCCGCGACGATCGCTTCCGCGCCTGCCGCGACCGGGCGCATGGAACTCTACACCCAGAGAACCATGGTGAACTGGCTGAGCCCGCTACAGCTGCCGTTCACCGCCATGCGCGTTGCCGTGGCGATGGCAATCGGCGCCTTTGCCGACCAGCGCATGGTGCAGGCGGCACTCACCACGCTGAATCCGAATCCACCGCTGCCGGTGCCCGCTGACGAACACGGCGGTGTCTGGGTCGACTATCTGGCCGACACCGGCGACGGTTGGGACTCGACCTACTCCATGGCGTTGTGCGTCAGTCACGCGGTGACGCTGCGCGACCAAGGCGTGACGCTGCCGCGGGCAAAGGTGCTGCTGCTGGGTGGCGACCAGGTGTATCCGACCCCTGCCCATGAGGGCTATCGGACCCGCTTCGTCGATCCCTTCCGGGCGGCATTCCCTGCGCCGGTCGAGACCGCACACCCCGTATACAGTGACCAGCCGATCAAGTTGCCGGATGCGCCGTGGATGGTCGCCACGCCTGGCAATCACGACTGGTACGATGGCCTGCGTGGCTTTGCCCGCCTGTTCTGCAGCGGCAAGCCAGTGGGCGGCTGGGAGACACGCCAGCGCACTGGCTACTATGCCTTGCAGTTGCCCGACGGCTGGTGGATCTGGGGCCTGGACCTGCAACTGGAATCGGAAATCGACCGACCGCAGCGCGAGTACTTCCAGAAGATGCACACGGCGCTGCAGCCTGGCGACCGCGTCGTATTGTGCGCGCCGGAGGCCAGCTGGATTGACGAGATGGAGCGCGTGCGCCGCGGCGAGCGGCGGGCCGTGCCTTCGATCGAGGCCAAGACGCCGCGCTTCCGGAGCCTGAGCGAGATCGAGGGGATGCTGGGCGACCGGCTCGCGCTGGTGCTGGCCGGCAACTCGCACCACTACGCGCATTACGTGCCGCGAGCGGGCACGGCGGGACCGCATCGCATCACCTGCGGAGGCGGCGGCGCATTTCTTCACGGCACGCACCTGCTGCCAGATCCGCCGAGGCCTATCGTCGTGGGCCCGGCCAGACAGTTCTACGAGCTGAAGTCAGCGTATCCGGAACAGGCCGTCTCCCGGCAATTGCGCAATCGTGCGTGGCAGCTGCCTGCGCGCAACCTCTCGTTCTGTGCGCTGGTGGCGGTCCTGTACTTGCTGTTCGATTGGATCATTCAAAGCGCGAGCCTGGTATCTGTTCCCGGGCGCGATCAACGCAGCTTCGTCGACAGGCTGGCCGGCCTCGAAATGACATTCGGGAATACCGGCGAGGTGTTCCATCAACTGTTCCGGGTCATGGCGCACAGTCCGGCGTCGGTGGTGTTCGCAGCGGCCATTGTCTTTACTTGCGCTGCGCTGTCGACCAGGGATGTCAGGCGCGGCGTCCGGCTCGCGTGCGTTGTCGGCGCGTTGCACGGGCTGCTGCACCTGGCACTGGCGGTCGCGCTGCTATGGCTCGTCTTGCGCCTCAACTTCCATGTCTTTGGCGCGGACAACGCGCCCCCCGTGTTGCTGTTTCTGGTCGAGGCCATGCTGCTGGGCGGCGCCCTCGGCGGCCTGCTGTTTGGGGTCTGGATGGTGTTGGGCAATGCCCTGTGGCGTCTGCACCCCGAGGAGGTGTTCTCCTCCCAGCGCATCGCCGATTACAAATGCTTCCTGCGGATGCGGTTCGAGGGTGGGCAATTGACGATCTACCCGCTCAAGCTGGAGAAGGTCTGCCGGCATTGGAAGCTGGGCGAGGGCGTCAAGCAACTGGCGAAGGTCAACAGCACCTGGCGCGTGCGCGCGCAACCCGGCGCGGCCGGCCCTCGCTTCGTGCCTGCAGACGGCCAGGTATCGCCGCCGGAGGCGGTGCGGATGATCGAAGAGAAGCCAATCATCATCCAACGACAGGGAGCGTCATGATGGGCAATACGCTTGCCTACGACGTCGTCGTCATCGGCAGCGGCTTCGGTGGCGCGGTCTCGGCCTGCCGGCTCGCGCAGGCCGGCCGCAAAGTGCTGGTGCTGGAACGCGGCCGGCGCTGGAGCCCCGCGACTTACCCGCGCGACGAGAGCGACCCCTGGCTGTGGAACCAGGAGCGCGCCAACCGCTTCAATGGCTGGGCCGATATCCGGACCTTCTCCGACGTATGGGTCATCGCCGGGGCCGGGGTCGGCGGCGGCTCGCTGATCTATGCCAACGTTTCCGTGGAAGCCAAGCCGGAAGCGTTCCAGCAGGGCTGGCCGAAAGAGGTTACCTATGCCGGCCTGCAGGCCCACTATGAGGAGGTCGGGCGCATGCTCGCGGTGAGCGAAGTGCCGGATAACCAGTTGAGCGAGCGGACCCGGCTGTTGCGCGAGGGCGCGGAAGCCTGCGGATGGGGCGGGCGCTTCCGCAAGTTGCCGCTGGCGGTGACGTTTTCCGAGCATTGGGATCCCACACGGCAAGACCCCCGCGATGACCGTCATTCACAGACATTCCTGAACCAGCACGGCAGGTTGCAAGGCACTTGCGTTCACTGCGGCAACTGTGACGTGGGGTGCCAGGTATCGGCCAGGAATACGCTGGACCTGAATTACCTGGCGGTGGCTGAAGACAATGGCGCCGAGATTCTTCCGTTGCACCTGGTAGACCGGCTCGAACCGCTGCAGCAGGGCTGGCGCGTTTGCTTCAGGAAGATCGACCCGGCAAACGAAACGACGAGCCCTGGCACAGTCACGGCCGCCAGGGTGATACTGGCCGCCGGCTCTATCGGCAGCACCGAGCTTCTGCTGCGCTGTCGGGACGAACATCGCACCCTGCCCGGGCTTTCGCCGCGGTTGGGACATGGCTGGGCGCACAATGGCGACTTCGTGACGCCGGCCTACTATGCCCACAGGACGATCTCTCCGTCTCATGGCGTAACCATCTCCGCCGCGATCGACCTGCTGGACCACAGCGGCCCGAACGGACAGGCGCTCTTCGTGGAGGACGGTGGAATCCCTAATCTCGCAGGCAACTTCATTCGGCGCCATATGAAGCGAACGCGTTCCCGCAAGCTGCGCGCCGTGTGGAAGGAGGTCGGGGGACTGTTTGACGACGGCGACCCGGTCGAGCAGATGATGCCCTGGTTCGGGCAAGGCGTGGACCCTGGCGATGGCCAACTGAGGCTGGGCCGCACGTGGTACGCACCGTGGCGCCGTGTGCTGCGGCTCGACTGGTCTTATCAGGCCTCGGTGGCCGTCATCGAGGCCATGATTGCAGCCCATACGCAGCTCTCGGCAGCGACTGGCGGAGATCCGTGGGTGCCGCTCACCTGGCGACGGTGGCACAACCTGATCACGCCGCACCCGCTGGGCGGCTGCAATATGGGGACGTCCGCCGCGGACGGGGTCGTCGATGCATGGGGCCGGGTATTTGGCTGCGAGGGACTGTATGTCATGGACGGTGCGATCGTCCCGCGTCCGCTCGGCCTGAACCCTTCGCGCACCATTGCGGCGCTCGCGGAGCGCAATGTGGCGATGCTCTTGCGCGAGCAGGATTGAATCTCTTCGCCGACCATGGACCATCGACACCTTCAACCCGGCACGCTGTGGCCGGCTGTCTTGCACCGGACGGCGCACGCCCTGCAGAGCGGGGCATTGTGCCCGATCGAAACTGCCCAGGTGGCGATCGAGGACGGCGGCATGCGGTTTCTGGTCCGCCAGGTATCGAGCCTGGCTCGCAAGGACAAGGCACACACGACGAGCAGCGCCGGGGGCAATCCATTCCTGCCCTATGACCCGGAACTGTTTGTTGCGGATATCTCCGACACCCATGTGGCCTTGCTCAACAAGTTCAATGTCATCGCGCATCATCTGCTCATCGTCACCCGGCGCTTCGAACCGCAGGAATGCCTGCTGACCGTGGCTGACTTTGAAGCGCTGCTGGCTTGCATGGCGGAGTTCCCGAGCCTGGGTTTCTACAACGGCGGGGCCGCCGCGGGAGCGAGCCAGGCCCACAAACATCTGCAGATCGTGCCGTTGCCGTTCGCCGAGGGTGGCCCGGCGCTGCCAATTGACCCCTTGCTGGCGTCGGCGCGGATCGCCGGCGCCATCGGTACCATTCCCGGCCTGGCATTCGCGCATGCGTTCGCGCCGCTGGATCTGTTTGCGGCACCCGTCGAAGAGGTGGCGCGCACGGCGTGCGAGCGCTACCGCGCGCTGCTTGATGCGGTTGGGGTGCGGGCGGTCGGTGTCGAGGGCGGGCTGCACCAGTCGGCGCCGTACAACCTGCTGGTCATGTCCGCAGGGCTGTTGCTGGTGCCGAGATCCGGGGAGTGCGTGGAAGGCATATCGGTCAATGCCCTGGCGTTCGCCGGTTCGCTTTTTGTCCGGGATGCAGCGCAGATGCGGACCATTGAGGGCCTTGGCCCGATGCGTCTCCTGCGGCGAGCGGCGGCAGCCGCAGGGCAGGGCGGGGCAGCCGCCTAGCTGCCCCTGACGCGACCCTACGCGGCCTGATTCGCAGCCGGCTGCCGCGCGGCCGCTTTCTGCCCGGCATGCTTGCTGCGCCGGGTTGCACGCAGCACCAGCAGCACCACTGGCAGGATCAGCACGCCCTTGATCAGTTCCGGGTCCAGCGGGAGGTGCACCGCATGCAGCGCCTTGAGCCCCGTACCCGCCAGCGACAGCACGTAGTAGGAAATGGCCGCGACCGACAGGCCTTCGACCGCGTGCTGCAGCCGCAGCTGGCTGCGCGCGGTCTGGTCCATGCCTTCGAGCAGGCGCGTGGTGTCCTGCTCCTGCGCCAGGTTGACGCGCGTGCGCAGCAGGTCGAGCGCGCGCGCCACGCGGCCGGCAAACTGCTCGTGCCGCGCCCAGACCGACCTGCACGTCTCCATGGCAGGCGCGAAGCGGCGCTCCATGAATTCGGCGATGGTCGGTATGCCTTCGATGCGCTCTTCACGCAATTCCTGGATGCGCGCCAGCACCAGCTTCTCGTAGGCGCGCGACGCGCTGAAGCGGTTGCCGGATTCCGCCAGTGCCTCGATGCGGACCGCCAGGTGCGTCAGCCGCCCCAGCAACTCGGCATCGTGGCGGCCGCCCTGGCTGGTGTCCATGCTGCGCATCAGCGGCGCGAGCGAACGCTGCAGGTTGTCCACGCTGCGGCCCAGGTCACGCGCCACCGGCAAGGCCAGCAGCGCCATCATCCGGTAGGTCTCGATTTCATACAGCCGCTGCAGCAGCCGTCCGCCTTGCACTTCGCGGAAGCCGTTGTCGATGACCAGGAAGCGCGAAAAGCCGTCGGGCGGGATGGTCCAGTCGCAGAACACCTCACCGCCGCCCAGCACGTGGCTGCCCGCCAGGATGGGGCCGTCGATCCATTGCCTCACGTTGTCGCGGGCATGGGCCGCGGCCTCGCCCGAGACCAGTTCCATGCGCAGCGCCACCAGGCGTTTGCCGGCGAAGCTGTCGAACCAGTCGGCCGGGATATGGGAGGTGGCCAGGTCGGAGAAGTAGTCCGCGTCACCACGGCGCGCCACGAACGTGAAGGTGGAGAACTCGGTGTGCCGCTCCCACTTCAGTTGCTTGTCATCGCCCCATCGTCCTGAATAGTGGGTCACGCCGTCGGCCGGGTCTTCCAGCCCGGTCAGCCGGCACAAGGAGGCCAGCAAGGCATGGTGAACGGCGGTATCGCCGTCGGCATAGATGGCGAAGTGCGTCAGCGAGGCGGAGCCGCCGATGCGCAGGAAGGGGCGGGCATGCAGTTCGCGCGCAAGGCTGTCGCGCAAGGGGTGGTCCATGATCGGCTGTGGCATAGGTCGTCAACGTTTTTGGCCAGTATGCCCGAGGGCCAATAATTAAGAAAAACGCGTAATATTGATCTGTTGCTTCAGTTTTTCTGATACCAATGAAAGCGCTTGACCTCGATGTGCTGGCCATGATGGTGGCGGTTGCCGATACGGGCAATATTTCCCGTGCAGCGGAACTCGTGCACCGGTCGCAGTCGGCGGTCAGCATGCAGATCAAGGCGCTCGAACAGGCTTTGGGCAAGCCACTGTTTGTGCGCAAGCCGAGAAACGTGGTGCTGACCCTGGAAGGCGAAGTACTGCTGGGCTTCGCGCGCCGCATGCTGGCCCTGCGCGACGAGGCCTGGGCGGCCGTGGTCCGCCCCGACGTGACCGGGCGCGTGGTGCTCGGCATGCCGGACGACTATGCCTCATCCCTGCTGCCCGCGATCCTGAAGAAGTTCTCGGCGACCTACCCCAAGGTCGAGATCCAGGTCATTGGCTTGCCGAGCGTGGCCCTGGCGCCCATGGTCAAGGACGGATCGGTCGACCTGGTCTGCGCAACGCGAGTGAAGGGGTTGTCCGGCGAGTTCATCCGGTTGGAACCGATGGTGTGGGCCGCATCGCCGGGGGCGCACGAAATCTGGAACGAGCGGCCGCTGCCCATTGCCGTGTTCCAGTCGGGCAGCGTCGCCCGCGACATTGCGATCCGCAGCCTGGAGCAGGCCAGGATCGCCTATCGCATGTCCTATGAAAGTCCCAGCCTGCTCGGCCTGCTCAGCATGGTCGAAGCGGGACTGGCAGTGGCGCCGCTCGCGCGATGTGCAGTCCCGGCGCATTTCACCATCCTTGGCCAGGCCCACGGGCTGCCCGAGCTAGCCGGGCTGGAACTGGTGCTGGCGCGCAGTGCAAAGTCGAAGCGGCCGCCTTGCGACTTCCTCGCTGAACAGATCCTGTCCGAGTTGCAGCGCTGGCAAGCTTAATGTGGCGATTGCCCTCGTCGGCAGGTCTTGGTCGGCGTGATCAAGTGACAAAAGAGGCTCTTCGAAGTTCTTTTCAAAAACGCTTGCAAGGCAGGCATCCAGGCATTAATATTCGCCCCCTCGTTCGCAAGGCACCGCGCAGCGGGGCTGGGAAAGACTGGCAAGGAGACTTGCCAGGATTAACTCGACTCGCAAGAGTGAGCCTCCCAGGATAAAGAATTTCTCGAAAATGATTGATTAATCGCAGAAACTTCTTTATAGTCTCGTTTCTCCGCTGCAGACAAAACGCAGCAACGCAAACGGCAAAGCCGGATGCGGCCCGAAAGGGCGGGCTCTTTAACAATCAAACAACCGATAAGTGTGGGCGCTTGATAACGGATGCGGAAGACTTCGGTCTTTTAGCTTCACAAGTTATACAGTGCTCGCACAGCAAAACGTGACTGGGTCTTCGGATCTGGTCAGTCAGTTTTCTGAGAGTGAGCGACCGCTCGAAAGAGCGAGGGAGCCGCGAGGCTTCCACACAGAGA
>NZ_JBYSXC010000024.1:0-55728 GCF_058781795.1 Cupriavidus sp. FW306-1B-F12B
ATTGCGGCTTGCGGTTTACAACTGCTTCGGCGGCTAACAATGAAAAATGCCGTTCAGTCTTAACTGAACGGCATTACACCCGAAGGTGCCTTTTGCCAGGAACTGCTGATCGGGTGTCGATCAGAAGATGTGGCGGATACCCAGTGCAGCGCCAGTCTGGTTGTTGCGGCCCGGCATTTCGGTGGTGGTGCCGCCCGAAACCTTGTTGAAGTCAACCGTGCCGTAGACCTGGGTGCGCTTGGACAGCGAGTACTCGGCCAGCAGCACGCCGGTGTAGCGGCGGCCGTTGTTGTCGTTCACGCCGTTCTTGTTCTCGACGTAGTCGCCGTAGAACACGCCGGTCAGCGCCAGGGCCGGGGTGGCCTGGTAGGTCAGGCCGATGTAGCCGATGGTGTCCTTGCGCGGGTTGCTGGCAGCGCCGGCGGTGACCACGGCCGGAGCAGGCGCGGCAGCCGAGTTGTTCAGGAAGCCGTTGTCGATCACGCCAGTGCGGTCCTTGCCGCCGACGTAGCCCACGAACAGCTTGGCCGGGCCAAAGGCGTATTTACCGGCCGCGCCCCACATTTGCTGCTTGTTGCCGTTGATGTCGCGGATTTCCTGGTACACGCCGCCGATGCCGAACGGACCGAACGAGTAAGCGGCACGGGTGCCCCAGTACTGGTTCTTGGTCATGCTGCCCGGCTGCTCGCCGAAGCCGTAGCTGGCGCCCACGTCCAGGCCGCCGAACTTGCCGGCGTAGCTGACCACGTTGTCGCTGCGGAACTGGGTCAGGAAGAACGGCCAGGCGTTGTTGGTGTAGTTGCCGATGGTCAGCGGATCGTAGTCGCCGAAGAAGTTAAAGCCTTCGGTGTACTGGCGGCCCAGCTTGATCGTGCCGAAGTCACCCGACAGGCCAACGTAAGCCTGACGACCGAACAGGCGGCCGTTCGGGTTGGTGGCGCTGGCCTGGTTGGAACGGCCGGTGTCCGGATCGAAGCCGCCTTCCAGCTGGAAGATTGCCTTCAGGTTGTTGCCGAGGGCTTCGCTGCCCTTCAGGCCCCAGCGGCTGTTGGTGACGGCGCCGTTGGTCAGTTCCCACAGATTGTCGTTGTTGGCGTTGGAGTTCGTCTGGAAGCGGATGCTCTGGTCAACGATACCGTACAGGGTAACGGACGATTGTGCGAACGCCGAACCTGCCAACAGGCTGCCGGCTGCGAGGACGATGGCCGATTTCTTCATGGTGCTCCTTTTCTGTCTTGTACTGTTCTCTCCGCCGGATCACGGCGTGGACGATTTTGTCTACGTTTCGTTGTAGACGCCGCGAAAATTTAACAAAACGTAAGCTACAAGGACACAAAACTCCGCCAAGCTGCGCTTTCAAGCAGGATTTTGGTGCAAATCCGTTGTCTCGCCGCTACAGAATTCCGAGTTGGGGCATTTTGGCAGCGCTGGCGAGCTGGCCTGCACACTGGGCTGGCGGGGAATCACGGCAGGGAGAAAGGGGGCCGGCCGATCGCGGCGCGCAAGCGGCGCCGCGGTCGGCGGAAAGACGGGAAGTGCGGGAAAACCGAAGGAGGAGGAACGAATCCGGCAGCGCCGGGATCCGTCCTCAGTTCTGCGGGATCTCGATCTTGACCTCGAGCACCTCGAGGTTGTCCTGGCGTTCCAGGCTGACGCGCAGGTCCTGGTCGCCGATCTTGACGTACTTGGAGATCACCGCCACCAGCTCGCGCTGCAGCGCGGGCAGGTAGTCGGCGGGCGCGGAATGGCCGGTGCGCTCGTGCGCCAGGATGATCTGCAGCCGCTCCTTGGCGACCGACGCGGACTTCTTCTTCTCTCCCAGCAGGAAGGAAAGGATCGACATGGGGTGAGCCCTCCTTGACCGTTACTTGTTGCCGAAGATGCGGGAGAGCAGCCCCGGCTTCTGGTAGTCGGTGAAACGCATCGGCTTGTCCTTGCCGAGGAAGCGGTCCACCACGTCGCCATAGGCGTCGGCCACGTCGCTGCCTTCCAGGTGGATGGCGGGCGTGCCCTGGTTCGAGGCGTGCAGCACGGCTTCCGACTCAGGCACCACGCCGATCAGCTTGATGCGCAGGATTTCCTGGATGTCGGTCAGCGACAGCATTTCGCCGCCATGCACGCGCTTGGGGTTGTAGCGCGTGATCAGCAGGTGTTCCTTGATCGGGTCGCCGCCTTCGCTGGCGCGCTTGGTCTTGGACGCCAGGATGCCCAGGATGCGGTCCGAATCGCGCACCGACGACACTTCCGGGTTGGTCACGATCAGCGCCTCGTCGGCGAAGTACATCGCCATCAGCGCGCCCGACTCGATGCCGGCGGGCGAGTCGCAGATGATGAATTCGAAATCCATCTCGATCAGGCCGTTGATGACCTTCTCGACGCCATCGCGCGTGAGCGCATCCTTGTCGCGCGTCTGCGAGGCCGGCAGGATGAACAGGTTCTCGCACTTCTTGTCCTTGATCAGCGCCTGGCGCAGGTTGGCTTCGCCCTGCACCACGTTGATCAGGTCGTACACCACGCGGCGCTCACAACCCATGATCAGGTCAAGGTTGCGCAGGCCGACGTCGAAGTCGATCACGGCAGTCTTGTGGCCGCGCAGGGCCAGGCCGGCGGCAAAGCTGGCGCTGGTGGTGGTCTTGCCGACGCCTCCCTTGCCGGAGGTCACAACGATGATTTTTGCCATGGCTCTTTGGTCCAGTAATAAGTTGAAGCTTGCGCTCTCTGCGATTCGGTCCCGGGGGCTGCCGCGGTTACTTGAGCCGCAGCGCTTCTAGGATCAGTTTTTCATCGGCCAGGCGCACCTGGGCGGTCTTGCCGAGCACATCGGCCGGAAGCGTCTGCTCCGCGGTCCGGTAGATGCCGGCGATGGAAATCAGTTCAGGCTCCATGCACGTGCTGAAGATGCGCGCGCCGGTGTTGCCCTTGACGCCCGCCAGCGCGCGTCCGCGCAGCGGGGCATAGACATGGATGTTGCCTTCGGCGATCACCTCGGCGCCGTAGCTGACCACGTCCAGGATGACCACGTCGCCCTGCGCGTAGACCTGCTGGCCCGAGCGCAGCGGCTTGTCGATCAGCATGGTCTGGGTCTGGCGGATGGCGGCGGCCACGGCGGCGTCGGTGCTGGCCTGCGCGGCGGCGCGGACGGATTCCTCGCGCGCGGCCTGTTCGGCGGCGGCCTGTTCCGCCGCGGCTGCGGCCTGGGCCTCGGCGGCGCGGTCGGCGCCACTGCCGCGGCGCGCCTGGCTGTCCAGCAGCGGCAGGCCGAAGCGCTCGGCCCACTCGCGCTGGGCAGGGCGGGCCACCACACCGATGGCGCGGGCCTTGAGCGTGGCCAGCGTGTCGATCACGGTGCCAAGCGCGACTTCGCTGTCATCTTCCAGCGCGCGCAGGTCCAGCGCGATCACGTCATTGGAAAAGAAGTCAGGGGTGGCTTCAAAGCGGGAGAGGAGGTCATCCCGCAGCGCAGCCATGTCGGCGGTCTGGAGGGCGAGAAGGAGGGCGTCTACGTTGCCACTGCGCAGCTCGAAGCGTGGCGATTTCTTCTGGGACATAGCCGGGTGACCGTGGAAATGCCACATTCTAACGTCGTATCTGTCGCGAACTGTAACAATTGGATCGATATGTACAGCAAGTGGCGCGTGGGTTCCATATGCGCGTGCACGGCACATCGTAGCGCCGGGCAAGTGCGGCCAGCGTGGTTTGCCGTGCGCGGCAACACGCATGGCGTCCGTCGCAGCGTAAAGGCTTGTTACGATTGCGCCATCTGATCAGCGGAGTTTCCATGGGCGCCATTGTCAATTGCGTGGCCTACCGGCAGGGCAAGCGGCTCAGCACGGTGGGCATGGAGGAGATTCCCACCGTGCTGGGCGTGCCGGGTACCTTTGTCTGGCTGGGCTTGCATGAGCCTGACCTCGCGCTGCTGCGCCAGGCCCAGCAGGCGTTCGGCCTGCACGACCTGGCGGTGGAAGATGCGCTTGATGCGCACCAGCGCCCCAAGCTCGAGGCCTACGGCGATTCGGTCTTCGTGGTGCTCAACACGGCGCAACTGGTGGAAGATGAAGTGGTGGTCGGCGAGACCCATCTCTTTGTCGGCCCCAACTACGTGGTTTCGGTGCGCCACGGTGCCAGCAGCACCTATGCGCCCGTGCGCGAGCGCTGCGAGCACGACCCGCACGGCCTGGCCAACGGCCCGGGCTATGTGTTGTACGCGCTGATGGACTTTGTCGTCGATCACTACATGCCCATCGTCACGCGCCTGGAAGACACCTTCGAGGCGCTGGAGCAGGGCATCTTCCGCGATGAGTTCGACCGCGCCGCGATCGAGCGCCTGTACCGGATCAAGCGCCAGGTGCTGCGCCTGCGCAATGCGGTCAGCCCGGTGGAGGACATGTGCGGCCAGCTGATCCGGCTGCACGAAGACCTGGTGCCGAAGGAGCTGCGCGCCTATTTCCGCGACATCGAAGACCACGCCAGCCGGCTGGTGCGCACGCTCGACGTGGTGCGCGAAATGCTGACCACCGCCGTGCAGGTCAACCTGGCGCTGGTCACCGTGGGCCAGAACGAGGTGGTCAAGCGCCTGGCCGGCTGGGGCGCGATCCTGGCGATCCCGACCGTGATCTTCAGCCTGTACGGCATGAACTTCGATTTCATGCCTGAGCTGAAAATCCCCTTCGCCTACCCGGCCGTGATCGGCGTGACCGCGGTCGCCTGCGGGGGACTGTGGCGGCGGCTGCATCGGGCCGGGTGGATCTGAAGACCTGGTATTATCTGTGCGAGGAATGATCGTGGCAGATATTATGGTCGATTGATTATTCGCATGGATATTCCGGCGATTCCGCGCCTGCCTACCGGCGCGGTGCCCTGACTCCTACACTTGAATCAGGAAGGCGCTGTGCCCGGAGTCCGCCATGTCGATTGCCCACCCCCCGATTGCCGCCTTGCTCGCCGGCGCCACCGCCGCATGGCTGTTGTGCACGCAGCCGGCGGCCTCCGCACCGCAGCCGCCTGCCCCCGCGCAGGCCCAGACCCGCGACGCGGTCACCGCATATGAAGCGGGCAACTTCGACCAGGCCCTGCGCGGCTTCGCCAATGCGGCCAGGCTGGGCAACCGCCTGGCCCAATTCAACTACGCAATGATGCTGCTGCGCGGCGAGGGCACTGCCGCCCGCCCGCAGGAGGCACTGGTCTGGCTGAAAAAAGCGGCCGACAACCAGATGACGCATGCCCAGTACACCTGGGGCGACCTCTATGAGCGCGGCGAACTGGTGCCGAAGTCACTGGAGGAAGCCAACCGCTGGTATGCGCTGGCGGCGCAGGGCGGGCATGTGCAGGCGCAGATGGCGCTGGCGACGAATTACTTCACTGGCCGGGGCGTGCCGCGCGACTACGGGCACGCGTTCACGTGGTACAGCCGCGCGGCCAGTGCCGGCGACGGCGGCGCGCAATACATCGTCGGCAGCTTCTATGAGCACGGCGAGCCCGGCGTGGTCGACCGGGATCTCGAGCAGGCCAAGATCTGGTATGCGCGCTCAGCCGCGCACGGGGATCCGGGCGCGCTGGCGAAGTTGCGGTCGTTGCTGGAGGAATCGGTGCGGGGAAGGGCGGCGAGGTAGAGCGGCGGGATGACTATGCCGGGAAGCGTCAACCATGTCTTCGCACACCTGTCACCTGTGTGCCCGGTCTGCACGGCGGGGGAGGGGCCAGACCGGCGCGGGATCATGGCTTCCCGCCGCTGCCACCTTCCTCATCATGCAGATGCTCGATGATCGCCGCCACCCGGTCCCCCAGGTATTTGTTGGCCGAGATCTCCAGCGCCCGCATCATCTCCGTCTCCGCCATCACCAGCGCCAGCGGGCGGATGCGCCACAGGATCTCCACCAGCCGCGGCACGTCCTGCGGCGGCGGCAGCTTGCCAATGCCAAAGCGGTCCAGCTCGCGCACCACGGTAGCGACGATATGGTCCGATACCGCCTGGAAATGCCCGCGCGACTGCGCGATGATCTCCAGCACGTCTTCCAGCGCAAAGCCCGCCTGGGCGATCTCCGCGCCCGCGGCCAGCGCGCGCGGGCTGCGTGCGAGATAGCCCAGCCCGTCCGGTTCCAGCAGCCCCAGCGAGATCGCCTTGGCCAGGGCCGGGCGCGAGATCGCGCGGCCGAACAGCCGCGCCAGCGCCAGGTAGGAGTAGTGCCGCGGCGTCTCGTTGGTCCACGGGCTGCTGATGGCGGTCTCCAGCCCCAGGATCGAGCGCAGGTCGTGCCCTTCGACGATGGCCTTGAGCAGCTCGGTGATATTGGCCAGCGTATAGCCGCGCGCCAGCAGGTGGTGGATCAGCTTGAGCCGCCCCAGGTGCGCCTGCGTGTAGATGCCCACGCGCCCGCGCCGCTGCGGCGGATCGATCAGGCCGCGGTCCTGGTAGGAGCGCACGTTGCGCACCGTGGTGCCGGCCACGCGCGCCAGCTCGTCGATGGTGTATTCCGGGGCGGGCGGCGTGGTGTCGGACGCCTGGCTGGTCGGGGACGAGGGAGGGCGGCGCCGGATCAGTGTCATGCGAAAAATTCTAACCGAGGAATGCGGCAGGCAAAGGTGGCGGCCGGTTTTGCCGATAATGAGGGCATTGCCGCCCCACCCTCAACGGTCCGCCTTCCATGCATATCCGCTGGCTCGAAGACTTCGTCTGCCTGGCCCAGGCCGGCAGCCTGGCGCGTGCCGCCGAGCTGCGCAACGTGACCCCGCCCGCGTTTGGCCGGCGCATGCAGGCGCTTGAGGTCTGGGCCGGCGCCCCGCTGATCGACCGCAGCGCGTTCCCGGTGCGGCTGACCGCCGAAGGGCGCCAGTTCCTGGAAGCCGCGCAGAGCGCCTTGCGCACGCTGGACGAGACCCGCGTGGCGCTGCGCGCCGCGCACCGCGCCGACGCCAGCACGGTCACCATTGCCACCGGCAAGACCCTGGCGCGCTCGATGGTGCCGGCGTGGCTGGCGGGCCTGCGCGAGGCGCTGCGGCACGACCCCGCGGCGGCCGGGTTCCGCACGCAGCTGTCGACCTTCCCGATGCATGACGCGCTGGCCATGTTTGCCGAGGGCGATGCCGATTTCCTGCTTTGCTACAGCCCGCCGGACCTGCCGGTGATGCTGGATGACGCGCGCTACCAGTTCCACCTGGCCGGCGTGGAGCGGCTGGTGTGCGTCAGCGCCGCCGACGAGCGCGGCGCGCCGCTGCACCGGTTGGCGACCGGCAAGGCTGCGGCGAAGCCGGTGCCCATGATCGCCTACGCCGAGACCCTGACACTCGGCCGCATGGTCAACCAGGAGATCGCGCGCCGCAAGCTGGCGCCGCGGCTGGACGTGATCGCGGTCAGCGACTTTGCCGAGTCGGTGCACGAGATGGTGCGCCAGCGCATGGGCCTGGCCTGGCTGCCGGCCCGCCTGATTGCCGACGACCTGCACGCCGGGCGCCTGGTGCGTGCCATCAGCGGCGCGCGCAGCGATGATGGCGGCGACCTGGCGCTCGATATCCGCCTGTACCGCCCGCGCGCGCCGATGCGCCCGCTGGCCGAGGCCTTCTGGCAGGCGGCGGTGCAGGCACCGCGCTGATGCGCCTTCGGCGACCATTGCCGAATCGGCAACCGCCCTTGCCAAAGCTGCACGCCGGGCCGCTTCCGCGCTCACTACCATCGCTCCACAACAACCATTCCGGGACCCCCAGAGCCAAGACCATGAAGACCATCCTGCGCGCGGCCGCTGCCGCACTCTGCCTTGCCGCTTCCGCCGGCGCCGTTGCCTCCGCCTGGCCCGCCAAGCCGATCACGCTGGTGGTGGGCTACACCGCCGGCGGCAGCGTCGACCTGGTGGCCCGCACCATCACCCCGGAACTGGGCAAGCGCCTGGGCCAGAGCGTGGTGATCGAGAACCTGGGTGGCGCCGGCGGCACCATCGGCGCGGCCAAGGTGGTCAAGGCCGAGGCCGACGGCTACACCCTGCTGATGGGCTCGGGCAGTGAAGTGTCGATTGCCCGTCTGACCAACCCCGCCGTGCGCTACGACGGCGAGAAGGACCTGGCGCCGGTGACCTTCGTCGGCACCCAGCCGATGGTGCTGGTCGGCAAGCCCGGGCTGGCGGCCAGGAACGCGGCCGAGCTGATCGCGCTGGCCAAGGCCCAGCCGGGCAAGCTGTCGTATGCCTCGTCGGGCGTGGGCACGCCGCTGAACCTGGCCGGCGAACTGATCAAGCAGCAGGGCAAGGTCAATATCACGCACGTGCCGTACAAGGGCGCGTCGGCCATGGCCACCGACCTGCTCGGCGGCCAGATCGACCTGGCGGTGATGGTGCTGTCGTCGGCGCTGCCGCATATCCAGGCCGGCCGCGTGCAGGCCTACGGCGTGACCAACGCCAAGCGCTCGCCGGTGGCGCCGAACGTGCCCGCGCTGGCCGAGACGCCCGCGCTCAAGGGCGTCGACATGGGCGTGTGGTTCGGCCTGATGGGCCCGGCCAAGCTGCCGCAAGCGGTGGTGGAGCGCCTGAACACCGAGATGCAGGCCGTGCTGGCCATGCCGGATGTGAAGAAGAAGCTGGCAGAAGCCGGCGTGGAAGTGGCGCCGGCCAATCCGGCGCAGTTCGGCAGCTTTATCAAGCGCGAGACGGGGCGCTATCGCACCATCGTGCAGACGGCTGGCATTCACGAGTAAGAGCTGGGGCGGGCGGCGCTGGCAAGGCCCCGCCGCCCATCCTCAACCTGATCCCAAGAACACGACCCGGCGGCACCGACCCGCCAGGCGCCCTGAACGCACCGATTCCCATGACCCAGTCCACCGCACCGATCGACGCCTACCCAGTCGATGTCGCGTTCCCCGACATCCGCGCCTACGCCGCCGGCAACACCGGCATCCCCTACCTGTACACCTTCGACAGCGGCCAGCCCGGCCCGCACGTGATGGTCAATGCGCTGACCCACGGCAACGAGGTCTGCGGCGCCATCGCCGTCAAGGCGTTGCTGGACCACGGACTGCGCCCGCGCCGCGGCCGGCTGACGCTGGCGTTTGCCAACGTCGACGCGTACCACAGCTTCGATGCCGCCAGGCCCGACGCATCGCGCTTTGTCGACCAGGATTTCAACCGCGTGTGGACCGCCAGGGTGCTCGATGATGCCAGCCTCGATTCATCCGAGCTGCGCCGCGCGCGTGCCATGCGCCCGGTGATCGACACCATCGACCTGCTGCTGGACCTGCATTCGATGCACGAGAAAAGCCGGCCGCTGATCGTCTCCGGCCCGCTCGACAAGGGCATCGCCCTGTCGCGCGCGCTGGGCGCGCCGGCCGACGTGATCGTCGACGAAGGCCACCCCGAAGGCCGCCGCATGCGCGACTACGATGGCTTTGGCGATGCCGCCAGCCCGCGCAACGCACTGCTGATCGAGTGCGGCCAGCACTGGGAGCCCGCCGCCGTGACCGTGGCGCAGGACAGCACCGCGCGCTTCCTGCTGCATGCCGGCGTGATCGATGAAAGCGATTTGCCCGCAGGCTGGCTGCAGCGGCTGCCCGCCACGCAGCGCGTGGTGCGCGTGACCGAGCCGGTGGTGGCCACCAGCATGGACTTCCGCTTTGCCGGCCCCTATACCGGGCTGGAGACCTTTACCGAGGCCGGGACCGTAATCGGCTGGCGCGACGGCGAGCCAGTGGTGACGCCGTATCCGGATTGCGTGCTGGTGATGCCGTCGCTGCGCCAGTTGCGCCCGGGCGTGACCGTGGTGCGCCTGGGGCGGCTGGAGCGCTGATCCGGGTACGCTGGGCCGGGCGCGGCTGCGCCCGGCAAGATGCTGCGCAGACAGGCATGGCCCGGCCCGCCGGTCGAGTGCGGACAGGCTAGGCCGCCGGGGCGGCCGTGCCCGCCGGCGGCTGGGGCGGCGGCAGCATGCCGGGGAACAGTTGCTCGACCAGCTCATCCAGCTTGGACGAAGGCTGCACGAAGTTGCTCAGGTTGAGCCCGCCCGCGCTGCGGTTGGCGTTATAGATGGCCTTGCCGACACGGTCGCCGTTGCGGAACACGGTGATGTCCGCGCTGTTCAGGTACGCAGTCCAGTACCAGGCGCTGCGCGCCGTGTACAGCGCCACCACCGGGCACGCCGCGATCGAGGTCTGCGCCTGCAGCACCTTCACCTCGAAATTGCGCCGCCGCAGCGATGAGAGAAAGTTCTCGACAAAGTCATTGCCCGTGACCGGGTTCACCACCACGCACAGCAGCGTGCCGTTGGCGCCGTAGTTGCCCAGCGGGCCGCCGCCAGCGGGCACCTGGAACGCGACAAGGGGATCGGTGCGGTCGGGCCGGTCGACCGGGGTCACTGCCTGGTAGGTCGAGCAACCGGTGATCAGCAGGCCAAGGCCTGCGGCCAGCAGAGCTTTGTACATGGATGTCCTGTGTGGCTGGGGCGGGCTGCCATGCAAGACACAGTGGCCACCGCATACCTTCACACTGTAGGCGCCGGCACGCAGATCCAATCGCCCAAACAGAAGCGCAAAACGGCCGCTTCTGCGCCGGCGTGGCGCCTCAGCCGCCCGCGCTGCCGCCTTGCGCCAGCCGGCCTACCAGGACCAGGCAAAGCCCGGCAAGGCAGACCCCGATGACGGCGACCTGCAGCCGCGTGACGGGTCTGCCGCCAAACAGCGTCTGGCTGAGCCAGGCGGGCGAGACCACGCCGACGATGGTGGCCACCATGATCAGGATGGCAAGGACGGACAGAACGGATTGCATGGCGGGACTCCGGAATCTTGAGACAAGCGCGATCAGTTGGCGCCGCCGCGCAGCAGGCAGTCGCGCAGCAGCGGTGCGCCATCGGCCAGCCCGGCGCCGTTGCATTCCAGCGCCACCTTCTGGCCGCGCCGCACCATGGTGGCGCGGGCCTCCACCTCGCACACCCGCCCTGCCGGGCCGCAGATCTGGCGTTGCAGCAGCAGTGCGCGCACATTCACGCCGGGATCGTTGGTGCGGATATCGACAAAGACCTGGTCGCCCTCGCGGCGAATGCCGCTGGCGACGCCTTCGACGATCAGGTACTGGCCCAGGTAGCGGGTGTCGGCTTCCTTGGGATTGCCGCGGTAGTCATTCAGCAGCGTGTCGGCCTGGAGCTGCGGCAGGCGGTCAGCGGGGCGCTCGGGGTCGATGCTGATCGGGTCGAGCGTGCCGTCGCGCGGCACCCCGCGCACGACGCTGGCCGGCACCGCGCTGGCTTCGGCCTGCGTTTCGGGCGCGGCACCGCCGACATCGTCGCGGCGGTCATTGCCGGCAAACCACAACATGCCAAGGACAGCCACGGCGACGATGGCAATAAGGATTTGCTGGGTACGGTTCAACATCGGAAGGTCCTGCGTCAGTGAATGCGAAAGGCGGAACGGGATTATGCGCCCTGCCTGCCGCAAAAGCGCTCAATCGCCGCCACGGCATGGTCGACGCCGCGTTCGGCGGCCATCGCGCGGCCCAGCCTGGCGGCCCGTTCGCGCGTGGCCGGTTGCTCGGTAAAGGCGATCATCGACGCCAGCCGCGGCGCGTCGATCTTGTGCCCGGCGACATGACGCGGCGCCACGCCCAGCGCCGCCAGCCGGCCCGCCCAGAAGAACTGGTCGCCCGCAAACGGCAGCACGATCGCCGGCACGCCCGCCGCCGCGGCCGCATGCGTGGTGCCCGCACCGCCGTGATGGATTGCCGCCGACACGCGCGGCAACAGCCAGTCATGCGGGGTGGCGCCCACCACGTGGAAGTTGGATGGCAACGCCGCCACGTCGATGCCGCTCCAGCCCGGATAGAACAGCGCGCGCCGGCCATCGGCCGCCTGCACCAGCGCCGTCACCACCTTGTGCCGGTCAAAGCCCGCCATGCTGCCAAAGCCGATATAGAGCGGCGCCTCGCCGGCCGCCAGGAAGTCGCGCAGCGGCGCGTCCGGTTGCCAGTCCGGCTGCGGCGGCATGGTCCACGCGCCGCTCACCAGCCAGTCGTCATGCCAGTCATGCGGACGCGGGACCAGTTGCGGCGAGATCGCGTACAGCGTCGGAAAGTCCGCCCACATCGCCTTGCGCGCCGACGCGCCGAACAGCCTGGAGCGCGCAGCATTGGTCGCGCTACGGAACATGCGCCACAGCACGAAGTTGATCACGTGGTGGCTGGCGCGATTGGCCCACCCCGGCATCCTGAACGGCGGCAGCAGCGCGGACGGAAAGGCCCGCGTCGGCGAGATCGGGAACATGCCTGCGCCGATCACCGGCTTGCCCAACTGCTCGCCCACCGACAGCGCCACATACGCCGTCAGCCCCGAGAACACGATGCCGTCGGCAGCGCGCGCGGCCTGCGCCAGTTGCGACATCCACGCCTCGGTGTTGTCCTCGGCAATGCGCCCGAATGCCCGCGTGGCCTCGGCGACGTTGCCGCCTTCGGTCATCAGCTTGTGCAGCGCGCCGCCCGGCGCCAGCGTCTGCTTGATGTCGCCTGCCATCGGTGCAAAGGCGAGGCCGTGCTCTGCCGCGAGCGTGGCTGCCGAGCGTTCGCCCAGCATCAGCACGTCATGGCCGGCGGCGCGCAGGCCGAGGCCCAGCGAGACGATGGGGCGGCAGTCGCCCTGGGTACCGAAGGTGATGAGGGTCAGACGCATGGCGGGAGAGGCGCCGACGGGCTGGCGCGGGCATGTCAGCGAGTGGCTTGCAGTTTACTTTCCGGTGTCTTTCCGCGCAGCGACATGGGGCTGCGCCTGCGGGTATCACTTGCCGATGCAGAACCGCGTAAAGATCGTCCCCAGCAGATCATCACTGGTGAACTCACCCGTAATGCTGTTCAGGCAATCCTGCGCCAGCCGCAGCTCTTCGGCAAACAGGTCCAGCGCCTGCGCCTGGTGCTCGGCCTGCTCGGCTGCGATATCCAGGTGCGATTGCGCATTCCGCAGCGCCGTCAGGTGCCGCTCGCGCGCCAGGAAGTTGCCTTCATTGCCTGACTGCCAGCCCACCAGCCGCAGCAGCTCGCGGCGCAGCAGTTCAATGCCGGCTCCGGTGCGCGCCGAGATCCAGATCTCGGTCGGGTTGGGGCCGTTGGCGGCGACCACGTGCGGGCGGTTGCCGCCGAAGATGACATCGCCGACCGCGGGCGCCTTGTCGATCTTGTTGACGATGCGCACGATCGGCGAGCCCGGCGGCAGCTGGCCGCTGAGCTGGTCGTCGATGGCGTCGTCAGTCTCCGACAGGCCATGGCGCAGGTAGTCGGTGGCGTCGACCAGGTGCAGCACGATGTCGGCGCGGCGGATGGCGTCCCAGGTGCGTTCGATGCCGATGCGCTCGACTTCGTCGGCGGCGTGCTCGCGCAGGCCGGCGGTGTCGATGATATGCAGCGGGATGCCGTCGATCTGGATGGTCTCGCGCACGCGGTCGCGCGTGGTGCCGGCGATGGGCGTGACGATGGCCAGCTCCGCGCCGGCCAGCGCGTTCAGCAGCGACGACTTGCCCACGTTGGGCTGGCCCGCCAGCACCACCGACAGGCCCTCGCGCAGCAGCGCGCCCTGGCGCGCCTGCGCCAGCACGCCGCCAAGTTCGGTGCGGATGGTGGCAAGCTGGCCGCGCGCGTCGGACTGCTCCAGGAAATCGATCTCTTCTTCGGGGAAGTCCAGCGTGGCTTCGACCAGCATGCGCAGGTGGATGACCTTATCCACAAGCTGGCGGATAGCGTTGGAGAATTCGCCCTCCATTGAACGCGCCGCCGAGCGCGCCGCGGCCTCGGTGCTGGCTTCGATCAGGTCGGCCACGGCCTCGGCCTGGGCCAGGTCGAGCTTGTCGTTGAGGAAGGCGCGCCGCGTGAACTCGCCGGGCTCTGCCAGGCGCAGGCCGATGCCGTCGCCCGCTTGCAGGCAGCGTGTCAGCAGCATCTGCATCACCACCGGGCCGCCGTGGCCCTGCAGCTCGAGCACTTCCTCGCCGGTATAGGAATTGGGCGCCGGGAAATACAGCGCCAGGCCGTGGTCGATGACCTTGCCATGGCCATCGAGGAACGGCAGGTAGGTGGCGTGGCGCGGCTTCAGCGCCTGGCCGCAGACGGCGCGCATCACCGGGCCGACATCGGGGCCCGACACACGCACCACGCCGATGCCGCCGCGTCCGGGCGCGGTGGCGATGGCGGCAATGGGAACCTGGGGAGCAGTCATGGCGGTATTGTCGCAGATCGGGTGCAGTTGGCGTGGCACGCGGTGGGCAGGCCGCCGTGGCGGGCGGGGTGGTCAGCCGGCGCCGGGCAGCGGCCGCGGCGCCTCGTCCGGCATTGCCTGCGCCTGCAGGCATTCGGCCAGCAGCCGGCGCGCGACGATGCCGTCGACAAAGCGGCCGAGCTTCGCCTGCCCTTTGACCAGCTTGCGATGCAGGTCCCTGGTGTAGCGGGAGGGCAGCACCGGCTCGAATGCCTCGATCACATAGCGCAGTCGCTTGCCGGCGATGCGCTGCTCATGCACCGCGCGGGGATCGCCGCGGCGTGCAGCCTTTGCCAGCGCGCGCAGGCGCTTGCGGCCGCGGCGCACGCGCTTGCGCGCAAGGGGCCCGAGGCGGCCACCGTCACTGCGGGCGCGGGCGGCCAGGTGGGCCAGGTGCGCCAGGTCGCGATGCAGCGCGGGCAGCGGCCAGTCACGGTAGCCGGCCAGGGCCGCCAGCATGGTTTGCCGCGCGGTGTCGCGGCGCTCCCGGGCGGTATCGGCGATGGCCGACAGCACGGTATCGTCAGGTTCCAGTTTGCGCGCCGGTGCAATGGTTTCGGCCAGGAATACATCCCAGTCGCGCACGTCGCTGGTGGCGCGCGCCAGCATGCGCAGGTCATGCTTCCAGCGATCGCGCTCCTGCCGCGGCAACGACGGCCCCAGCGCCCACAGCACCGCGCGCGCATGGCGCACCGCCACGCGCAGCGCGTGCAGGTCTTCGGGCTCGTCGCGGCGCAGCAACTGGGCCAGGCTCGCTTCGATGCGCGCCAGGCTTGCCTGCGTCAGCGCGGCAAAGGCCGCGGCGGGGCGCGTCTTGCGGCGCAGTGTGGGGGGATGGGTGTCGGCGATCATTGCGGGCTGCATGCGCTCAGGCGCGCACGCGGGTCGCGGATGCTTCCAGTGTAGGCGACAGCACGCCGGCCCGCTTCCGCGCGGCGTAACAGGCGCATGGATGGTTGACAGCCCCGCGCCTTCACGCTGCAATGCGCACATCCCGGTGATGCAGGGACCCGACAAGGAACAGCCATGACCACTGAACAGGAACGGCTTCTGCTGCGCGACACCATCGAGGCGGGCTTTCGCCAGGCCGCCTTTGTCAACGATGTCGGCATCACGCTGGCGGACTGCGGGCCCGGCTGGTGCGAATCCACGCTGGCCATTGCGCCGCGCCACCTGCAGCACGGCGGCATCGTCCATGCGGGCGTGCAGGCCACCATCGCGGATCACACCGCGGGCGCGGCGGCATCCACCATCCTGGAGGCAGGCCAGCACGTGGTCACCGCGGAGTTCAAGATCAACCTGCTCAGGGCCGTGCGCAGCGAACGGCTGCGCTGCCGTGCCGATGTGCTCAAGTCCGGCCGTTCGATCATCGTGGTGGAGGCGGATGTCTTTGCCGACCTCCACGGTGAATCGGTGCTGGTCAGCCGCCTGAACGCCACCATGAGCGTGCTGGACCTGGCCTGAGCCCCCTCCCACCGTTGAAAGGAAGCGACCCATGATCGACCACACCGGCGTAAGCGTCAGCGACTACGGCAAGAGCCGTGCCTTCTACCAGGCGGCGCTGGGCGCCATCGGCTATGTGCTGGACAAGGAATTCCCGGCCAGCGTCACCGGCAGCACCGATGTCGCAGGCTTCGGCCCGCCGGGGCAACCCGACTTCTGGATCCACCGCGGCACGCCCAACCAGCCGCCGCTGCACGTGGCCTTCCGCGTGGACAGCCGCGAGACCGTCGATGCCTTCCATCGCGCGGCGCTGGCCGCGGGCGGGCGCGACAACGGCGCGCCGGGCATCCGCGCGCACTACCACCCCAACTACTACGGCGCCTTCGTGCTGGACCCGGACGGGCACAACATCGAAGCGGTGTGCCACAAGCCGGCGCAGGGCCTCAGCGCGTCGCGACGATAAACAGGCGCGGGAACGGCAGCAGCACCGACCCGTCCGGCAGCGCCGGGTACGCCTTGGCAATCTCGGTCTGGTAGCGCGCCAGGTAGGCGGCGCGCTCGGCCTCGTCCAGCGGCTGCAGGAAGGGGCGCAGGCCGCTGCCCTTGAACCACTCCACCACCGCGGCCGGGCCGCCCGCCAGCGGATGGTGGTACGTGGTCAGCCATACGTCCACGCGCTGGCACAGCGGGCGCAGCAGCTCGTAGTACCACTGCGCCGGGGCGCGCTCGGCGCGGGCCTTGCTGGCGCCGGCGAGCTTTTCTGCCCACGGGCCTTCCGCCGCCACCTGGCGCATCAGCCGGTGCGCGGGTTCTTCCAGGTTGTCCGGCATCTGCACGGCCAGCGTGCCGCCGGGGGCGAGCCTGGATACCAGTGCCGGGAACAGGCTGGCGTGGTCAGGCAGCCACTGCAGCACGGCATTGGCCAGGATCACGTCATAGGGCCCGGCCTCGTCCCAGGTGCCGATGTCGGCCACGCGGAACTGCACCTCGGGCAGGCGCTTGCGCGCCGCGTCGACCATGTCCTGCGAGCTGTCCAGCCCGGTCACCGACGCCCCCGCATAGCGCGCCAGCAGCACCTCGGTGGAGTTGCCCGGCCCGCAGCCGATATCCACCGCGCTGCGCGCGATCTCATTGGGGATGGCAGCCACCAGGTCGCGGACCGGGCGGGTGCGTTCGTCTTCGAAGGCGACGTATTGATGGGCGGACCAGCTCATGGGGATCTCCTGACTTTTAGAGCAGGCCAGTAGGATACGCCTGCCGCAGCGGTTCGCTGGCCCTGTCAGCCAGCCCTTACCCCAGTTTTTTCTTCAGCAGCTCATTCACCTGCGCCGGATTGGCCTTGCCCTTGGTCGCCTTCATCGCCTGCCCGACCAGCGCATTGAACGCCTTCTCCTTGCCCGCGCGGAATTCCTCGACCGACTTGGCGTTGGCGGCCAGCACGTCGTCGATGATCTTCTCCAGCTCGCCGGTGTCGGACATCTGCTTCAGCCCCTTGGCCGCGATGATGGTGTCGGCATCGCCGCCGTGCTCGCCGGCCCACATCGCCGGGAACACGTCCTTCTTGGCGGTGTTGTTCGATACCGTGCCGTCGGCGATGCGCGCGAGCAGCCTGGCCAGTTGCGCCGGCGTGACCGGTGCGGCGTCGATGGCGATGCCTTCGCGGTTCAGCTGCGAGGCCACGTCGCCCATCAGCCAGTTGGCCGCGGGCTTGGCGTTGGCGGCGCCGGCGTCGGCCACCACGGCCTCGTAGTAGGCGGCGAAGGCCTTGGTCGCGGTCAGCGTGGTGGCGTCATAGGCCGACAGGCCGTACTGCGAGACAAAGCGCGCCTGCATCGCCGCCGGCAGTTCCGGCAGCTCGCCGCGCACGCGCTCGACCCAGCTCGCGTCGATTTCCAGCGGCATCAGGTCGGGGTCGGGGAAGTAGCGGTAATCGTGCGCGTCTTCCTTGGTGCGCATGGCGCGCGTTTCGCCCGTTTCCGGGTCGAACAGCACGGTGGCCTGCTGGATCTTGCGGCCGTCCTCGATCTCGGCGATCTGCCACTGCACTTCGTACTCGATGGCCTGCTGCAGGAAGCGGAACGAGTTCAGGTTCTTGATCTCGCGGCGGGTGCCGAATTCCTTCTGGCCGAGCGGGCGCACCGACACGTTGGCGTCGCAGCGGAAGCTGCCTTCCTGCATGTTGCCATCGCAGATGCCCAGCCACACCACCAGCGAGTGCAGCGCCTTGGCGTAGGCCACGGCTTCGGCGGCGCTGCGCATGTCGGGCTCGGTGACGATTTCCAGCAGCGGGGTGCCGGCGCGGTTCAGGTCGATGCCGGTCATGCCGGCAAAGTCTTCGTGCAGGGACTTGCCCGCGTCTTCTTCCAGGTGGGCGCGGGTCAGGTTGACGGTCTTTTCGTAGAACTCGCCCTTCTTGCCTTCGACCTGGATGGTGATGGTGCCGCCCTGTACCACCGGGATCTCATACTGGCTGATCTGGTAGCCCTTGGGCAGGTCGGGGTAGAAGTAGTTCTTGCGCGCAAAGACGCTGCGCGGCGCGATAGTGGCGCCGATCGCCAGGCCGAACTGGATGGCGCGCTCGACCGCGCCCTTGTTGAGCACCGGCAGCACGCCCGGCAGAGCCAGGTCCACCGGCGAGGCCTGCGTGTTGGCCTCGGCCCCGAAGGCGGTGGAGGTGCCGGAAAAAATCTTGGAGGCCGTCGAAAGCTGAGCGTGCGTTTCGAGGCCGATCACCACTTCCCATTGCATGGCGGTATTCCTGTTCGGTTCTTTCGGTTCTGTCTGTAGCGGTGGAGCGGCGCAGCCGCCCCGGGTTCAGTCTGGTCTTGCCCCGGCCGTCAGGGGTCGGGGCTGGCAAGCCATGAGTCGAGCTGGGCCAGCGCGGCCACGCGGGCCACCGCATCGCCGCCGACGGTGACGCCCTGGGTCTTGCGCATGCCCGCCGGCACGTCGCGGCGCATATGCAGCTCGCTGGTGCCGTCGAAGCCGTGATAGGCGCCCGGGTAGATCTCCAGCCGGAAGCGCGCGCCCGGCTGGCGCGCCAGCACCGCGCTCTGCAGCATGGCGCAGCGGGTGGCGGGGGTCCAGTCGTCGGCGCCGCCGATCATCAGCAGCATCGGCGCGCGCAGGCGGAAGTTGTGCTGCTGCACGGCGCGCTTGCAGCCCGGGTAGAACGCCACCGCGCGCTCCACCTGGGGCGTGCCGGCCGGCCACGGGCGGCTGGCATCGACGGTGGCCAGCACCGCCTGCGCGCCGTTGGACCAGCCCAGCAGCACGATGCGCGCGGTATCGACCGCCGGCTGCTGCGCCACCCAGCGCAGCGCGGCCAGCGCATCGGCGCGGCGCGTACGGTCGTCGATGCCGCGCGCGTCGATGGGTTCGGAGCAGATGCCGTGGGGCCTGCCGCGCGCGCTGAAGCTGTCGGGCATCAGCACGGCATAGCCGCGCTCGTTCAGCCAGTGCGCGTATTCGCGGTAGCGTTGCTGCAGCAGTCCGGAAACGTCCGCCTGGGCGGTTCCGGCGGCACCCGCCGCGCGCGCGGGGCGCGCGGATAGCAGGCCGCCGCAGCCGTGCAACGCCACCACCACCGGCAGCGCGCGCGGGGTGGCGCCCTCGCGCGGCAGGAACCAGTAGGCGGTGAGCGCGGGCGTGGCCGCATCGCCGCGCAGCTGGACACGCTGCGCCGGCATGGGTGCCGTGGCCGCGGATCCTGGCGCGGCCCGGCCCACCGCATTCGGCGCCAGCACGCCGGCGGGCGTCAGCGGCGCCGGCTGCGCCAGCGCGGGCGCGGGCAGTTCCGGTGTATGCGCGGATGCGCCGGCCAGCCATGCGCCCAGCCCCAGTGCCACCGCGGCGCGCAGCACCGCCACCGCCGGACGGGCGGTGCGCGGCGGGCGTTGCGGGGTGGCGGGTGCGTGGGTCATGGCCGGCTTCGGTGGCTTCAGCGCGTGCGGGCGCAGGCGCCGCTGCCTGGCTCGAACATCACGGGCCAGGCTTCTTCGTAGATGCCGGGGGTGCAGCGCTGCTGGCAGTTGGCGTGCGCCAGCGTAACGCGGCGCGGGTCCTGCCAGACCATCAGCTTGCAGCCGCTGCCGTCATTGGCGCGCAGCTCGATATGCGGCTTCTTCTGGACCTGGCGGAAGTCAGCGAGGTTGAAGCTGCACGAGCCGCGCTTGCCTACCCACAGCTTCCACGACAGCTGCTGCACGCTGTTGTCCGACACGCGCAGCTGGGCGTCTTCGCGGAAGCCGTCTTCCTCGGTGCGGCGGCAGTCGCCGGCCAGGTCGATGTCGCGGCTGGCGATTGGAGCGGGCCGGCCCAGCCCGCCCGGCAGCGGGATGCAGCCGGCCACCGCCGCGGCGAGCGCGGCCGCGGCCATCAGGCGCAGGGTCAGCGAGGAGCGCGCGGTCATGTTCATGCCTTGCCGGGACGGCGCAGGTGCCAGTCGGTCGCCTGCTGGAACGCGTGCGCGGTCTGCAGCAGGCGCGCCTCGTCGAAGTAGTTGCCGATCAGCTGCAGGCCCACCGGCATGCCGGCCTCGCCGAAGCCGCACGGCACGCTCATGCCGGGCAGGCCGGCCAGGCTGGTGGACAGCGTGAAGATGTCGGCCAGGTACATCTGCACCGGGTCCGAGGTCTTCTCGCCCAGCTTCCACGCCACCGTCGGCGCCACCGGCCCCATGATCACGTCGCACTGGGCGAAGGCGCGCTGGAAGTCGTCGGCGATGATGCGGCGGATCTTCTGCGCCTGCAGGTAGTAGGCGTCGTAGTAGCCATGCGACAGCACATAGGTGCCGACCATGATGCGGCGCTTGACCTCGGCGCCGAAGCCTTCGGCGCGGCTCTTCTTGTACATGTCGAGCAGGTCGCGGTATTCGGCCGCGCGGTGGCCATAGCGCACGCCGTCAAAGCGCGACAGGTTGGACGAGGCCTCGGCCGGCGCGATCACGTAGTACACCGGGATCGACAGCTCGGTCTTGGGCAGCGTCACCTCGACCAGCGTGGCGCCCAGCTTTTCATACTCGGCCAGCGCGGCGCGCACGGCCTGCTCGACGTCGGCCGACAGGCCCTTGCCGAAGTATTCCTTCGGCAGGCCGATGCGCAGGCCGGCGAGCGGGCGCTCGGCAGTGGCGCCGGCGCGCGGCTGGCCCAGCAGGCGGGTGTAGTCCTCGTCCACGCCGCCCTGCGCGGGTGTGATGCTGGTGGAGTCCCTGGGGTCGAAGCCGGCCATGGCGTTGAGCAGCAGCGCGCAGTCTTCGGCGCTATGGGCCATCGGGCCGGCCTGGTCCAGCGACGAGGCGAAGGCGATCATGCCGTAGCGCGACACGCGGCCATAGGTCGGCTTGATCCCGGTGATGCCGGAGAACGACGACGGCTGGCGGATCGAGCCGCCGGTGTCGGTGCCGGTGGCGGCGGGGGCCAGGCCGGCGGCCACGGCCGCGGCCGAGCCGCCCGACGAGCCGCCGGGCACGCGGCTGGTGTCCCAGGGGTTGCGCACCGGGCCGAAATGCGAGTTCTCGTTGGACGAGCCCATCGCGAACTCGTCCATATTGGTCTTGCCCAGCGTGACCATGCCGGCCGCGGCCATGCGCTCGACCACGGTGGCGTCGAACGGGCTTTCATAGTTGGCCAGCATCTTCGAGCCGGCGGTGGCACGCCAGCCGCGCGTGACGAACACATCCTTGTGCGCGATCGGCACGCCGGTCAGCGGCGCGGCCTCGCCGCGGGCGCGGCGCTCGTCGGCGGCGCGCGCCTGCGCCAGGGTCCGCTCGGCATCGACGTGGATAAACGCGTTGAGCGCGGCGGCCTGCTCGATGCGGGCCAGGTACTCGCGTGCGAGTTCCTCGGCGGAGACGGAGCGCGCGGCCAGCGCATCGGCTAGCTGGCGCAGGGAGGTCACGGAATCAGCGGAAAAGGGCATGACAGTCGGTTGGCATCAGGGGTGGCGTACTGGCGGGTGGCCGGCGCCGGACAGGATGCACGGGTGCGTCGGGTCCGGGCCGGGCGGCGGTCATTCGATGACCTTGGGCACCAGGTACAGGCCGTCTTCGGTGGCAGGCGCGGGGCGCTGGTAGTCGGCGCGGCGGTCGGATTCGGTGACCACGTCCTCGCGCAGGCGCTGGACCATGTCGCGCACGGCAGACAGCGGGTGGGCCAGCGGCTCGATGCCGGTGGTGTCGACCGCCTGCATCTGCTCGACCAGCGAGAAAAAGTTGTTCAGTTGCGCAAGCGTCTGGGCGGCCTCGTCATCGCTGGTTTCGATGCGGGCCAGGTGGGCGATGCGCTTGACGTCGGATAGAGCGAGGGCCATGGCGTGGTGGTTCGGATGCTCGGATGCGGGGGCACGGGCTGCGCCGGCGGCTGGCTCATGGGGCGGCTGCGTCGCACGGCCCATGGCCTGACCGGGGGCGCCGGAGTGGCGCCCCGGAGTCGTCGGAATTACAGGTATTTTCAGGCTGTAAACGCCCGAAGCAGCAGGAATTATAAGGTATCATTGCGAGCTACCGACCCTTGGCAACGCTTACGCCACATGGCCGCAAGCCGGCCGCTGGCAGGCGCGCCTGCGCCTGGCATCCTCAGGCGCCCGAAGGGCGGACCTGGGTCCTCTGATTAGGCCTCTGCAGCCGGCCAGCGCATGTCGCAGTGATTCGATATGGTGCGCCGGTGCCTGCACATTTCCGCGAACTTTTCCGCGGGGTCTAATCAAAGGTTCCCGTAGGGCCGGCGCGCGCGGTGCGCCGGCGATTGCCGTTCCCATTCCATCCCGGCCCGGGCAGCCCCGTGCCGGACGGCGGGCGGACCGGGAAGCCGGGAACCATTCCGTATTCAACACAACGTATTTCGTGGCCGGGCCGTTCGCGGTGCCGGCCGCTTCGCCTACCCGCGAACACCACCACAGACAGGATTCCTGATGTTCGGATTTCTCCGCAGCTACTTCTCCAACGACCTGGCGATCGACCTCGGCACCGCCAACACGCTGATCTACATGCGCGACAAGGGCATCGTGCTGGACGAGCCCTCGGTCGTCGCGATCCGCCAGGAAGGCGGCCCCAACGCCAAGAAGACCATCACGGCGGTGGGCAAGGAAGCCAAGCAGATGCTGGGCAAGGTGCCGGGCAATATCGAAGCGATCCGCCCGATGAAGGACGGCGTGATCGCCGACTTCACCGTCACCGAGCAGATGCTCAAGCAATTCATCAAGATGGTGCACGACAGCAAGCTGCTGCGCCCGAGCCCGCGCATCATCATCTGCGTGCCGTGCGGCTCGACCCAGGTCGAGCGCCGCGCCATCCGCGAATCGGCGCTGGGCGCCGGTGCCAGCCAGGTCTACCTGATCGAGGAGCCGATGTCGGCCGCGATCGGCGCCGGCCTGCCGGTGTCCGAGCCGTCGGGCTCGATGGTGGTGGATATCGGCGGCGGCACCACCGAGGTGGGGATCATCTCGCTGGGCGGCATGGTCTACAAGGGTTCGGTGCGCGTGGGCGGCGACAAGTTCGACGAGGCCATCGTCAACTACATCCGCCGCAACTACGGCATGCTGATCGGCGAACAGACCGCCGAAGCGATCAAGAAGGAAATCGGCTCGGCCTTCCCGGGCTCCGAAGTCCGCGAGATGGAAGTCAAGGGCCGCAACCTGTCCGAAGGCATCCCGCGCGCCTTCACCGTGTCGTCCAATGAAATCCTCGAAGCCCTGACCGATCCGCTGAACCAGATCGTGTCGGCGGTGAAGATCGCACTGGAACAGACCCCGCCCGAACTGGGCGCCGACATCGCCGAACGCGGCATGATGCTGACCGGCGGCGGTGCGCTGCTGCGCGACCTGGACCGCCTGCTGGCGGAAGAAACCGGCCTGCCGGTGCTGGTGGCCGAAGACCCGCTGACCTGCGTGGTGCGCGGCTCCGGCATGGCACTGGAACGCATGGACAAGCTCGGCAGCATCTTCTCCTACGAGTAAGAAGGACGCTCACGTGGCGATGCGCGGCCTGCCGGATCCAGCGATCAGGGCGGCGTCGCGGCGCCTCATCCGCCGGGGCCAGGCCCTGGCAGTTCCCGCCGCCCGGCCTTGCCGCTCCCGTCCCCGCAAGGGACCCGGGCGCGGCACGGCGGGCGGCGGGGCGTTTCCGCGTGGGCTTCGGCCTTTGTTCGGGTAAATGGATTACTCCCCTCCGCCGCTCTTCAAGCAAGGCACCTCGGCTGTCGCCAGGCTGGTCCTGTACGTGGGTATCGCGCTGGCGCTGCTGGTGGTCGATGCCCGTTTCGACGCGCTCAGCGTGGGCCGGCAGGTTGCCGCCACCGTGCTGATGCCGGTCGAACGCCTGGTGCTGACGCCGCGCGACGCGCTGCGCACGATGTTCGACTATGCGCAGTCGTCGGCGATGCTCGCCACCGAAAACCGCGAACTGCGCCAGAACGCCGTGCAGCAGGCCCAGGCCTCGGTGCGCCAGGCGCAGCTGGAGTCCGAGAACAACCAGCTGCGCAAGCTGCTCGGGCTGGCGCAGCAGTCGGCCACGCCGGTAACGGCCGCCGAGATCCTGTATGACGCGCGCGATCCCTACACCCAGCGCATCGTGATCGACAAGGGTAGCCAGCACGGCCTGCGCGCCGGCTACCCGGTGATCGACGAGCGCGGCGTGGTGGGGCAGGTCACGCGCGTGTCGCCGTTCCAGTCCGAGGTGACGCTGCTCACCGACAAGGACCAGGCCATCCCCGTGCAGGTGGTGCGCAACGGGCTGCGCAGCGTGGCCTTCGGCGGCGCGCGCGCGGGCCAGCTGGACCTGCGCTTCATGGCCGCCGCCGCCGACCTGCAGCAGGGCGACCTGCTGGTGACCTCGGGCCTGGACGGCACCTACCCGCCGGGCCTGCCGGTGGCAAAGATCGTCCATATCGAGCGCAAGGCCGATACCGCGTTCTCGCGCGTGTACTGCGAGCCGGTGGCCGGCGTGCGCGCGCACCGCCTGCTGCTGGTGGTGCGCTACGACGCGGCCATTCCCGCGCGGGAAACGGTCGAGGCCAAGCCGGAGGCGCCGGTCAAGGGCGCCAAGTCCGCTGCGGCACGCGCTGCCGCCGATAGCGCAGCGGCTGCCAAGGCCGCGCCCGCCAAGGAGGCACCACGGTGACCAATCCCCAATACCTGCTGCGGCCGGTCAATCCCGCCTTTATCGCCTTCAGCTTCGTGCTGGCGTTCCTGTTCAACCTGATGCCCTGGGGCACCACGCTGTGGGTCCCCGACATGGTGGCGCTGGTGCTGGTGTTCTGGAACATCCACCAGCCGCGCAAGGTGGGCATGGGCGTGGCCTTCCTGCTGGGCCTGCTGATGGACGTGCACGATGCCCGGCTGCTGGGCGAGCACGCGCTGGCCTACACCCTGCTGGCCTACTTCGCCATCACCATCCACCGCCGCGTGCTGTGGTTCACCGTCTATACCCAGGCGCTGCACGTGCTGCCGCTGCTGTTCATCGTGCACGCGGTGCCGGTGCTGATCCGGCTGGCCATGGGCGCGCCGCTGCCGGGCTGGCATCTGCTGCTGGCACCGGCGATCGAGGCGCTGCTGTGGCCGCTGGCCACCAGCCTGCTGCTGGCGCCGCAGCGCCGTTCGAGCGATGTCGACGAGACCCGTCCGATCTGACGCCGCACGCACCTGACCGCACCTAAACGCTCATCCCTGGCCAACGCAGTACCATGACCGAAATCCGCAACGTCGAACTGGAAATCGGCCGCTTCCGCATCCGCGTGGCGGCCGCGGCCCTGTTCACGGTGATCTGCTTTGGCCTGCTGTTCACGCGCTTCCTGTGGCTGCAGTGGTACAAGCATGACCAGTACTCGGCCAAGGCCGAGGACAACCGCATCTCGGTGGCGCCGATCGAGCCCAACCGCGGCATCATCATGGACCGCAACGGGATCGTGCTGGCGCGCAATTATTCCGCCTACACGCTGGAGATCACGCCGTCCAAGCTGGGCGATACGCTGGACAACACCATCGAAGGCCTGTCGGCGCTGGTGGATATCCAGCCGCGCGACCGGCGCCGCTTCAAGCGGCTGATGGAAGAGTCGCGCAGCTTTGAAAGCCTGCCGATCCGCAGCCAGCTGAGCGACGAGGAAGTGGCGCGCTTCTCAGCGCAGCGCTTCCGCTTCCCGGGCGTGGATGTGCGCGCGCGGCTGTTCCGGCAGTACCCGCTGGGCGAGTCGGCTTCGCACGTGATCGGCTACCTGGGCCGCATCTCGCAGCGCGACCAGGAACGCATCGAGGCCATGGACGAGGCCAACGATGCCGACGGCGCCAAATACGATCCGCGCAAGGACGCCGACAACTACAAGGGCACCAACTACATCGGCAAGATCGGCCTGGAGCAGAGCTACGAGAGCGAGCTGCACGGCCTGACCGGCTTCGAGGAAGTGGAAGTGAGCGCGGGCGGGCGCCCCATCCGCACGCTGTCGACCTCACCCGCCACGCCTGGCAACAACCTGATCCTGTCGCTGGACATCCGCCTGCAGCAGCTGGCCGAGGCGCTCTACGGCAACCGCCGCGGCGCACTGGTGGCGATCGAGCCGTCCACCGGCGACATCCTGGCCTTTGTCTCCAAGCCGACCTACGACCCCAACCTGTTCGTCGAAGGCATCGACACCAATACCTGGAACGAGCTCAACAACTCGCCCGACAAGCCACTGCTGAACCGCCCGCTGCGCGGCACCTACCCGCCGGGCTCGACCTACAAGCCGTTCATGGCGCTGGCCGCGCTGACCACCGGCAAGCGCACCGCGGCCTGGGGCATGTCCGACCCCGGCTTCTTCACGCTGGGCAACCATACCTTCCGTGACGACAAGCCGGGCGGCCATGGCTGGGTCGACATGCACAGCTCGATCGTGCACTCGTGCGACACCTACTACTACGCGCTGGCGCGCGACATGGGCGTCAACGGCATCCATGACTTCATGAAGCCGCTGGGCTTCGGCCAGATCACGGGCATCGACATCGAGGGCGAAAGCCGCGGCATCCTGCCGTCCACCGACTGGAAGCGCCGCGCCTACCGCAAGCCCGAGCAGCAGAGGTGGTACGACGGCGAGACCATCTCGCTGGGCATCGGCCAGGGCTACAACAGCTTCACCATCCTGCAGCTGGCGCAGGCCACCTCGGTCATCGTCAACGACGGCAAGGTGATGAAGCCCCACCTGGTCAAGGCCGTGGAGGACGCGGTCACGCGCAAGCGCACGCTGACCGTGCCCAAGGAAAGCTACACGATCCCGCTCAAGCAGGCCGACATCAACGTGATCAAGCGCGCCATGGTGGCGGTGACGCATTCCGGCACGGCCGCGCGCGTGTTCGCCGGCGCCGCCTATGAATCGGCGGGCAAGACCGGCACGGCGCAGACCTACAGCCTGGCCAAGGGCGAGAAGTACAACCACCATGCGCTCGAAGAGCGCAAGCGCGACCACTCGCTGTACACGGCCTTCGCGCCCGCGGACAACCCCAGGATCGCGATTGCGCTGATCGTCGAGAACGCCGGCTTCGGTGCGGCGGTGGCCGCGCCGATCGCGCGCAAGGTGATGGATTACTACCTGACCGGCAAATGGCCGGCGGAGCTGGAGGCGATCGCGCCGCCGGAAGCCGAGCGCATGGCGGGCCGCCCGCCGGTGGCTACGCCGAGCGTGTTCACCACCGGCCAGACCGCCAGCATTGCCAGCGCCACGGTGATGTCGAGCGGCAGCGCACCGGCCAGCGGCGCGGCCGCCAGCGCGGTCGCCGCGGCGTCGGGCGCGCGTGCCGGGGCGTCTGACGCGATCGCGGCGGCGCTGGACCCGGCCGCGATCGCACCGGCCTCGGCCGTGCAGACGCTGGATGAACGCATGCTGCAGGCGCTGGGCCACAGCAAGCCGAAGGTGCCGCCGCCGGCTTCCGCGCCGGTCGTGCCGGCCAAGGCGCCCGCGCCCAAACCACGCGTCAAGCCCGTGGCTGCCAAGGCAGCCAGCGGTGCCGACGCCACTCGCTGAAGGAGACGCGCATGGATCGACGCCGCGTCCTGTCCCTGATCAAGACCGCGCTGACCGGTTTTGACAAACCACTCTCGCTGATCGTCTTCCTGCTGTTCGCCACCGGCATCGTGGCGCTGTACTCGGCCGCCATTGACATGCCGGGCCGGGTCGAGGACCAGCTGCGCAATATCCTGCTGTCTTATGTGGTGATGATCGTGATCGCCTACCTGCCCACGCAGACGCTGATGCGGGTGGCGGTGCCGATCTACACGGTCGGGGTGGCGCTGCTGATCGCGGTGGCCATGTTCGGCCTGATCCGCAAGGGCGCGCGCCGCTGGCTCTATGTCGGCATGGTGATCCAGCCGTCCGAGATCATGAAGATCTCGATGCCGCTGATGCTGGCCTGGTATTTCCAGAAGCGCGAGGGCGTGATCAGGTGGTTCGACTTCGTGGTGGCGCTGGGGCTGCTGCTGATCCCGGTCGGCCTGATCGCCAAGCAGCCTGACCTGGGCACGGCACTGCTGGTGATGGCCGCGGGCGTGTACGTGATCTACTTCGCCGGCCTGTCGTGGCGGCTGATCCTGCCGCTGCTGGGGCTGCTGGTGGTAGCGATCACGCTGCTGATCACGTTCCAGAACGATATGTGCGCGCCGGGCGTGAACTGGCCGGTGCTGCACGACTACCAGCAGCACCGCGTCTGCACGCTGCTGGACCCCACCAGCGATCCGCTCGGCAAGGGCTTCCACACGATCCAGTCGATCATTGCCATCGGCTCCGGCGGGGTCGAAGGCAAGGGCTGGCTCAAGGGCACGCAGACGCACCTGGAATTCATCCCGGAAAAGCACACCGACTTTATCTTCGCGGTGTACTCGGAAGAGTTCGGCCTGATCGGCAATGCGGTGCTGCTGGTGCTGTACCTGCTGCTGATCTTCCGCGGCCTGTTTATCGCGGCCAATGCGCCGACGCTGTTCTCGCGGCTGCTGGCGGGATCGATCACGCTGATCTTCTTCACCTATGCCTTCGTCAACATGGGCATGGTCAGCGGCATCCTGCCAGTGGTGGGCGTGCCGCTGCCGCTGATGAGCTATGGCGGCACCGCGCTGGTGACGCTGGGCGCGGGCATCGGCATTCTGATGAGCATTTCGCGGCAGAAGCGGCTGATCCAGACCTAGTGTCCTGTTCTGCAAATACCTTGCCATGAAATTTTGGCAAGTTACTTGCGGAACAGGACACTAGCGCAGCCTGTAAAAAGGGGGCCGCGGCTGTGCCGCCGGTCCCCTTTGCTAAACTGCCACCCACTTTACCTCTACCGGTCCACGCCCCATGAACGCCCAAGACGTTGCCGCCTACCTGCAGAGCCACCCCGAATTCTTCGAAGAACACGCCGAGCTGCTGGCCGCGGTGCAGCTGACCAGCCCGCACAGCCACCGCGCCGTGTCGCTGCAGGAACGCCAGATGGAAATCCTGCGCGAGAAGAACAAGGGCCTGGAGCTGCGCCTGGCGGACCTGGTCCGCCACGGCCATGACAACGACCGCACCCAGCAGCGCATGCATGCCTGGCAGCTGCGCCTGCTGGCCGAGGCCGATTCGCACGCGCTGCCCTATGCGGTGCAGGACGGCCTGCAGCAGGTGTTCGATGTGCCGGCGGTGGCGCTCAGGCTGTGGGATGTGGCCGAGCAATACGTCCATATGGAAGTGGCGCAGGGCGCCAGCGAAGACCTGCGCATCTTTGCCGAAGGCCTGCGTGCGCCGTACTGCGGCAGCAACGGCGGCTTCGAGGCCGCGGGGCTGCTGGAGCGCGACGATATCACCTCGCTGGCGATGGTGACGCTGCGCGTGCCGGTGCGTGCCGGCGATGCCGAGGCCGGTGCCGACGTGCGCGGCGCAGCCTTTGGCCTGCTGGTGCTGGGCTCGCCCGATCCGCGCCGTTTCCACGAAGGCATGGGCACCGCCTACCTGTCGCAGATCGGCGAAGTCGCCGGCGCCGCGCTGCACCGGCTGCGCGACTGAGGCGCGGCGGCCCACGCCTGACGCCATGACTGCACGCCGGCCGCCCCGCAGCGTGGTTGCGGATATCGCTCCTGCCAGCGACGGCCCGCCGCCGGCACCCGAGCCGCTGGTCACGCGCTACCTGGACTGGCTGCGCGGCAGCCGCAAGCTGGCCGAGCACACGCTGACCAGCTACAGCCGCGACCTGCGCGTGCTGCAGGGGCACGCGGCGCGTTATGCGCCCGGCGTGGCCCTGCTGGCACTGCAGACCCACCATATCCGCAACTTTGCCGCGCGGCTGCATGGCGCCGGGCTGGTCGGCACCAGCATCGCGCGCACCTTGTCGGCCTGGCGCGGCTTCTTCCAGTGGGCGGCGCGCCACGGCCATGGCGTCACGGTGAACCCGGTCGACGGCGTGCGCGCGCCGCGCTCTGGCCACGCGCTGCCCAAGGCCCTGTCGGTCGAACATGCGGTGGCACTGGTCGCGCATCCTGCCGGCACGGATGCCCAGGCACTGCGCGACCATGCGGTCCATGAGCTGTTCTATTCAAGCGGGCTGCGGCTGTCCGAGCTGGTGCAGCTGGACCTGCGCTATGCCGATGCCGACGGCTACCGCTCCAGCGGCTGGCTCGACCTGGCCGGGGCGGAAGTCACCGTGACCGGCAAGGGTTCGCGCCAGCGCTCGGTGCCGGTCGGCAGCAAGGCCATCGAGGCGCTGCGCGCCTGGCTGGCGGTGCGCGACACGATGCTGCGCCCCGGCGCCTTGCCGGAAGATGCCCACGCCCTGTTCCTCGGTCCGCGCGGGCGGCGCCTGTCGATGCGCACCGTGCAGTTGCGGCTCAAGCAGCAGGCGCTGCGCGCCGGCGTGCCGGCCGATGTGCATCCGCATATGCTGCGGCATTCGTTTGCCACCCACGTGCTGCAGTCGTCGGGCGACCTGCGCGCGGTGCAGGAGATGCTGGGCCATGCCAGCATCTCGACCACGCAGGTCTATACCGCGCTCGATTTCCAGCATCTGGCGAAGGTCTACGACAAGGCCCATCCGCGGGCCGGCCGGGCGCGCGCCACGCCGGCGGCGGACGCAGCCGCCGATCCTGCTGACTCCGGCGAAGCGCCGGAAGACTAGTTCACTCCCACTGCGCCAGCACCTCGCGGAAGCGCTCGATCTCGGGCAGCAGCCAGCCGCGGAATGCCTGCACCTTGGGCAGGTTCAATGAGCCCGGCGCGCATACGAAGTACAGCAGCCATGGACAGGGGATGCTGACATCGAACAGCCGCACCACGCGCCCGGCCAGCAGGTCGTTGTAGGCCAGCGAGGAGCGGATCAGCGCAATGCCCTGGCCTTCGGACGCGGCCTGCAGCAGCAGCGAGGAATCTTCCAGCAGCAGGCCCTTGCGCGGCTCGGGCCAGCCCAGCCCGGCGGCCTCGAACCACGGCTTCCACGGATCGCCCTCGCCGCGCAGCAGCGGCAGCCCCGCCATGTCCTGCGGCCGCCCGGGCAGGCGGCCGCCATTGAAGCCGGGGCTGCAGACCGGGAAGAAGACATCGTCCAGCAGCCGTTCCACGTACAGGCCGGGATAGTCGCCGCTGCCCATGCGCAGCGCGATATCGACTTCCTCGTGCGCAAAGTTGACCAGCGTGTTCGACGACAGCAGCTCGACATCCAGCTCCGGGTGGCGCTCGATAAAGCTGCCGATGCGCGGCGTCAGCCAGCGCGCGGCAAACGACGGCATGGTGCTGATGGTGAGGCGCTTGTCGCGGTTGCCGGCCTGCAGCGCGCGCGTGGCATCGGCGATCTGCAGCAGCGCGTCACGCACGCGCTCGGCATAGAGGCGCCCCGACGGCGTCAGCGCGACGCGCTTGCCGTGGCGCTCGAACAGCGGCATGCCCAGTTCGTCTTCCAGCGCGCGGATCTGGTGGCTGACCGCGCCGTGCGTGACAAACAGCTCCGTGGCCGCGCGCGAAAAGCTCTCGTGCCGCGCCGCGGCCTCGAAGGCGCGCAGCGCGGTCAGCGCCGGCAGGCGCGGCAGCTCGCGGTGCCAGCCGCGCGGCAGGTCCTTTTCCCAGGCGCTTTTCCAGGCCATGGTGGTCTCCAGGCGGTCGTGTGTATGTGAGTTTGTCTAACAAGAACAAAGAAAATATATCGTTTTGATAGTGGTCGGGCAATCACTAATATTCCATCACCGGCCCCCGCAGTAGTCATTTACTTCACGGCGATATTCATAGGATTTAACTGGCCTGGTCCCCTTGCCGGGCCAGTTCCGGTGCCCCGCCGCGAATTCGTACTGTGTCTGGCGTATCCCCGCCGAGGCCGGCTGAACGGAGAACCACCATGAAAACCGTGCTCACAACGACCGTGTTCACCCTGAATCCTGGCGAAGTCACCACGCTGTCGGTGCATGCTGCCCAGCGCCTGCATGTCGAAGAGGCCCGCGGCACCGACGTATGGCTGACCCGCGAGAACGATTCGGAGGACTACTGGCTGCGTTGTGGCGGCAGCCTGCTGCTGCGCTCCGGTGACGAGGTGGTGCTGAGCGTTGACCCGCGTGCGCCGCAACCAGTGCGCCTCGCCCTGATCGCGGAAGCGCGTCGTCCGGCGCTGGCGCTGGCTGATGTGCCGCACCTGGTGTATCGCAGCCTGCGCCGTCTGGTTCGAGGCACCGAATGGACGCCTAACCAGGACCAGGTCACCGCATCCTGAGCCGAAGCCCGGCGGGGCATCGTCCGCATCACACCGCGGACGCGGGCATCTGCGCCTGGTCTGGTCGCGTGACGCATCGGACGATTCCCGCCGGACCACGCCCTGAGCGGGCAGCAGAAGTGACCGAGGCGGGGCCGGCGCAAGCCGGCCCTTTTCGTTACACTCTCGCCATGCATCCGATTCAAGTCATCGAACGCGGCCGCGAGGACTATCAGCCGTGTTTCGACGCGATGCGCGCCTTCACCGCCGCACGCACGCCCGAGACGCCCGACCAGGTCTGGCTGGTCGAGCATCCGCCGGTCTACACCCTGGGCCAGGCGGGCGACCCCGCGCACCTGCTCGCCCCGGACGACCAGATTCCCGTCGTGCAGATCGATCGTGGCGGGCAGATCACATATCACGGTCCCGGCCAGGTCGTGGCCTATTTGCTGCTCGATCTGCGCCGCCGCCGCCTGATGGTGCGCGAACTCGTGCACGGCATCGAGCAGGCGGTGCTGGACACTCTCGCGGCGTATAATCTCGCAGCCGAACGCAAGCCCGGCGCCCCCGGCATCTATTTGTCCAACGGGCCGCGCCAGGGCGCCAAGATTGCCGCGCTCGGCCTCAAGATCCGCAACGGCTGCAGCTACCACGGCGTCAGCCTCAACGTGCAGATGGACCTGTCGCCGTTCCTGCGCATCAATCCCTGCGGCTATGCCGGGCTGGAAACAGTCGACATGGCCAGCGCGGGCGCCACCTTCGCGGCGGCGGATGCCAACGGCGCCCCCTTGCCCGTGACCGCGGCACAACAACCGGAAATCGCACAGCGCCTGGCGGCAGCATTGTGCGAGGTGCTGGCAGCGCACGAAGCCCGTGCGCTGGCTGCCGAAGGAACTGCCGCCCCGGCTGAAGCGAAGCAGCCGGGTGAGACGGCCCCGGCCTCCTAGTCAAAAGCGAAATGCACGCTGAGCGCGTGCGGAGAAATGTATGAGCGACGCCCTGATCGCCACTTCCAGCGAAGCCCCGCAGTCCCCCGCGGAGCAGTATGACCCGACCCGCAAGCAGAAGTCGGCCGACAAGACCGCACGCATCCCCATCAAGATCGTGCCGGCCGAAAAGCTCAAGAAGCCGGACTGGATCCGCGTCAAGGCCGCCACTGGCAGCTCACGCTTCTACGAGATCAAGGACATCCTGCGTGCCAACAACCTGGTGACGGTGTGCGAGGAAGCGAGCTGCCCCAACATCGGTGAATGCTTTGGCAAGGGCACCGCCACCTTCATGATCATGGGCGACAAGTGCACGCGCCGCTGCCCGTTCTGCGACGTCGGCCACGGCCGTCCCGATCCGCTCGACGTGAACGAGCCGGGCAACCTGGCCCGCACCATCGCCCAGCTCAAGCTGAACTACGTGGTGATCACCAGCGTCGACCGCGACGACCTGCGCGACGGCGGCGCCCAGCACTATGTCGACTGCATCTCGCAGACGCGCGAGCTGTCGCCCGCCACCCGCATCGAAGTGCTGGTGCCCGACTTCCGCGGCCGCCTGGACAAGGCGCTGGACATCCTGCAGGCGTGCCCCCCGGACGTGATGAACCACAACATGGAAACCGTGCCGCGCCTGTACAAGCAGGCCCGCCCGGGCGCGGACTATGAGCACTCGCTCAAGCTGCTGCAGGAATTCAAGCGCCGCAACCCCAACGTGCCGACCAAGTCCGGCCTGATGGTGGGCCTGGGCGAGACCGACGAGGAAATCCTCGAAGTCATGCGCGACATGCGCGCCCACGATATCGACATGCTGACCATCGGCCAGTACCTGGCGCCGTCGAACCACCACCTGCCGGTGCTGCGCTACGTCCATCCCGACACCTTCAAGATGTTCGAGGAAGAGGCTTACAAGATGGGCTTCACCCACGCTGCGGTGGGGGCGATGGTGCGCAGTTCGTACCATGCTGACCAGCAGGCGCATCAGGCGGGGTTTGCCTGAACGACAGCGTTGCACACTGATCGAGCAGAGACGGCCGGGATTTCCCGGCCGTTTTTCTTTGGTGCCCGGCCATGGTGCAGCCGGTCGCAGTGGCCCTTGCGCCCCTAGGGTCAATCCTGACTGTTTCTCCTCGTCTCATTTCGATATGATGAATTCATCGATAAATTATCGATGAAATACAAGCACGTCACATTCCGGCTTGCCTGCCTAAACTGGTAGCAAGTGCGCTACCGGGAATCTCATGAACTGCACCGTCCACCGACTCGCCGAGCAGGCGCTGCTGTACAGCGTGGCTCCCCCCGCCTCGCTGGAAGTCCAGCGCCGGATCTGGGCGATGGCTGCCCGGGCCGAGGACTGGCGCGGGGTGGTGGACGTGGTGCCGGGCATGAACAACCTGACCGTGATCTTCGACGGCAGCGCCGATGTGGACGCGCTGGAGCGCAACCTGAAGCTCGCCTGGGCCTCCGGCGAGGCGCGCAATGCCACCGGCAAGCTGGTGGAGATCCCGGTGCGCTACGGCGGTGAGCATGGCCCGGACCTGGGCGATGTGGCGGCCCATACCGGGCTGACGCCGCGGGAAGTGGTGCGCCGCCACGCTGCCGGCGAGTACGTCGTCTACTTCCTGGGCTTCCAGCCGGGATTTGCCTATATGGGCGGGCTGGCGCCGGAGCTGGCCACGCCGCGCCGGCGTGAGCCGCGGGTGGCGGTGCCGGCCGGGTCGGTCGGCATTGGCGGCGAGCAGACCGGGATCTATCCGGCGGTGCTGCCGGGCGGCTGGCAGCTGATCGGGCGCACCGATGCCGAGCTCTTCGTGGCGGACCGGGATCCGCCGTCCCTGTTTGCGCCCGGCGATACCGTGCGCTTTGTTGCCGAGGAAATCATCGCGTGATCGAAATCATTCGTCCCGGTGCGCTCGCCTCGGTGCAGGACCTGGGCCGTACCGGCTTTCGCCGTTTTGGCGTGGGCCGTTGCGGGGCCATGGACATGCTGGCGGTGGAGGTGGGCAACCGCCTGCTCGGCAATGCGCCGGGCTGTGCCGCCATTGAATTCACGCTGGGCCGCGCCGCGCTGCGCTTCCATGCCGATATGCGCGTGGCGCTGGCCGGTGCCGAATGCGGCGCCAACCTGGACGGCGTGCCGGTGTGGTCGTGGCATGCCTTTGACGTGCACAAGGGCGAGACGCTGACGCTGCCGTCGACGCGCGGCGGCACGCGCGTGTACCTGTGCGTGGCGGGCGGCATCGAGGTCGAGCCGGTGATGGGCTCGCGCAGCACCGACCTGAAGTCAGGCTTTGGCGGGCTGGGCGGGCGCGCGCTGCAGGAAGGCGACCGCCTGGCGGCGGGGCGCCCGGGGCTGGCGGCCGAGACCGACTGGATCGGCGTGCAGGCGCCGGCGTGGGCGCTGCCCGCCAGCATCGCGGGCAAGGCCACGCCGGTCCGGATGCTGCCGGGGCCTGAATATGAAGACTTCGACGCGGCCTCGCAGGCCGCGCTGTGGCAGGCCGACTGGACCGTCACGCCCAACAGCAACCGCATGGGGCTGCGCCTGAACGGGCCCGCGCTGGCGCGGCGCGCCGAGCGCAGCGCCGACCTGCTCTCGCATGGCGTGGTGCCGGGCGTGATGCAGGTGCCGCCGGGCGGCCAGCCGATCGCGCTGATGGCCGATGCGCAGACCACCGGCGGCTATCCCAAGATCGGCGTGGTGATCGGCGCGGACCTGTGGCGGCTGGCGCAGGTGCCGCTGGGTGCGCCGGTGCGTTTCGTGCAGGTGACGCTGGCGCAGGCAGAGGCGGCGCAGGCCGAGCTGGAGCGCTACCTGCGCCAGATCGACCAGGCGCTGCGGTGGCAGGGCGATGGCATGCCCATCGCCGCGCGGCGGCGCGCACGCACGCGCGTGGCGGCATAGGCGCGCACGCGCAACATCAATCGGGCGACGCAGTGCGCCGCACAGGAGAATGGCAATGCAGATCGATTTGAACGCTGACCTTGGCGAAGGCTGTGCCAACGACGAGGCGCTGCTGGCGCTGATCAGTTCGGCCAATATCGCATGCGGCTGGCACGCGGGCGACGCGGCCACCATGCTGCAGACGGTGAAGTGGGCGCTGGAGCGCGGCGTGGCGATCGGGGCGCACCCGAGCTACCCGGACCGCGAGAACTTCGGCCGCACCGAGATGCAGCGCGACCCGGAACACGTCTACGCCGACGTGCTGTACCAGATCGGCGCGCTCGACGCGATCGTGCGCGCGCAGGGCGGCGAGCTGCATCACGTCAAGCCGCATGGCGCGCTGTACAACCAGGCCGTGCGCGACCCCGCGCTGGCCCGCGCCATCGTGCGCGCGGTGCGCGACTTCGATGCCGACCTGGTGTTCTTCGGCCTGGCCGGCAGCCAGATGATCGATATCGCCAAAGAGGCCGGCCTGCGCGTCAAGCAGGAGGTCTTTGCCGACCGCGGCTACAACCCCGACGGCACGCTGGTCAAGCGCGGCACGCCGGGCGCGCTGCATGAGGACGAGGAAGTCGCCCTGAACCAGACCCTGACCATGGTGCGCGAGAAACGCGTGCGCGCCATCGACGGCACCTGGGTACCGATTCAAGCCGAAACCGTGTGTCTGCACGGCGACGGCGCCCACGCGCTGGCCTTTGCGCGGCGCATCCGGGAACGGCTGGGCGCGGAAGGCATCGCGGTCCGCGCCGGCGACTGAGCACTCCGTCTCAACCGCCAGCATCCACTGCGGCCGGCGCCGTCGTGCGCTGACACGGCTGCCGTCCGCTCGCCTCCGTCACATTCGTTTGGTGTCTCTTATGGAACAGGCAGTCAATCTCTGGCCCCTTGTCGGGGTCGGCGTCATCATCATCGGCTTCGTGCTGCGCTTCAATCCCATGCTGGTGGTGGTGCTCGCCGCGCTGGCCACGGGGCTGGCCGCGCCGATGCCGCTGATGCAGATCTTCTCGGCGATCGGCACCGCCTTCGTCAAGGCGCGCAACCTGCCGCTGATCATCCTGCTGCCGCTGGCCGTGATCGGCCTGCTGGAGCGGCACGGGCTGCGCGAGCATGCGCAGGCATGGATCGCGCGCATTGCCTCGGCCACGGTTGGCCGCCTGCTGATCGTCTACCTGGGCGTGCGCGAGCTGACCGCCGCGATCGGCCTGACCAGCCTGGGCGGGCACCCGCAGATGGTGCGCCCGCTGCTGGCGCCGATGGCCGAGGGTGCGGCCGAGAACCGCTTCGGCCACCTGCCCGAGCCGGTGCGCCAGCGCGTGCTGGCGTTCTGCGCCGCCACCGACAATGTCGGCCTGTTCTTTGGCGAGGACATCTTCGTGGCCTTCGGCGCGATCGCGCTGATGCATACCTTCCTGCTGTCGTCGAACATCGACGTGGAGCCGCTGCATATTGCCGTGTGGGGCATCCCCACGGCGATCTGCGCCTTCCTGATCCACGCCGTGCGCCTGAAGCGCCTGGACCGCTGGCTCGAGCGCGAACTGGGCGGCAAGGCCGCCGCGGCCGCCGTGCCTGCCAAGAGCGCGGAGTAAGGAGCCCGCCATGATCGTTTCCATCGAATATCTCTACTGGCTCGCCGGCCTGGTGCTGGCGATCACCGCGCTGATGACCTTCGCCGACCGCGAGCATCCGCGCCGCCTCAGCACCGGCCTGTTCTGGCTGCTGTACGCGATCGTGTTCCTGATTGGCGACCGGCTGCCGCCGGCCGCGGTCGGCATCGGCGCGGTGGTGATGGCGCTGATTGCGGGCTTCGGCGGCGTCGGCCACGGCAAGCACCACAGCCTGCCCGAGGAAGAACGCCGCGCCAGTGCGCGCCGCCTGGGCAACAAGCTGTTCATCCCGGCGCTGCTGATCCCGCTGGTGACGGTGATCGGCACCATGCTGTTCAAGGACGTCAAGATCGCCGGCCTGCCGCTGCTCGATCCCAAGAACGTGACCTTTGTCTCGCTGGGGATCGGCTGCCTGATCTCGCTGGCGGTGGTGTGCTGGCTCACGCGCGACACCGTGGCGCAGGGCCTGCGCGAGTCGCGCCGGCTGACCGAGTCGCTGGGCTGGGCGCTGGTGCTGCCGCAGATGCTGGCGATGCTGGGCCTGGTGTTCGCCGACGCGGGCGTGGGCAAGGCCGTGGCGCACCTGTCCACCGCCTATATCAACATGGACTACAAGCTGGTGGCGGTGGCGGTCTATTGCGTCGGCATGGCGCTGTTCACCGTGATCATGGGCAACGGCTTCGCGGCCTTCCCGGTGATGACCGGCGGCGTGGGCGTGCCGATCCTGGTCGGCATGTTCGGCGGCAACCCGGCGGTGATGGCGGCGATCGGCATGTTCTCGGGCTATTGCGGTACGCTGATGACGCCGATGGCGGCCAACTTCAATATCGTGCCGGCGGCGCTGCTGGAACTCGACGACAAGAACGCCGTGATCCGCGCGCAGGTGCCGACCGCGCTGGCGATCCTGGTGGCCAATATCGCGCTGCTGTACTTCCTGATGTAACCGCGGAGCCCTGCCATGCGTACTGTGCTGCTGACCGGCTTCGAGCCGTTCGAGAATGAACCGATCAATCCCTCATGGGAGGCCGTGCGCGTGCTCGACGGCGAGCGCGTGGGCGACGCGGTGATCGTGGCGCGGCAGCTGCCGTGCGTGTTCGGCGCGGCGATCGATACCATCGGCGAGCTGGTCGACGTGCTGGGGCCCGCGCTGGTGATTGCCGTGGGCCAGGCCGGCGGGCGCGCCGAAATGTCGGTGGAGCGCGTGGCGATCAATGTCGACGATGCGCGCATTGCCGACAACGCCGGCGCCCAGCCGATCGATACCGCCATCGTCGCGGGCGGCCCGGCCGCCTACTTTGCCACGCTGCCGATCAAGGCGATGGTGCGCGACATGCGCGCGGCGGGCGTGCCGGCCTCGGTGTCGCAGACCGCCGGCACCTTCGTCTGCAACCATGTCTTCTATGGGCTGATGCACCGGCTGGCGCAGCAGCCGGATGGCGACGTGCGCGGTGGCTTTATCCATATCCCCTACCTGCCCGAGCAGGCGGCGCGCCATCCGGGCCAGCCCAGCCTGGCGCAGGAAACGCTGGTGAAGGGATTGCGCGCGGCGGTGGCGGCGGCGCTGTCGACCCGCGCCGATGTGCGCGAGCAAGGCGGGCAACTGCATTAGTGCCTATTCCTGCGTACCGGCCGCGGCCGCCTCACGGCGCGCCGCGGCTTTTTTCATGGCATGGCGGCGCAGGCTGACCTGTTCGAAGCGCCAGGTCACATAGCAGAACGCCAGGAATGGCCACAGCCAGCCCAGCCATTGCGCCAGGCTGTTGAAGTGGATGAAGCGGCCCATGCGCCAGCCTTGCTCCGAGATCCACGCATAGGGGTTGGATGGCAGCACATTGGTCAGCACCACCAGCACGATCAGCGCCACCATTGCCAGCACCGCGCGCAGCCAGCGCGGCAGGTACAGCAGCAGCGCCAGCACCAGCGAGCTGGTCAGCAGGGCAAAGCGGCCGCCCTCGGACAGCCAGACAAAGGCGCTCTCGGACGGAAACTGCAGTTCGGCCGCGGTGGCCTTGAGCAGCAGCGCCGCGGCCAGCAGGCCGGCCAGGATGCGCAGCATCGGCGCGCTGCGGCGCATCGCGATCGAGGCGAACAGGCCGGTGCCGACCCAGCTGCTGGCGGTCACCAGCGATTCCAGCAACTGCTGGCTCTGCATGTCCTCGGGCCGCAGGCCGATATGGTCCTGCCAGGCCTCAAGCTGCGGGAACACCATCTGCAGCGCCTGCATCGGCCAGGACTCCGGGTCGGTCAGCCATTCGCGCACGATGCCGCCCATGCCGAACAGGTGTTCTTGCGGAAACACCTGCGCAAACGGCCACAGCAGCAGCAGGATGATGGCAAAGCTGGCGTGCGGCTCGAACCACGCATGGCGCAGGCGGGTCAGGCGCCCGTCGTCGATCAGGGCCCGGGTGAACGGCGCCACCACCGCGCCTCCCAGCAGCGCGCCCAGCGCATTGGTGATCAGGTCGATATTGGAAGAGATGCGGCTTGGCAGCCAGGTCTGGAAGGCCTCCATGCAGGCCGCCAGCAGCGTCCCGGCCACCAGCGCCACCAGCGTGGCGCGCCCGCCCGACATGCGCGGATGCAGCGACAGCACCACCAGCGCGCCGAACGGGAAGTACCCCAGCACATTGGTCAGCAGATCGAAGTCGGTGATGTAGCGCGGCTTGGGCGCGCTCAGGAAGGCAAACGGCGAAACGCCGTTGTCGACCCAGCCCGAGAACGGGTACAGGCTGGCGTACACGACCAGCAGCGTGAAGCAAATCAGCCCCACCCGGGCCAGCGGCGAGTGCTGCGGGCCGGAGGCTTCCGGCGTTGACTGAGCCGCCGGGGGCGGCGCGGAGGGCGGCGGGGGAGCCGGCTCCATGGCATTTCTCCTTGCGTGTCTACTTTAGCTGCAGCGTGCCGATCCAGTCGAGCAGCGCCGCGATCACCGCGTCGCTGGCCTCGGCCAGGGCCTTGACGCCGCCGGCGCCATCGGCGCTGGCAGCGGGCCGGCGTGCCTCGAAGGTCTGCTGGCCGAGCATGCCATGCTGGAACACCGTGGCGCGCAGCCGCACCACGCCTTCGCTGGTGGTGGCGCTGTCGAACACCTGGTCGAACTCGATCAGGTCCACCTTCAGCGCCGGCACGCTGCTGTCGCCGAACCAGCTCAGCGTGCCGCGCGCGGCCACGGCCTCGCGCAGCCGCTCGTCGAACAGGCGCGTGGGCGACATCACCCAGCGCTGCGTGGCGTAGGCCTGCAGGCGCTGCGCCTGCGCATACTGCAGCCGGTAGAAGAGGGCGTTGCCATCCAGCCAGTTGGGCCCGTCGGTCTGCGCCACGCGCAGTTTGGGCAGCCGCGCCGGCGCAGGGTTCCCGTTGCCGGGTGGGGTGGCGGCCGGCGGGCCGAGGTCGTAGGTGACGGTGGGGTCGTTGCCGCGCGTCAGCGCGCAGCCTGACAGCGCCAGCCCCGCGGCGGCCAGCAGCAGGGCGGCCTGGAGGCGGGAGCGCGCGGATCGGAGCAAGCGTGGCATCTCGGTCGCAGGGTTCACGGCGGTATCTCGCGGTTGGCGGTATCGGGTGAGGGGCGGCATGCGGGCCGCGCTACGGTGCGCTGAAGCCCGGCTCGCCCGGACCCGGCGCGGGCGCGGGCGCGCCGAACAGCACGCTGCTCGGGCTTTCGTTGAACTGGCCGGCGGCGCGCTCGAAGGTGCGCGCGGTCTGGCGCGCGTCGCGGGCCAGGCCATTGAGCTGCGGCAGGGTCTCTTCGCTGAAGGTGCCCGCCGCGGACTGCACCGACGAGGCCGCGCCCTGCAGGTCGCGCCCGACGCTGTCGACGGTGCGCATCACCGTGCCGTTGGGGTTGGCCAGCTCCTGCGTCAGGCGCCGGGTCGATTCCAGCGTGGCGTTCAGGTTCTCGGTCACCTTCGGCAGCCGGTTGGCGGCCGGGCCCAGCGAATCGGACAGCCGCGAGTAGTCCTCGGCGGTCTTGCGCACCGAGCGGATCGCGGCCATCAGTTCGGCGCGGTTGGCGCCCTGGAACATGTCGTTGAGCGAGGCCATCAGCGTTTCAGTCTGGGTTAGCAGCGAATCGCCGCGCTTTTCCAGCTCTTCGAAGAAGCCGGGGCGCATGGCGATGCGCGCCACCGCCTTGGGCGAGGTCGGCAGCGGCGGCGAGGCCGTGGCGCCGTCGTGCGTAGCGCTGTCGTCCAGCTGCACGTAGGCGATTCCGGTCACGCCCTGGAAGCCCAGCGTGCCATAGGTGGTGCGCGTGATCGGCGTGTCCTTGTTGACGTTGACGCGCACAATGATCTGGCCCGGCACCTGCGGGTCGAACTTGATCGACTCGACCTTGCCCACCGCAAGCCCGCGGTATTTCACATCGCCCTGCGGCTGCAGACCGTTGACGGTGGAGCGTGTGATCAGGTCATACGGCACGCGCACCGCGTGGTCGGTGCTGAACCAGAAGATCGCGAACAGCACCAGCACGGCCAGGCCGATGGTGAACACGCCGGCAAGGAATGCGTGTGACTTGTTTTCCATCATGCTTCTCCAGGGGGCGGCGCATCCGGCTGCGCGTGCAGCTGCAGCGCCTGCATGGCGCGCTGGGCGCGCTCGCCCAGGAAATACTCGCGGATGAAGGGGTGGTCCACCTTCACCACTTCAGGGATCGGCGCCGCGGCGATCACCTTGTGGTCGGCCAGCACCGCGACGCGGTCGGACAACGCCACCAGCGTGTCCAGGTCGTGCGTGATCATCACCACGGTCAGGCCCAGTTCGCGGCGCAGTTCGCGGATCAGCGCCACGTAGTCGTCCGAGGCCATCGGGTCCAGCCCGGCGGTGGGCTCGTCCAGGAACAGCAGCTCGGGCTCCAGCGCCAGCGCGCGCGCCAGCGCCACGCGCTTGATCATGCCGCCGGACAGGTCCGACGGCATCTTGTCGGCATCGCGCGCCGACAGGCCCACCAACTGCAGCTTGAGCAGCGCGGCCTGGCAGATCAGGTTGTCGGGCAGCGCGCGCAGCTCACGCAGCGGCAGCGCGATATTGTCGATCACCGACAGCGCCGAGAACAGTGCGCCGCGCTGGAACTGCAGCCCCCAGCGGTTGCGCAGCGCCTGCAGCTGCGCCGGGCGCAGCCGGGTCGGGTCCTCGCCGAACACCTTGATGCTGCCCGAGGTGGGCCGCTCCAGCCCCACGATCTGGCGCAGCAGCACGGTCTTGCCGCTGCCGGACCCGCCCACGATCGACAGCACCTCGTCGCGGTAGACGTCCAGGTTCACGTGGTCATGCACCATGGCCTTGCCGAAGCGCTTGACCAGGTTGCGCACCTCGATGACCGGGGTGCGGTCCTTTTGGACCTTCCCGTCCTGGGTGGCGGTAGCTGGCGCGGCGCTCACAGGCCCACGTCCTTGAACAGGACGGCGAAGACCGCGTCGGCCAGGATCACGATGGTGATCGCGGTCACCACCGAGGCGGTGGTGCCTTCGCCCAGGCTTTGCGTATTGGGCTTGATGCGCAGCCCGAAGTGGCATGCGGTCAGGGCGATCAGGATGCCGAACACCACGCCCTTGCCCAGGCCCAGCCACAGGTTGGCTACCGGCACCGCATCGGGCAGCTCGCGCAGGAAGAAGGTGGCACTGATGCCCAACTGCATGCGCGCGGCCAGCATGCCACCGGCCAGCGCCATCACGTCGGTCCACGCCACCAGCAGCGGCATGGCGATGGCCAGCGCGATCACGCGCGGCATGATCAGCCGGAAGCCGTGCGAGATGCCCATCACGCGCATCGCGTCGAGCTCCTCGGTCACGCGCATCACGCCGATCTGCGCGGTGATGGCCGAACCCGAGCGCCCCGCGATCAGGATCGCCGCCAGCACCGGGCCCAGCTCGCGGATCACCGCCATGCCCAGGATGTTGACGATAAAGGTGCTGGCGCCGAAGGTGCGCAGCTGGTTGGCCGACAGGTAGGACAGCACGATGCCGATCAGGAAGCCGACCAGCGCGGTGATGCCCAGCGCCTTGTAGCCCACGTTGTAGATATTGGCCGAGATCTCGCGCCATGGGCCGCGCTGCGGCACGCCCGCAAAGCGCAGCAGGTCGAAAGCGAGCTGGCCCAGCATGGTGATGCCGCTGCGCAGCTGCGCGCCGAACGACAGCACGTTGGCGCCGAACAGCGTGACCGGGTTGAAGCGGTCCACCATGTGCTTCTTCCAGCCCTCGTCGTGTACCGCGGCGATGCGCTCGAACACGCGGCGCTGGCCGTCGGTGGCATCCAGCTGCTGCGGCAGCTGGCCGTTCCAGGCCTGCCACAGCAGATGCGCGCCGATGTGGTCCAGCCGCTCCACGTCTGCCAGCGACCACTGCGCGCCGTCCTGCGCCTGCGCCAGCTCGCGCAGTTGCGCGCGCAGCTGCCGCGCCTGGCGGCAGCCGGCCAGGGCGAGCGCGGTCCAGTCGCCACGCAGCGCTACGCTGACGGTTCCGTCCCCGCGCGTGATATGGAAGTCTGGCGTCGTCTGGCGTTCCAAGGGCATGCGATGTGATGGCCGAGTCTCGATTCTAAGCCACCCGCCCCGCTGGCGCGACCGCGCCGTGCCGAGGCGGCGGCGCGGCTACAATGCGGCATCTGCCGCAGGCAGCCGGGCCGCACCCCGTCCCCGCCTGTGTTTTCTACGATCGCCATCGATCCCAACCCTTTGCCGCGCATGTCCGCCGTTCCTCCGACTCCATCCGACCCTTCCGCCCCATCCGGCGCCAACTGGCGCATCGATGCCGGCGCGCTGCGCGGCATGCTGTCGCCCGCGCTGAGCGACTGGACGCTGGAGCTGGTGGAGCAAACCGGCTCCACCAATGCCGACCTGACCGCGGCCTGCCGCCAGGCGCCGTGGACCGACGCCGCCAGGCTGCGCCTGGCTTACCGCCAGACCGCCGGGCGCGGGCGCCAGGGCCGGCCGTGGCAGGGGCAGGCAGGCATGACCTTCTCGGTGGCACTGCCGCTGGCGCTGGCGCCGGCGCAACTGAGCGGCCTGAGCCTGGCCGTGGGCCTGGCGCTGGCCGAGGCCCTGGGCGATGTCGATGCGCGACTCGGCGCACGGATCGGGCTGAAATGGCCCAACGACCTCCAGATCGATGGCCGCAAGCTGGCCGGCATCCTGATCGAGTCGGTGCCCGCCGGGCCGCAGCGGGTCTGGGCTGTGATCGGCATCGGCCTGAACCTGGTGCGCGACGCGCAGATGGAGGCGGCGCTGGGCCGCGAGCTGGCTGGCGTGGCCGAGGCCATGCCCGGCTTCGACGCGCAGCGCGATGCCCCGCGCCTGCTGGCCGCGCTGCTGGAACGGCTGGCGGCCATGCGCACCGCGTTCCTGGCGCACGGTTTCGGGCCGATGGCGCGGCGCTGGTCCGCGGCCGATGCCTACCGCGACCAGCCGGTGCGGCTGCTGCACGAGGGCAAGGTGATCGCCGAAGGCATGGCGCGCGGCGTCGACGAGGCTGGCCACCTGCTGCTGGAAACGCCGGCGGGGCTCGAGCGCATCGCCAGCGGCGAGCTGTCGCTGCGGCCCGCGCCGGGGCAGGGAGACAGCGCATGAGCGCGCCGCGTCTGCTGATCGATATCGGCAATACCCGCCTCAAGTGGGCCTGGTGCGAAGCTGGTGCGGCGCTGCCCGCCACCGGCGCGCTGCCCACGCCGTGGCAGCACGGCGGCGCGGTTACCCATGCCGACGCCGGCGCACTGCAGGCGCTGGCCGCTGACCTGCGCGCGCTGCGTGGCAGCGGGCCGATGCCGTCGGTGTGGATCAGCAACGTCGCCGGGCCGGTGATCGCGGCCGCCGTGGATGCCGCGCTGGCCGACGCCTTCGGGGCCTGTGCGCCGGTGCAATGGGTGCGCAGCGCCGCCGCGCACGGCAACCTGGCCAACGGCTACCGCGAGCCCACGCAACTGGGCGTGGATCGCTGGGTCGGCGCCATCGGCGCGCACCGCTGGCTGCCGCACGACACGCTGCTAGTGGTGACCGCGGGCACGGCCACCACGCTGGATATCGTCACGGCCGCGGCGGATGGCAGCGCGCGCTTCGAGGGCGGCCTGATCCTGCCCGGGCTGGCGCTGATGCTGGGCACGCTGGCACGCAACACCGCGCAGCTGCCGGCGCTGGACGTGGACGATGCCGGCACCGTGGCCGGCGCGCACCTGCGCTGGGCCGACAATACGCACGACGCCATTGCCGCGGGCTGCCAGGCCGCGCAGGCCGGCGCCATCGAACGCACCTGGCGCGCGCTGGGCGAGCGCGGGCCGGCGCGTCGTGCCGTGCGCTGCCTGCTGTCCGGCGGTGCCCGCGGCGCGCTGGCAGGCGCGCTCGCCGTGCCGTTCGAGATGCACGATAATCTGGTGCTGCTCGGCCTGCACGCGATGGCATCGTCCGGCGACTAGCCGCAGCGCAACTTCCCACACGCCTCAATCCGCCCCGACCCATGACCGCCCCAGGCCAGCCCGCCCGGCCACGCTCGCCACGCATCGTCCCGCTGTTGCTGCTGCTCGCCAATGCCGTGCTGCTGGGAGCGGTGCTGGGGGTGTTCGGCGCGAACCCGCTGGCCGGCTGGTTTGAAACCCCGCGTGAACCGCAGCGGCTGCAGCAGCAAGTTCGTGGGGAGCGGATGCGGGTGCAGGCGCCGGCGTCGGCACCGGCGGCGGGTGCCGCACCGCGCAGCGCGCTGCCGTCGGCCACGCTGGCGGCAGCCTGCATCGAGATCGGTGGCTTCAGCGCCCAGGCGGCGCGCCGTGCCACTGAAGACCTGGCCGCCGCCGCGCTGCGCGTGGAAGCGTTCGCGCGGCAGGAACAGGTGCGCTGGTGGGTCCATCTGCCCGCGCAGCCCACGCGCGAGCATGCCGAGCGCAAGCTGGCCGAACTGCGCCGGCGTAATGTGACCGAGTACTCGCTCGTGACCGCCGGCACGCCCGAGACCGCCACCTATACGGTGTCGCTGGGACTCTTCCGCGAGCGCGAGCGTGCCGAGCAGTATCTCGATACCCTGCGCGGCCACGGCGTGCGTACCGCCATGCTGACCGAGGCCGCGCGGCCGCTCACGCGGCAGTGGCTGCGCGTGCGCGATGCCGACCACGCGGCGCGTGCCCGGCTCGAGGCCATGCGCCAGCGCTACGGCGCCGAGGACGTGCTGGCCTGCTCCTGAGCGCCCTGGGCTGCCTTAGCTGCCCTGGCGCACCCTGGTCAGCAGCTTGGTGGTCGAGCGGTCGTGCAGGAAGGGGATGGCGTAGGCCTGGCCGCCCCAGCTGCGCACCAGCCGGGTTTCTTCCAGCGTGTCGATATCGTAGTCGCCGCCCTTGACGTAGATGTCGGGGCGCACCAGGCGGATCAGCTCCACCGGGGTCTGCTCGCGGAACATCGCCACCAGGTCGACCGATTCCAGCGCGGCCAGCAGCGCCATGCGGTCCGATTCATGGTTCAGCGGGCGGTCGTCGCCCTTGCCCAGCATCTTTACGGAAGCATCGCTGTTGACGCCGACCACCAGGCTTGCGCCCAGTGCGCGCGCCTGTGCCAGGTAGGTGGCATGGCCGCGGTGCAGGATGTCGAAGACGCCATTGGTGAACACCAGCGGGCGCGGCAAGGCGGCGATGCGCGCGGCCAGCGCGGCGGGGGTGTCGGGCAGGGTCAGCTTGGATTCGAAAGCGGGTACGGACATGGGGTCGGCATCGGAAAGTGGAGGCCGGCCCCTGGTCGGAGCCGGCGTGCTTGCCCGAGATGGTACCCCTTCTTGGGGTCCCCGCCGGCGGCGGGGTCCTGGTTACCCCGTCACGCACAGCCTCATGGCCGCGTCGTTGGCGACATCCCTGGCTGCCGGATCGGAGACCGGCCGGGCCTGCTGCACCGGCGCGGTGGCAATGCCGCGCAAGGTGCCCTGCAGCGCCTGCCGCACGGCGTCGATATGCGCGGCCTGCGCGTTGCCGCCCCAAGTGCCGCGATGCCACCGGGTAAATGGCGCTGCGGAGAATTGCCAGCTGCGGCTGGCGCTAATTCCGATGCGAGGCATTACACCGCGAATTAAATGAATTCGTAATGCTGGATTTACATCGAATTGATGGCCAGGGTAATTGAAGCGTGATTTAAATATTCTATTTCCGGATATAAATCTATTCGATAAGCGGGCGCCAGGGATGGGTTTGCCGCCGCCGCGCGAGAGCGCGGCAGTGCGCGGGACGGGAATGGAGCAATGTAGTAACCGGCTACTACCTGCGTGGCAGCTGGCTCGTTTATCATGCCAGGCGCTTGAATTTCCAGGACAAGGAAATCAGCATTGCGGAATACCCGCCACAGCCGGACCAGGTCCGGTGCGCCGCGGCGGGTCGCATTTGTCGGGAATGCGTCAAGGCAAAAGAAGGGAAAAGAAAAGCCCCGCTTCGGCGGGGCTTTTTTTCGTGCCGTCGGACTGGCCGCTCAGGCTTGCGCCGGCTGGGCTCCGCCCGTGCCTTGCAGGCTGGCGTTCAGTTCCTTGCGGTAGCGGTTCAGGTCCTGCACGGTTTCGAAGGTGCGTTCGAACAGCAGCGACATGTTGTGCAGGATCCGTTCGATGACCTTCTTCTCCCAGCCTTCGTCAAAGCGGATCTGCTCGTCCAGCCAGTGCTCGAGCCAGTCCGGGTCCGGCAGGCGCGACTGCACCGTGTCGTTGGGGAACAGCGCCTTGTTGACGTGCAGGTTGGTCGGATGCAGCGGCTTCTCGGTGCGGCGGGCCGAGGCCATCAGCACGCCGATCTTGGCAAAGGCGGCGCGCGCGCTGTCGCCGAACTGCGCCAGGTACTTCTTCATGTAGCGCAGGTAGGCGCCGCCATGGCGGGCTTCATCCTGCGACAGGGTGCGGTAGATATGCTTGATCACCGGTTCCGTGTGCCATTCGGCGGCGCGGCGGTACCAGTGGTTCAGGCGGATCTCGCCGCAGAAATGCAGCATCAGGGTTTCCAGCGGCGGAGCCGGGTCGAACTCGAAGCGCACCGCGTGCAGTTCTTCCTCGGTCGGCACCAGGTCCGGGCGGAAGCGGCGCAGGTACTCCATCAGCACCAGCGAGTGCTTCTGTTCCTCGAAGAACCAGATGCTCATGAACGCCGAAAAATCAGAATCGTGGCGGTTGTCGCGCAGGAACATCTCGGTCGCGGGCAAGGCGGACCATTCCGTGATCGCGTTCATGCGAATGGTCTTGGCCTGGTCGTCCGTCAGCATGCTGGCGTCAAAGGAGTCCCAGGGGATGTCCTTGTCCATGTGCCAGCGGACGGCTTCCAACGATTTGAACAGTTCGGGGTAGAGCATGGTAAGCCTTTGAAATTACGGGCAGATTCTACCAGATGCGAATTATTCTCTTCTCCTTTTTTAGTCCGGATCGGGGCAAATGCAACGCTTTTTGACGCGGTTTGGCGCAGCGGGCTGCATATTGCGGGCGATCAGCGGAGCGCCGAGGGGCCAATGTGCCAGCCGCGGCGCCTGGCAGGACCCCATGTGCGGGCGGGTGCTCAGGGCGAAAGCGCGCGTTCGTCCACCGGCAGCGCGGCCGGTGGCGTGCCCGGGACGACGCCGAACAGGAACGCCGCCAGTTCGTCCGCCTGGGCCTCGGCATCGCGCTCGCCCAGTGCCATCAGGGCCTGGGTGAAGGCGGGTTCGAACAGCAGGTAGCTGGCGAAGGCGGCGCCGCGCGCCTCGGTGCCGCCCAGTGGCGCCAGCAGCGCGCGCACCGTGCGCGGCAGCTGCTTCTGGTGCTCGGCGGCAATGGCTTCGATCGGCTCGCTGGGGGAGATCGTCATCACCTGCACCGGGCGCCAGCCCTCGCGGTCGCCGGCCAGCTCCGGCATGCGCGCCAGCAGGCGGTTGATATGCAGCAGCCGTTCCAGGTCGGCGTTGAGGCCGTCCAGGAAGATGCTGGCCAGCGCCTGTCCGCCCACCTGCGCCAGCGACGGGTAGCCGCCGGCCGGCATGGTGTCGTACCAGCCCGAGCGCTGGCGCGAGGCTGCGCCGATCGCCAGCACGCGCGACGCGCCCAGGTGGATCGCCGGCGACAGCGGCGACATCTGCCGCATGGTGCCGTCGCCGAACCACTCATGGTGGCCGTCCAGCTCCAGCGGCATCGCCGGGAACAGGAACGGGATCGAAGCGGATGCCAGCAGGTGGTCCACCGTGATCTGCGCCGGGATCGCAATGCGCTGGCTGCGGTGCCACGGATGGATGCGGTGGTGCGACTGGTAGAAGGTCACGTGGCGCCCGGTGCTGTAGGACAGCGCAGTGACCGCGAAGGCCTGCAGCGCACCGCTGTCCAGGCTGGCCTGCACGCGCTCGGGCTCGAACAGCTCGCCCAGCATGCTGCCCAGCGGGGTGTTGTCGAACAGGGCGCGGGGCGCGCGCCGCTGCGTGGCCCAGCCCAGCGCCAGCGTCGACAGCCAGCGCGCACCCGACATGCCCACGCGCAGCACGTCGGTGCGGTAGACGTCGTCGGCATGGATGCTGTGCCACAGCGCCGCCAGGCTCTGCGTGGCGGCCTGGAAGTCCCCCGCCTGGATCGCCAGCCCGGCGCCGTTGATCGCCCCTGCCGAGGTTCCGGCGATGATGCCGAAGGGCATCGCGCCATGGCCCTTGCCGTGCCGCGCGGCAATGCGCGCCAGCCCGCTCAGCACGCCAGCCTGGTAGGCGGCGCGCGCGCCGCCGCCCATCATGATCAGCGCGGTGGCGGCGGGGTTGGGTCCGGATTGCAGCGCGCGGTGGGGGGGCGGGAAGGACTCGCGGTGCATTGCGTTGGTGTGGACGATTTGTCGGGTATCTGGCGGTCAGGCTGCGCTGCTGCCGTTGGCGCCGTTGCTGCCCCCGTTCTTGCCATTGTCATCGCCGTTGCCCGCGTCCTTGGCCGGCTTTGCCTTGGCCGCCTTCTTGGCCGGCGCCTTCTTTACCGGCGCTTTCCTGGCGGCAGGCTTGCCCGTGCCGGCGGAGGCGGCCTTGCCAGGCGCGTCCGTCTTCGGCTTTGCAGCCGCCGCTTGCGCTGCGGCGTCGGGGCCGGCTGCGGCGCCGAAGCCGCCCACGCCGCCCATGCCGAACGGGGCGATGCTGGCCGCGGCGGCGCTGCTGGCGATCTGGTTGAACTGCTGTTGCAGCAGGTCCCACCACAGTGCGGCATTGGGCGGCAAGGTGGAATCGGTGTCGCTTGCCGCAGCTTGCGGGTGCTCGGCGGCAGGCGGCTCCGGTTGCGCACCGCTGCCGGCATCCGCGCCGGCGGCGCGCTCCGGCGCAGCGGCGCTGGGCGTGTTGGCCGCGCGCGCGACGTTTTCCATGGCGGACTGCATGGCCTCGGGCGACAGCGCGTTGCCGAAGGTCTGCAGCGCCACCAGCGTGGCGCGCTGCACTTCCAGGCCCTGGATGGTGGTGCGCAGCAGGTTGGTGTTCAGTTGCAGCCAGCTCTCCACCGCCTTCAGGTCGGCAATGCGCTTGTCGAGGTCGTCGAGGTCCATCGGCGGCGTCATTGCCTGCAGGCCGGGCATCATGCCGGCGGGCATGCCGCTGCCGCTGCCCCACAGCCGGCGCATGAAGTCGAAGCCGTTGGTGAAATCGGGAATCTGTCCGAACATGGTCGAGCGCTCCGTGTGCGGCGCAGCCCCGGGATTGGCCAGGAGGGCCCGTCGGGCCGGCGGCTGCGTCGTCGTTACCTGAACTGTGGCGGCCGCTTCTGGCGCAGGCTCGCCACGCCTTCGTGCACGTCGGGGCCGGCAAAGCCCATGAATTCAAGCGCCAGCGAGGTATCGAAGGCGGGGCCGGCCATGCGCAGCCAGTTGTTGAGGGCGTACTTGGTCCAGCGGATCGCGGTCTGCGACCCGGCCGCCAGCCGGTTGGCCACCTCGAACGCGCGCGCCACCAGTTCGTCCTCTTCCACCGCCAGCGAGACCAGGCCGATCCGCTCGGCTTCCTCGCCGCTGACCGACTCGCACAGCATCAGATAGTACTTGGCCTTGGCCATTCCGCACAGCAGCGGCCACACGATCGCGGCATGGTCACCCGCGGCCACGCCCAGCCGGGTATGGCCGTCGACGATGCGCGCGCTCCTGGCCGCGATCGAGATATCGGCCAGCAGGCCCGCCACCAGCCCGGCGCCGACAGCGGGACCGTGCATGGCGGAGACCACCGGCTTGTCGCAGTTGATGACGTTGTAGACCAGGTCGCGCGCCTCGTGCCAGACGCGGGTGCGGGTCTCGAAGTCGTTGGCCATGTCCTCCACCAGCGCCAGGTCGCCGCCGGCGGAGAAGCCCTTGCCCTCGCCGCGGATCAGCGCCACGCGCACCTCGGGGTCGGCGGATACGTCGCGCCAGATCTCGGCCAGCTCGCGGTGCATGCTGGCGTCCGCCGTGGCCAGCTTCTGGTTGGCCGACTGGGCCGCGCCCATGATGATTTCGAGGATGGGGCCGTGGCGGCGCAGCGTCAGTGCGCGATAGCGCTCGTAGCGGGGGGAGAGGGGGGTGGAGTCAGCGGTGGGGGTAGTCATTGGGGGCCTGAGAGGAAGGGGTTAGCGGCGCGCCGCATGCATCGTTATTTGCCAACCGATCGGTCGGTTAATTATATGCACATCCGGCTCGCCACCGCACCCCGCGGCCCCAACGTGCGTCAGGCCGCTGCCACCAACTGGTCGATCGCGCCGAATACCGAATGGCCCTGTGCGTCGAACATCTCGATCTTGACCGCGTCGCCGAACTTCATGAACTCGGTCGCGGGCTCGCCCTCATCGATGGTTTCCAGCATGCGCTTCTCGGCAATGCAGCAGTAGCCCTTCTTGCGGTCGACGTTGGAGATCGTGCCCGAGCCCACGATGCTGCCGGCGCGCACATTGCGCGTCTTGCAGATATGCGCGATCAGCTGGCCGAAGTCGAACACCATGTCGGTGCCGCAGTCGGGCTGGCCCACCTTCTTGCTGTTCCAGTGCACGGTCATCGGCAGGTGCACCTTGCGCTCGCGCCAGGCCTCGCCGAGTTCGTCGGGGGTCACCGCCACCGGCGAGAACGCCGTGGCCGGCTTGCTCTGGAAGAAGCCGAAGCCCTTGCCCAGTTCGGCCGGAATCAGGTTGCGCAGCGAGACATCGTTGGCCAGCATCACCAGCCGGATGGCTTCGCCGGCCTGCTCGGGCGTGGCGCCCATCCTCACGTCGCCGGTGATCACGGCCACCTCGGCCTCGAAGTCGATGCCAAACGCCTCGCTGGCGCAGACGATATCGTCCTGCGGCCCGACGAAGTCGTCCGAGCCCCCCTGGTACATCAGCGGGTCGGTCCAGAACTCGGGCGGCATTTCGGCGCCGCGCGCCTTGCGCACCAGTTCAACGTGGTTGACGTAGGCCGAGCCGTCGGCCCACTGGTAGGCGCGCGGCAGCGGCGCCATGCAGTCCCTGGGGACGAACGCGAAGGGGTGGCGTGCGCGGCCGGCGTTGAGCGCGTCGTACAGGTCCTGCAGCTGGGGCGCGTAGAAATTCCAGTCGTCCAGCACGGTCTGCAGCTTGCCGGCGATGTCGGTGGCGTAGTGGGCTTGCTTCAGGTCGCGCGACACGACCACCAGCTGGCCGTCGCGCGAACCGTCCTTCAGGGTTGCGAGTTTCATGGGTGCGATGGGGTAGGGATCAGGGGCGCCTGCATCGCAGGCGCGGCGGCCGCTAGTCTACCGTGGCGCGCCCGCGCGCCAGTCAGTCGACGGTGATGCCCTTGGCCTTGATCAGCTTGCCCCAGCGCTCGCCCTCGGCGCGCGCGTAGCTGGCGAATTCCTCGGGCGTGCTGTAGACCGCCTCCACGCCCACGCCTTCCAGCTTCTTCTGCACCTCCGGCGTCTTCAGCGCCTTGACCAGTTCGGCGTTCAGGCGCGTGACCACGGCCTTGGGCGTGCCGGCCGGCGCCACCATGCCTTGCCAGGCGTAGGCCTCGAAGCCGGCCACGCCGCCCTCGGCCACGGTCGGCACGCTGGGCAGCACGGCAAGGCGCTTGGGCGTGGCCACGCCGAGCGCGCGCAGCTTGCCCGCCTGCACATTCTGCTGGCCCGAGGCCAGGTCCAGGAACATCAGGTCGACCTGGCCCGCGAGCAGGTCCTGCACCGCCGGCGCCGCGCCCTTGTAGGGCACGTGCGTCATCTTGACCCGGGTCTGGTCCATGAACAGTTCCATTGCCAGGTGGTGCGGGCTGCCCGCGCCAGGCGAGCCGAAATTGACCTTGCCCGGGTTCTTCTGCGCGTACTCGACCACTTCCTTGAGCGTGCGCGCCGGGAAATTGGGATTGGCCACCAGCACCAGCGGGAAGCGCGCAAGCTGGCCGATGTAGACGAAGTCCTTGTCCGGGTTGTACGGCAGCTTCTTGTACAGCGACGGATTGGCGGCCAGCGTGGCGGTGTCGGCGGTGAGCACGGTGTAGCCGTCGGGCTTGGCATGCGCCACGGCATCGGCGCCGACAATCGTCGCCGCGCCCGGGCGGTTGTCGATCACCACCTGCTTGCCCAGCCCCGGGGTAATGGCCTGGGCCACGGTGCGCGCCACCACGTCGGTGCCGCCGCCAGCGGGATAGGGCACGACCCAGCGGATCGGCTGCGACGGCCAGTCATCGGCGCGCGCGGGGGCGCTGCCGGTGAACAGGGCGGCAAACAGGGTACCGGCCGTCAATGCGGCGAGGGCGGGGCGGAAGTGGCCAAGGGGGCGCATCGGTTGTCTCCGTGTTAAAAAGGGCCCGGTTCGGGCGGGCTTGCACGAGAGGCATGCCGCCGGCCAGGTCTGTTGCGAAGAAAGTCTACCGATGGCTTAAAAATTGGTAAATCGATTTCGCTATAGTAAATTTACCTACGAATTTCCCCGGCCCCTGGGGATAGCCAACCATCCGCCGCATGTCAGAGATCGAAGAAGAAGACACCAAGCTGCGTTCCGGCATCCAGTCCATCGAGGTGGGCTTCAGGCTGCTGCAGGCGCTGGCGGTGTCGCCGCGCGCGATGATGCTGCGCGACCTGGCAGCCGCCGCCGACATGAACCCGGCCAAGGCCCATCGCTATCTGGTCAGCTTCATGCGGCTGGGCGCGGTGGCGCAGGACCCCGTCAGCGGGCGCTATGACCTGGGCCCGTTCGCGCTGCAGCTGGGCCTGGCCGGGCTGAACCGTCTCGATCCGGTCAAGAAGGCGCGCCCGATCCTGTCGCAGCTGCGCGACGAACTGGACCTGACCGCCGGCATTGCCGTGTGGGGCAACCACGGTCCCACCGTGGTGCACTGGGAGGAATCCAGCCATCCCGTCACCGTCAGCCTGCGCCTGGGCGATGTGATGCCGATGCTGAACTCCGCCACCGGGCGCCTGTATGGCGCCTACCTGCCGCGCAAGCAGACCCTGCCGCTGATCGAACGCGAGCTGGGCGCTCGCGGCAATGACGGCTTGCCCGACATGCCGCGCTCGCTGGCCGAATACGACGCGATCTGCGCCGAGGTGCGCGCGCATGGCGCGGCGCGCACGCTCGGCGGCGTGCTGCCGGGTATCAATGCGTTCTCGATGCCGGTGTTCAACGCCAACGGCCACCTGGCCATGGGGCTGATCGTGCTGGGCGCGCAGAGCATATTCGATGCAGAATGGGGCGGTACGATGGATCGTCGCATCCGCGACATCGCCCAACAGCTCTCATCGGAACTTGGCTACCTTGGTGCAGCCACCCCGGCCGGAGAAACCGGCCAATCCTGATCCCCTCGCCCGGCCCGGCGCGGATCCCCGCGTCTGGCGCCGGCGGCGCTGGATCATCGTGATCGCCCTGGTGCTGCTGGTCCACGTGCTGGCCGTGGTGGGCTTCGTGCGCATGCCGGGGCCGCTGATCCCGGTGGATGTCAGCAACACGCCCACGCTGGAAGCGGTGCTGCTGCCGCCGCCCAGGCCGCCAGCCCCACCCGCGCCGCGGCCGGTGCCGCGCCCGCGCCTGCAGCCCAGGGC
>NZ_JBYSXC010000025.1:0-54771 GCF_058781795.1 Cupriavidus sp. FW306-1B-F12B
GGGCTGAGCCCCGTGCAATACAGGACTCAGCCCTTGGCGGCCTAACTTACCCGTCCAACTTTACGGGGTCAGTTCAGTTTCCGGTGCCGTTTTTTTCTGCCGCTGGCGCGGCAGGCTTACATCCCGACGTAGTTCGGACCGCCGCCGCCTTCCGGCGTCACCCAGACGATGTTCTGGGTCGGATCCTTTATGTCGCAGGTCTTGCAGTGCACGCAGTTCTGCGCGTTGATCTGCAGGCGCTCCTTGCCCGACGTCTCGTCCTGCACGAACTCATATACACCTGCCGGGCAGTAGCGCGACTCGGGGCCGGCGTACTTGTCCCAGTTGATGTTGACCGGAACGCTGGCGTCCTTGAGCGTCAGGTGCGCCGGCTGGTTCTCTTCATGGTTGGTGTTGCTGATGAACACCGAGCTGAGGCGGTCGAAGGTCAGCTTGCCGTCCGGCTTCGGATACTCGATCTTCTGGCACTCGGCCGCCGGCTTCAGGTACACATGGTCCGGCTTCACGCGGTGGATGGTCCACGGCGGGTTGCGGATGCCCAGCTTGGGCAGCAGCCATTGCTCGATGCCGGTCATCAACGTGGCGGTGGTGCGGCCCTTCTTGAACCACTGCTTGAAGTTCTTGGCCTGCAGCAGTTCCTTGTGCAGCCAGCTCTGCTCGAACGCGGCCGGGTAGGCGGCCAGCTCGTCGTGCTGGCGGCCGGCCTGCAGCGCGTCATAGGCGGCCTCGGCGGCCATCATGCCGGTCTTGATGGCGGCGTGGCTGCCCTTGATGCGCGAGGCGTTCAGGTAGCCGGCATCGCAGCCGACCAGCGCGCCGCCCGGGAACACGGTCTTGGGCAGCGACAGCAGGCCGCCGGCGGTGATGGCGCGCGCGCCGTAGGAGAGGCGCTTGCCGCCCTCGAAGTACTGGCGGATTTCCGGATGCGTCTTGAAGCGCTGGAATTCCTCGAACGGCGACAGCCACGGGTTGGTGTAGTCCAGGCCGACCACAAAGCCGACCGCGACCTTGTTGTCTTCCATGTGGTACAGGAACGAGCCGCCGTAGGTGGCGGGGTCGAGCGGCCAGCCGGCGGTGTGCACCACCAGGCCGGGCTTGTGCTTGGCCGGGTCGATCTCCCACAGCTCCTTCAGGCCGATGCCGTAGCTCTGCGGATCCTTGCCGGCATCGAGCTTGAATTTCTCGATCAGCTGCTTGCCCAGGTGGCCGCGCGCGCCTTCGGCGAAGATGGTGTACTTGGCATGCAGTTCCATGCCCAGCTGGAAGTTGTCGGTGGGCTCGCCTTCCTTGTTGATGCCCATGTTGCCGGTGGCCACGCCCTTGACCGAGCCGTCTTCGTTGAAGAGCACTTCGGCGGCGGGGAAGCCCGGGAAGATCTCAACGCCCAGCGCCTCGGCCTGCTGGCCCAGCCAGCGCACGAAGTTCGACAGGCTGATGATGTAGTTGCCTTCGTTGTGGAAGCACTCGGGCAGCAGGGCCGGAGGCGTGCCCTTGGAGCCGGACTCGTTCAGGAACAGGAACTTGTCTTCGGTGACTGCCTGGTTCAGCGGCGCGCCCAGTTCCTTCCAGTTCGGGATCAGTTCATTGAGGGCGCGCGGGTCCATGATGGCGCCCGACAGGATGTGGGCGCCGGGCTCGGAGCCCTTTTCCAGCACGCACACGTTGACGTCGGCGCCTTTCTCCTGCGCGAGTTGCTTCAGGCGGATGGCGGTGGCCAGGCCGGCGGGGCCGCCGCCGACGATGACCACATCGTATTCCATGGCTTCGCGCGGGCCGAACTGCTCCAGGAGCTGTTGCTGATCCATTGTCTCTAACCCTCTATTTCTTTGCTGCTTGCTTGCAATTGTGGGAAATGCGGTGATCGTTTTGCCGAGAACCGGGCCAGCGCGCGGACGGGAGCCGCGGGTGGGTGAGTTGGCAGCGATTTGGGGTCCAAAGACTCCCGGATCGCGCGTTTTCCCTCTTTCCCTTTGCTGGTCAAGTTCTTAGAATCTCCGGCATTGTCCGGGACTCGCCACCCACAGGCAAGGATTTTTTTGGAACGGTCGTTCTTTTTTTTGATATGCTGCCTTCTGCTCCCGAATAGGCCGGAGGAGCTCCCGCACAAGAGGTAATCATGGGTTTGTCGATCAATCTGGAAGGCAAGGTCGCGCTGGTCACCGGCGCTTCAAGCGGGCTGGGCTCGCGTTTCGCGACGGTGCTGGCCGCCGCCGGCGCCAAGGTGGTGCTGGCCTCGCGCCGCACCGAGCGGCTCAAGGAACTGCGCGCGGCGATCGAGGCCGAGGGCGGCAGCGCCCATGTGGTGCGGCTGGACGTCACCGACCCGGACAGCATCCGCGCCGCGGTGGCGCATGCGGAGACTGAGGCCGGCTCCATCGACATCCTGGTCAACAACTCCGGCGTGTCGACCACGCAGAAGCTGACCGATGTGACCGCCGATGACTTCGATTTCGTGTTCGACACCAATACCCGCGGCGCCTTTTTCGTCGCCCAGGAAGTGGCCAAGCGCATGATCGCGCGCGCCAAGGGCGCCGAGCGCAACGGCAGCCCGCTGCCGCAGGCGCGGATCGTCAATGTCGCGTCGGTGGCGGGGCTGAAGGTGCTGTCGCAGATCGGCGTGTATTGCATGAGCAAGGCGGCCGTGGTGCACATGACCAAGGCCATGGCGCTGGAATGGGCGCGCCATGGCATCAATACCAATGCGATCTGCCCGGGCTATATCGATACCGAGATCAACCACCACCACTGGGACTCGGACGCGGGCCAGAAGCTGATCCAGATGCTGCCGCGCAAGCGCCTGGGCAAGCCGGAGGATCTAGACGGCCTGTTGCTGCTGCTGGCATCCGACCAGTCGCAATTCATCAACGGGGCTGTCATCACCGCCGACGACGGCATGGTCTGACCGCCTGATCGCTGACCCGGGGGCGCAAGGCCCCAGCTTCCCGGTTGCGCGCCAAAAGCGCCGTGGGATGGCCGGTTTGCACGCCCCAGGGCTTATCCGGTCCCCTTGGGTGCGCCGTAGTCAGCACACATCAATCATCAAAGAAAATTCGTGCGTGGCGGGCCAGTCTTGGCATAATCCGCCATGTCTGCAGATTAAGTCTTTACATACAAATAGAAAAACGCCGCGGTGGCCGCATGGCCCGAGCGGTCCGGACCGGAGGCCGGGGAGATGGAGCAACAAGAAGAGGCACGGCGCAACGCCGTGCCGCAACACGTCGTCGATTCCGCGGTGATCCCGCAGGCGGCCGACGAAGCGCAGGACGCTGATTTCCGGGTATCGCCCCGCATCGAGGACTGGATTGGCGTGATCGTGATGGTGCTGCTGGTCGGCATCACCTTCGCCAACGTGGTGGTCCGCTATTTCACCGACGAGTCGTTTGCCTGGACCGAGGAGTTCTCGGTCTTCCTGATGATCGTGCTGGCGCTGGTCGCCGGCAGCGCCGCGGTGGCGCGCGACCGTAATATCCGCATCGAATTCTTCTTCGAACGCGGCAGCGAGGCCCGCCAGCTGCGCCTGGCGTTCCTGTCGGCGCTGGCCGTGGCGGTGATGTTCATCGCGCTGGCAGTGCTGGGCGCACGCATTACCTGGGATGAGTACTCCTTCGGCGAGACCTCGCCGGGCATCGGCGTGCCGAGCTGGTGGTACTCGATCTGGCTGCCGGTGCTGTCGGCCGGCATCGCGCTGCGCGCGCTGGGGCTGGTGCTGCGCAACGTGCGCGCGCTCAAGGCGCTGCATGAAGGCAAGACCACCACGACGGAGAAGGCGCAATGACGTTCGTCGCCATCACTTTGTTCGTGGTCTTTATCGGCCTGATGCTGCTGGGCGTGCCCATCGGCGTGTCGCTGGGCCTGGGTGGCCTGGTTGCCATCGGCCTGTCCAACCTCGACACCCAGATGTTTGGCCTGCTGGCCGTGCCGCAGAACTTCTATGCGGGGCTGGCCAAGTATCCGCTGCTGGCGATCCCGATGTTCGTGCTGGTGGGGTCGATCTTCGACCGTTCCGGCGTGGCGCAGCGGCTGGTGACCTTTGCCATCGCCATCGTTGGCCGCGGCCCGGGCATGCTGCCGCTGGTGGCGATCCTGGTGGCGATGTTCCTCGGCGGCATCTCGGGCTCCGGCCCGGCCAACGCGGCCGCGGTGGGGGGCGTGATGATCGCGGCGATGTCGCGCGCCGGTTATCCGGGCTCGTACAGCGCCGCGGTGGTGGGCGCGGCAGCCGCGACCGACATCCTGATCCCGCCGTCGGTGGCCCTGATCATCTACAGCGTGCTGGTGCCCGGTGCATCGGTGCCGGCCTTGTTCGCCGCGGGCATGATCCCCGGCATCCTGGCCGGCGTGGCGCTGATCGTTCCGGCGGTGTGGCTGGCGCGCAGGCACAGCATGGGCGCGATCGAGGCCGCGCTGGCGCGCCCGCCGTTCTGGAAGAGCCTGCGCGAGGCCGCGTGGGGGCTGGTGGCGCCGTTCCTGATCCTGGGCGGCATGCGCGCCGGCTGGTTCACGCCGACCGAAGCCGCCGTGGTGGCGGTGGTCTACGGCCTCTTCGTCGGCATGGTGGTGTACCGCAGCATCGGCATGCGCGACCTGTTCACGATCTTCCAGGAGGCGGCCGAGACCTCGGCGGTGATCCTGCTGGTGGTGGCGCTGGCCGGCATCTTCGCCTATGCGCTGTCGACGCTGGGCGTGATCGACCCGCTCGCGCACGCCATCGCCAATTCCGGGCTGGGCGAGTACGGCGTGCTGGCGCTGATCGTGCTGCTGCTGATGACGGTGGGCATGTTCCTGGATGGCATCTCGATCTTCCTGATCTTCGTGCCGCTGCTGCTGCCCATTGTCAATGCCTTCCACTGGAACCCGGTGTGGTTCGGCGTGGTGCTGACGCTGAAGGTGGCGCTGGGCCAGTTCACGCCGCCGCTGGCCGTGAACCTGATGGTGTCGTGCCGGATTGCCCGGGTGCGCATGGAAGAAACCGTGCCCTGGGTGATCTGGATGCTGCTGGCGATGTTTATCGCCATGCTGATGGTGCTGGCCTATCCGCCGCTGGCGACCTGGCTGCCTGAGTACCTCGGCTACTGATGTTCCGCATTCACCAACAAGAATTGACGCTTTCCCGAGAGGAGATGAAATGAAACGTCGTGCCCTGATGCTCGCAACGGCTGCCGCCATTGCCGCTTCCGCCTTCGCCCCCGCCGGCGCAATGGCCCAGACCTACAAGTCCGAGTACAAGATGTCGCTGGTGCTCGGCCCGGCCTTCCCGTGGGGCAAGGGCGGCGAGATCTGGGCCGACCTGGTCAAGCAGCGCACCAACGGCCGCATCAATATCAAGCTGTACCCGGGCACCTCGCTGGTGGCCGGCGACCAGACCCGCGAGTTCTCGGCGATCCGCCAGGGCGTGATCGACATGGCGGTGGGCTCGACCATCAACTGGTCGCCGCAGGTCAGGGAACTGAACCTGTTCTCGCTGCCGTTCCTGATGCCCGACTACAAGGCGCTGGACGCGCTCACGCAGGGCGAAGTCGGCAAGTCGATCTTCACCACGCTGGAAAAAGCCGGCGTGGTGCCGCTGGCCTGGGGCGAGAATGGCTTCCGCGAGGTGTCCAACTCCAAGCGCGAAATCCGCAAGCCGGAAGACCTCAAGGGCATGAAGCTGCGCGTGGTCGGTTCGCCGCTGTACATCGAGACCTTCAACGCGCTGGGCGCCAACCCGACCCAGATGAGCTGGGCCGATGCGCAGCCGGCGATGGCCTCGGGCGCGGTCGACGGGCAGGAGAACCCGCAGTCGGTGTTCGCCGCCGCCAAGCTGTACACGGTGGGCCAGAAGTTCGTCACCACCTGGGGCTACGTGGCTGACCCGCTGATCTTCGTGGTCAACAAGCAGATCTGGGAAAGCTGGACCCCGGCCGACCGCGAGATCGTGAAGCAGGCCGCCATCGACGCCGGCAAGCAGGAAATCGCGCTGGCCCGCAAGGGCCTGGCCGAGCCGGGCGCGCCGGCCTGGAAGGACATGGAGGCGCACGGCGTCAAGGTTACGCACCTGACGCCGGCCGAGCATGACGCCTTCCGCAAGGCCACCGCCAAGGTCTACGACAAGTGGAAGAAGCAGATCGGCACCGAGCTGGTGACCAAGGCTGAAGGCGCGATCGCCAAGCGCTAAGCCACGCAGAGGGCCCGCCAGACTCGGCGGGCCTGTTCTTTTGGAGGCTGTGATGAAGCACGTCTATACGGTGGTCATGCCGATCCGCTGGGGCGACATGGATGCCATGGGCCATGTCAACAACACCGTCTATTTCCAGTACCTGGAGCAGGCGCGCATCGAGTGGTTCGCGTCGCTGGGCCGTGGCGGCAAGGATGCAGGCGGGCAGGGGCCGGTCATCATCAATGCGCACATGACTTTCCTGAAGCAGCTGCGCTACCCGGGCGACATCGAGTGCCGCGTCTACGCCGGCCAGCTCGGCCGCACCAGCTTCGAAACCCGCATGGAAATCCGCCGCACCGACCTGCCCGACGTGGTCTGGGCCGAGGGCGGGGCCAAGGTGGTGTGGTGCGATTACACGCAGGAGAAGTCGGTGCCGGTGCCGGCAGAGATCCGCGCGATCATCGAGGGCTGACGCCCGCCACGGGGCTCAGTGGTTGACCAGCCGCTGCACCAGGTCCACCGAGGTACTGGCCCCGTACTTCTTCATCAGCCGCGCCCGGTAGATGTCCACCGTGCGCGGGCTGATCGCCAGCAGCTTGCCGATCTGCTTGCTGGTCTTCCCCTCCACCAGCTGCGCCGCGATCTCGCGTTCGCGCGCGGTCAGCTCGGCCGTGACCTGGCGCTTCTGCGACAGGTCCTCGAAAGTCCAGATCCCGGCGCCCAGCGGTTGCGTGCGGTCCAGCGCGCGCCCGGTGACATGGCACCAGAACAATTCCCCGCCGGCGCGCTTCATGATGCGCTCGTCCGAGTACATGCCGCGCGTGCCCATGATCGGCGCAATGCGCGCGCCGGTGCGCTCGAACTCGTCGGCGGTGGGGTAGAGCACCTGGAACGACTGGCCCAGCAGCGCTTCGCGCGTGGTGCCGAAAATGCGGCAGACCTCCTCGTTGCAGTCTTCGATCACGCGTTCGCGTGACAGCACCAGGCCCACGGGGGCGAGCTGGAAGGCGGTCTGGTAGTCGATTGCGGGCATCTGCTTATGTATTTTTACGTAATGGCGTAGCCGGCTGTGCTTGCGTATGCTGTCGGTCGGACGAGTTGCGGCGACTGTCGCCCGCCTGTTGCCGATTGTACCGTTACAATTTCCCTGCGTCGCCCGCCGCACAACCCGGTGGCGGGAAGAGCGACAGGGAACTACCGAGGAAGGAGCGAAGCATGAACAAGGTCTACGCCAGCGCCGCAGAAGCGCTTGCAGGCGTCGTCCGCGACGGCCAGACGATCGCCGTGGGCGGTTTCGGCCTGTGCGGCATCCCCGAGGCGCTGATTGCCGCGCTGCGCGACAGCGGCGCCAAGCAGCTGACCTGCATCTCCAACAACGCCGGCGTCGATGGCTTCGGCCTGGGCCTGCTGCTGGCCACGCGCCAGATCAGGAAGATGATCTCGTCCTACGTGGGCGAGAACAAGGAGTTCGAGCGCCAGTACCTGGCGGGCGAACTTGAGCTGGAATTCACGCCGCAAGGCACGCTGGCCGAGAAGCTGCGCGCCGGCGGCTCGGGCATCCCGGCCTTCTTCACCAAGACCGGTGTCGGCACCATCGTCGCCGAAGGCAAGGAAATCCGCGAATTCGACGGCCAGCAGTACGTGATGGAGCGTTCGCTGACCGCCGACGTGGCGCTGGTCAAGGCATACAAGGCTGACAGGGCCGGCAACCTGGTGTTCCGCCGCACCGCGCGCAACTTCAACCCGATGTGCGCCATGGCGGGCAAGGTCACCATCGCCGAGGTCGAGCATATCGTCGAGACCGGCGAGCTGGATCCGGATGAAATCCACCTGGCCGGCATCTTCGTGAAGCGCCTGGTGCTGAACACCACCCCCGAGAAACGCATCGAGCAGCGCACCGTGCGCGCGGCCAGCTAAGGAGACGCATCATGGCATGGACACGTGACGAAATGGCCGCGCGCGCCGCGACCGAGCTGCAGGACGGTTTCTACGTCAACCTGGGCATCGGCCTGCCGACGCTGGTGGCCAACTGGGTGCCCGAAGGCATGGAAGTGTGGCTGCAGTCCGAGAACGGACTGCTAGGCATCGGCCCGTTCCCGACCGAGGACGAAGTCGACGCCGACATGATCAACGCCGGCAAGCAGACCGTGACGACGCTGCCGGGCTCGTCGATCTTCTCGTCGGCCGACTCGTTCGCGATGATCCGCGGCGGCCACATAAACCTGGCGATCCTGGGTGCGATGCAGGTCAGCGAGAAGGGCGACCTGGCCAACTGGATGATCCCGGGCAAGATGGTCAAGGGCATGGGCGGCGCAATGGACCTGGTCGCCGGCGTCGGCCGCGTGGTGGTGCTGATGGAACACACCGCCAAGAAGAAGGACGGCACCGAGGACATCAAGATCCTGAAGGACTGCAACCTGCCGCTGACCGGCGTGGGCGTGGTCAACCGCATCATCACCGACCTGGGTGTGATCGACGTGACCGACGAAGGCCTGAAGCTGGTGGAAACGGCTCCGGGTGTCAGCCGCGAGGAAATCCAGGCCAAGACGGGCGCTCCGCTGCTGTAAGCGGGCTGAGCTCCGAAGCCTGGCAGGGCCCCTGAGGTGCGATGCGCCGCAGGGGCTTTTTTTCGGGTCGCTTCGCTTTGGAATTGCCCGGCCGGGCTACGCCAGCCGGCTGCACTCCCTAGCTCTTCCGGCGAATAGCCCGGCAACATCGCTGCGCACTAAGCTGGCTGCTCTCCGGCAAGGCGCAGACCCTGCCGCGGTCGAACCCTCACGGAAGGTGCGCCATGCCGGCTTCCCCGAACCAATCCTTGCCACTGGTCTACGCCTGCTCCGGCTGCTCCAGCGTCGCGCAACTGGCCAATGCCTGCGCGGTACGGCTCGACCGCGGCGGCCGTGCCGAAATGTCCTGCATCAGCGGCGTGGGCGGCGGCGTGCCGGCGCTGACGCGAGTGGCGCGCTCGGGGCGGCCGATCCTGGCGCTGGATGGCTGCCCGCTGGCCTGTGTCAAGGCCTGCCTGGCCAGCGTGGGCGTGGCGGCGGACCGGCACCTGGTGCTGAACCGACTCGGCGCGACCAAGCGCCAGCACGGCGCATGCACCGAGGCCGAGGAACAAGCGATCTGGGGAGAGGTAGAGGCGGCACTGGCGAGCCTGGCCGCCGCAGGCTGAAGCCCGGACGCGCCGTGGCGCGCCCGGTAGCCGCAGGTCAGCCTGCCTGCTTGTTGTAGCTGGCGAACACCGAAGCGGCGCCGTCCGCTTTTACGATCAGCACGTCGAAGGGGTCCTTGCGCGGACCCTGTTCCATGCCGGGCGAGCCGACCGGCATGCCCGGCACGGCCAGGCCGACGGCCTTGGGTTTTGCGGCCAGCAGCTTGCGGATATCCGCCGCCGGCACGTGGCCCTCGATGGCGTAGCCGCCGATATACCCGGTGTGGCAGGAGCCAAAGCGTTCCGGCATGCCGAAACGCTTGCGGTACACGCCGGTGTCCTCGACATCATGCACCGTCACGGTGAAGCCGTTGCTGCGCAGGTGCTTGACCCAATCCTCGCAGCAGCCGCACAGCGGGCTCTTGTAGACGTCGATGGCAAGCGGCTTGGCGGCTTGCGCCAGCGCGCCGGCCACCGGTGCCAGCGCCCCGGCCGAGACCGCGCCCAGCGCCAGCGCGCGCAGGAAACTGCGTCGTTGCATCGCTTGCTCCTTACTGCGCCACCCAGCCACCGTCCATGTTCCAGATCGCGCCGCGGACTTGGCGGGCTGCTTCGGACGACAGGAACACGGCCAGCGCGCCCAGCTCATCGGGCGTGACAAACTGTCCCGAGGGTTGTTTCTCCAGCACCAGCTCGCGCTTGGCCTGTTCCACCGGAATGCCCTCCTTCTGCGCGCGGGCTTCGACCTGCTTCTGCACCAGTGGCGTCAGCACCCAGCCCGGGCAGATCGCGTTGGCGGTGACGCCGGTCTGCGCGGTTTCCAGCGCGGTCACCTTGGTGAAGCCGACGATGCCGTGCTTGGCCGCCACGTAGGCGGACTTCTGCGCCGAGGCCACCAGCCCGTGGGTGGAGGCGACATTGATGATGCGGCCCCAGTCCTTCTGCTTCATGCCGGGCAGCGCCAGGCGCGTGGTGTGGAAGGCCGAGGTCAGGTTGATGGCGATGATCGCGTCCCAGCGCTCGGGCGGGAAATCCTCGATCGCGGCCACGTGCTGGATGCCGGCGTTGTTGACCAGGATGTCGGTGCCGCCGAAGTCGGACTGCGCGTAGCGCATCATGTCTTCGATCTCGGCCGCCTTGCTCATGTCAGCGCCGTGGTAGCCGACCCGGATTCCCTGGCCGGCCTGCGCGATCTCTGCCTTTGCGGCGTCCGCGTCACCAAAGCCGTTGACGATGATGTTGGCGCCCTGGGCCGCCAGCGCTTTCGCGATGCCGAGCCCGATGCCGCTGGTCGAGCCAGTCACCAGTGCGGTCTTGCCGTTGAGCATGTAAGCCTCCGTCGAGAGAAAGGGATGCCACAGAAGGGATGCCACAGGGTTGGCGGAGCGCGCCGTGGCGGTGCGCGGCCGCGCATGCGGGGCGCTGACACTGTGCTGTGGCATTGTACCCGCTGCGGCGTACAATCCAGCTTTGCTCAACCTCCGGCAGCGCCGTCTTTTTGCGGTCCGCGGTCCGGTTCGTCAGGGAGTCCAGATGTCTGCCAGTCCGCGTCTCGGTTTTGTCCAGTGCATCAGTCCGGCGGGCCTGCACCGCATGGCCTACCACGAGTGGGGCGACCCCGCCAATCCGCGCGTGCTGGTGTGCGCGCATGGGCTGACGCGCACCGGCCGCGATTTCGACGCCGTCGCCAGTGCGCTGTGCGGCGATTACCGCGTGGTCTGCCCCGATGTGGCCGGGCGCGGCCGCTCGGAATGGCTGGCCGATGCCAACGGCTACGTGGTGCCGCAGTACGTGTCCGACATGGTTACGCTGATTGCGCGGCTCAATGTGGAGAAGGTGGACTGGTTCGGCACCTCGATGGGCGGGCTGATCGGCATGGGTCTGGCGGGGCTGCCGAAATCGCCGGTGCGCAAGCTGCTGCTCAACGACGTGGGCCCGAAGCTGGCGCCGTCGGCGGTGGAACGGATCGGCGCCTACCTGGGGCTGCCGGTGCGCTTCAAGTCCTTCGAGGAAGGCCTGGCCTACCTGCAGACCATCGGCGCATCGTTCGGCCGCCATACGCCCGAGCAGTGGCGCGAGCTCAACGCCGCCATCCTGAAGCCGGTGCAGGGCACCGACGGCCTGGAATGGGGCTTGCATTACGATCCGCAACTGGCGGTGCCGTTCCGCAAGTCCACGCCCGAGGCCATTGCCGCCGGCGAGGCCGCGCTCTGGCGCAGCTTCGAGGCCATCGAAGGCCCGGTGCTGGTGGTGCGCGGTGCGCAGTCGGACCTGCTGCTGCGCGAGACCGTGGCCGAAATGGTGGCACGCGGCAAGCATGTGAGCTCGGTGGAAGTGCCCGACGTGGGCCATGCCCCGACCTTTGTCGATCCGGCGCAGATTGCGATCGCCCGGCAGTTCTTTACCGGGGCCTGATTGCATCGCATGCCGGCCTTGTTTTTATCAGTCAACGCATTGTCATGAGTAACCTTGAACTGAAGCGCGCCCACGTGGGCAAGCGGTTGTCCGAATACGCGGTCTATAACGGCGTGGTGTATCTCGCCGGTCAGGTGCCCGAGGTCGATCCCAAGGCCGATATCCGCGGCCAGACGCGCGAGGTCCTCGGCCATATCGACCGGCTGCTGGCCGAGGCCGGCAGCGACAAGACCCGCATCCTGTCGTGCCAGATCTTCCTGACCAATGTCGACCAGATCGGCGAGATGAACGAAGTCTGGGACGCCTGGGTGCCGCAAGGCAACACGCCCCCGCGCGCCACCGTCGAAGCCCGCCTGGCCAATCCCGATTACCTGATCGAAGTGGTGGTGACCGCTGCGCTCAACTGATGCAGGCGTTGTGACATGGTGACGTCCACCGACCTGACCGGTCGGGTCGCGGGCATTCCGGATGCCGAACTGGTCGAGCGCGCACTGGCCTACGTGCGCGAGCATGGTGCCGAGGTCGCGCTGCCCACCGGCGAGACCGTGCAGTCGCACGCGCAGGGCATGCTGCGCATCCTCGACGGCCTGCGCGTCGACGACGCCGCGCGCGCCGCCGCCTGCCTGTTCGGGCTGGTGGCCTTCGTGCCCGGCACCGAGGCCGAGATCGCGCCGCGCTTTGGCGACGAGGTGGCACGGCTGGTCGACGGTGTGCGGCAGCTGCTGCGCATCGGCGCCATTGCCGGCAGCCGCCCCGATGCCGAGCCCTCGAAGAACGAAGCGCAGGCGCGCCACGAGCAGGTCGAGGCGCTGCGCAAGATGCTGCTGGCGTTTGCGCAGGATATCCGCGTGGTGCTGGTGCGCCTGGCCTCGCGGCTGCAGACCCTGCGCTGGCTGGCCGAGACCAAGCAGGCGCCGCTGCCCGGCGTGGCGCGCGAAACGCTGGACATCTACGCGCCGCTGGCGAACCGCCTCGGCATCTGGCAGATGAAGTGGGAGCTGGAGGACCTGGCGTTCCGCTTCGAGCAGCCCGATACCTACAAGCGCATCGCCAAACTGCTGGACGAGAAGCGCATCGAGCGCGAAGGCTATATCGGCAGCGCCATCGAACGGCTGCAGTCCGAGCTGGCGACCGCCGGCATCCGTGCCGAGGTCAGCGGGCGGCCCAAGCATATCTACAGCATCTGGAAGAAGATGCGCGGCAAGGAGCTGGATTTTGCCGACCTGTACGATGTGCGCGCCTTCCGCGTGATCGTCGACGATATCAAGGACTGCTACACGGTGCTCGGTATCGTCCACCATATCTGGCAGCCGATCCCGCGCGAGTTCGACGACTACATCTCGCGGCCCAAGGCCAACGGCTACAAGTCGCTGCATACGGTGGTGATCGGCGATGACGGGCGCGCCTTCGAGGTGCAGATCCGCACCCACGAGATGCACCACTTCGCGGAATACGGCGTGGCCGCGCACTGGCGCTACAAGGAAGCGGGCAGCCGCGGCTATGCCGGGCAGTTCTCCGCCAGCGAGCGCTATGACGAGAAGATTGCCTGGCTGCGCCAGCTGCTGGCGTGGAAGGACGATGCCGACCACAGCGTGGCGCACGACGAATCATGGGAGCAGATCAAGCACGCCGCGATCGACGACCACATCTACGTGCTGACGCCGCAGGCGCGCGTGGTGGCGCTGCCGCAGGGCGCCACCGCGGTGGACTTTGCCTACTACCTGCACAGCGACCTCGGCCACCGCTGCCGCGGCGCGCGCGTGGACGGCACCATGGTGCCGCTGAACACGCCGCTGAAGAACGGCCAGACCGTGGAGATCATCGCGGTCAAGCAGGGCGGCCCGTCACGCGACTGGCTCAACGCGGACCTGGGCTACCTGGCCAGCAGCCGCGCGCGGGCCAAGGTGCGGGCCTGGTTCAATGCGCTCGATTCGCAGGAGACCATCGCCCAGGGCCGCGTGCTGATCGACAAGACCCTGCAGCGCGAAGGCAAGACCGCGGTCAAGCTGGAAGACCTGGCCACGCGGCTGGGCTTCAAGACGCCGGAGGACCTGTTTGCGGCAGTGGCCAAGGACGAGTTCAGCCTGCGCCACGTGGAGCACGCGCTGCGACACCCGGAGGGCGAGGTCCAGGTGCCGCTGAGCGAGGAAGACGCTGTCACCAAGAAGAGCCGCGCGACCAGCGTGGCGCGCGGCGCCAAGAGCGGCGTGCTGGTGGTGGGCGTGGATTCGCTGATGACGCAGATGTCGCGCTGCTGCAAGCCGGCGCCGCCGGACGACATCGTCGGCTTTGTCACGCGCGGGCGCGGGGTGTCGATCCATCGGCGCAGCTGCCACACCTTCCAGCAACTGGCCGGGCGCGCGCCGGAGCGGGTGATCCAGACCGAGTGGGGCCAGAAGAGCCACGCCGCGGTCTACCCGGTCGACATCCATGTCGAGGCGATCGATCGCCAGGGGCTGCTGCGCGATATCTCCGAAGTGCTGTCGCGCGAGAAGATCAACGTCACCGGCGTCAAGACGCTCTCCAGCAAGGGCGTTGCGCGCATGCAGTTCACTGCCGAAGTGTCCGAGGCCACGCAGCTGCAGCGCGCGCTGCAGTTGATCGAAGACGTGCAGGGGGTGTTGCAGGCGAAAAGAAAGTGATGCTATACTTGCGGCTTCGCTAGGCTCGTAGCTCAGCTGGTTAGAGCACCACCTTGACATGGTGGGGGTCGTTGGTTCGAGTCCAATCGAGCCTACCAACGAATTGCAGTAAAGCAGTAAAAAGAAGTGCGGCAAGTCCGATTCAACCCCATACGGAACGGAAGGGCATCATGGTTATGACACCGCGAACTACTACCGCTGGCAAGCGACAGTAGTCGAGGTGCGCCTTCGACCCGGTTGGATCGGGTTTGACAAAGAGAAACGCGGCCTTGGCCGCGTTTTTTTTCGTCTGTCGCCTGCCAGCGCCCTGATAAGCTGCCGCGTTTCCGGTGCCGCAGGGCAGGGCAGCAAAGAATAAATCGCCGGTCCCGCAGACATTCAGGGCCGGTGCCACAAGATGCAGTTTGATCCGCTCGGGCGAAGCGCAAGACGCCGCCGGCGGAATCCTGGAGAGTCGAAATGATCGCAATCACGCTGCCGGATGGGTCCCGCCGCGAGTTTCCCGGCCCGGTGACGGTTGCCGAAGTCGCGCAGAGCATTGGCGCCGGCCTGGCCAAGGCCGCGCTGGCCGGCAAGGTGGACGGCCAGCTGGTCGACACGAGTTACAAGATCGACCGCGATGCGGGGCTGGCCATCGTCACGGACAAGGACGCCGATGGCGTCGATGTGATCCGCCACTCCACGGCGCACTTGCTGGCCTATGCCGTCAAGGAGCTCTATCCGGAAGCGCAGGTGACGATCGGCCCGGTGATCGAAAACGGCTTTTACTACGACTTTGCCTACAAGCGTCCCTTCACGCCCGAAGACCTGGCCGCCATCGAGAAGAAGATGACGGAACTCGCCCGCAAGGACGAGAAGGTCGTGCGCGAAGTATGGAACCGCGACGAAGCGGTGGCGCTGTTCGAGTCGATGGGCGAGAAGTACAAGGCCGAGATCATCGCCTCGATCCCCGCCGACCAGGAAATCGGCCTGTACCGCGAAGGCAGCTTCGTCGACCTGTGCCGTGGCCCGCACGTGCCGTCCACGGGCAAGCTGAAGGTCTTCAAGCTGATGAAGGTGGCCGGCGCCTACTGGCGCGGCGACGCCAACAACGAGATGCTCCAGCGCATCTACGGCACGGCCTGGGCCAGGAAGGAAGACCAGGAAGCCTACCTGCACATGCTGGAAGAGGCCGAGAAGCGCGACCACCGCAAGCTGGGCAAGACGCTCGACCTGTTCCACCTGCAGGAAGAGGCGCCCGGCATGGTGTTCTGGCACCCGAAGGGCTGGCAGGTGTGGCAGGCCGTCGAGCAGTACATGCGCGGCCGCCTGACGGACGCCGGCTACGATGAGGTCCGCACGCCGCAGGTGATGGATCGTTCGCTTTGGGAAAAGTCCGGCCACTGGCAGAACTACAAGGAGAACATGTTCGTCACGGAGTCGGAGAAGCGCGATTACGCGATCAAGCCGATGAACTGCCCGGGCCATGTGCAGATCTTCAACCACGGCCTGCGTTCGTACCGCGACCTGCCGCTGCGCCTGGCCGAATTCGGCGCCTGCCATCGCAACGAGCCGTCGGGCGCGCTGCACGGGCTGATGCGCGTGCGCGGCTTTGTGCAGGATGATGCGCACATCTTCTGCACGGAAGAGCAGATCGTGGCGGAGGCCAAGGCCTTCAACGAACTGGCGTTCTCGGTCTACGACGACTTCGGCTTCAAGGATGTGAAGGTCAAGCTGTCGCTGCGCCCGGACCAGCGTGCCGGCTCGGACGAGATCTGGGATCACGCCGAAGAGGGCCTGCGCCTGGCGCTGCGCGCCTGCGGCGTGGATTGGGAAGAGCTGCCGGGCGAGGGCGCGTTCTACGGCCCCAAGGTCGAGTACCACATCAAGGATGCGATCGGCCGCTCGTGGCAGTGCGGCACGCTGCAGCTTGACCTGGTGCTGCCGGAGCGCCTGGATGCCGAATACGTCTCCGAGGACAACTCGCGCAAGCGCCCGGTGATGCTGCACCGGGCCATCCTGGGTTCGTTCGAGCGTTTCCTGGGCATCCTGCTGGAAAACCACGCCGGTGCGCTGCCGGCCTGGCTGGCCCCGGAGCAGGTGGTGGTCATGAATATTGCGGATTCGCAGGCGGAATACGCCGAAAGCGTCGTGCAATTGCTGCAAAAACAAGGGTTTAGGGCCAAGGCTGATTTGCGTAATGAGAAAATTACGTATAAAATCCGCGAGCATTCGCTTCAAAAGGTTCCCTACCTGCTGGTAGTGGGCGACAAGGAGCGGGATGCCAGTCAAGTGGCCGTGCGTGCCCGTGGCAACGTGGATCTGGGTGTGATGCCCGTCTCCGCGTTTGTTGAGCGTCTGCAAAACGACGTCGCCAGCAAAGCCTGATGGGTGGTGAGCACGGCTTGTTTTTTTGTCTTCTTGAGGTAACGCAACATCGCTACGGACAAAGGTCATCGCATCAACCGGGAAATCAGCGCGCCTGAGCTGCGCCTGGTAGGGGTTGATAACGAACAGCTCGGCATCGTCAAGTTCATGGACGCGCTCCGGCTGGCTGAAGATAAGGACTTGGACCTGGTCGAGATCGCGCCGAACGCGGTTCCGCCCGTCGCCCGGATCATGGATTACGGGAAGTTCAAGTACGAGGAAGCCAAGCGCGCCCACGAGGCGAAGCTGAAGCAGAAAATCATCCAGGTCAAGGAAGTCAAGTTCCGGCCGGGTACGGATGATGGCGACTACAACGTCAAGCTGCGCAACCTGAAGCGCTTCCTGGAAGACGGCGACAAGACCAAGATCACGCTGCGGTTCCGTGGTCGCGAGATGGCCCACCAGGAAATCGGCGCGCGCATGCTCGAACGCCTGAAGGCGGACCTGGAAGAAATCGGCCAGGTCGAGCAGATGCCGAAGATGGAAGGGCGCCAGATGGTGATGGTGCTCGCCCCCAAGAAGAAGAAGTAATTCCTGCGCGGTGCAGCGGCCGGGATGCCAGGCATCCCGGCGTTGCTTCGCGCGGAAGTCGCGCGTGGTCCGCAAGGGCCGCTGTGCAACAACAAGTGGATGCGGGTCTTGCAAGCGTCGGCGTGAGCCGTCCACCTGCATGCATGTCATATGAGCTGGAGTTTTTCATGCCGAAGATGAAGACGAAGAAAAGCGCCTCCAAGCGCTTTACTGCCCGTCCGAACGGTTCGTTCAAGCGTGGCCAGGCCTTCAAGCGTCACATCCTGACCAAGAAGACCACCAAGAACAAGCGTCAACTGCGCGGTACTCAGGACGTCCATGAGACGAACCTGAAGTCGGTGCGCGCGATGATGCCTTACGCATAACCCCTGACGAAAACGAAAGGAGAATTACATGCCTCGAGTAAAGCGTGGGGTCACTGCACGGGCCCGTCACAAGAAAGTCATCGATGCTGCCAAGGGTTACCGCGGCCGTCGCAATAATGTCTACCGCATCGCCAAGCAGGCGGTCATGCGTGCTGGCCAGTACGCGTACCGCGATCGCCGCAACAAGAAGCGCGTGTTCCGCGCTCTGTGGATTGCGCGTATCAATGCCGCGACGCGTGAGCATGGCATGACCTACAGCGTGTTCATGAACGGTCTGAAGAAGGCCTCGATTGAACTGGACCGCAAGGTGCTGTCGGACATGGCTATTCACGACAAGCCTGCCTTTGCCGCCATCGTCAACCAGGTGAAAGCCACCGTTGCCTGATGCCGGCTGCGGCAGCGCGTAAGCGCTGCCGGGCAAGCACCGACCGCAAGGTCGACCGCCGACCGCAAGGTCCGCTGAAACGGGGCTCCTCACCGAGCCCCGTTTTTATTTCGAATGCCGTTTCAGTTGCCGCTATCCGGTTGCCGAGACCGCATTCGAAACGAACACCGCACGTAGTGCCAACCCACGTCGGACCGGTGCGTACCGGCCCGACGCCAAAAATCCCACGACCGCCGCCATGTCTCAGGATCTGGATCAAATTGTCGCCGATGCCCAGGCCGCCTTCGCCGCTGCCAACGACAACGCCACGCTGGAAAACGAAAAGGCCCGCTTCCTGGGCAAGACCGGCGCGCTGACCGAACTGCTCAAGGGCCTCGGCAAGCTCGACCCGGAAACCCGCAAGACGGAAGGCGCCCGCATCAACCAGATCAAGCAGCAGGTTGAAGCTGCCCTGCAGGCACGCCGCCAGGCGCTGGCCGATGCGCTGATGAACGCGCGCCTGGCCGCCGAGGCCATCGACGTCACGCTGCCTGGCCGTGCGGTCAGCCGCGGCAGCCTGCACCCGGTGATGCGCACGTGGGAGCGCGTCGAGCAGATCTTCGGCTCGATCGGTTTCGATGTGGCCGACGGCCCCGAGATCGAGACCGACTGGATGAACTTCACCGCGCTGAACAATCCGGACAACCATCCGGCGCGTTCGATGCAGGACACGTTCTACGTGGATGGCCGCGACAGCGAAGACAAGCTGTTGCTGCTGCGCACGCATACCAGCCCGATGCAGGTCCGCTACGCCAAGATGCATGTCGAGAAGTACGCCGGCAAGGCGATGCCGCCGATCAAGGTGATCTGCCCGGGCCGCACCTACCGTGTCGACAGCGACGCCACGCACTCGCCGATGTTCAACCAGGTCGAAGGCCTGTGGATCGGCGAGGACGTCAGCTTTGCCGACCTGAAGGGGGTGTACACCGACTTCCTGCGCAAGTTCTTCGAGCGCGATGACATCCAGGTGCGCTTCCGCCCGTCGTACTTCCCGTTCACCGAGCCGTCGGCAGAGATCGACATGGCCTTCGGCAACGGCAAGTGGCTGGAGATCTCCGGTTCGGGCCAGGTGCATCCGAACGTGCTGCGCAACATGGGCCTCGATCCCGAGCGCTATATCGGTTTCGCGTTCGGCTCCGGCCTGGAGCGCCTGACCATGCTGCGCTATGGCATCAACGACCTGCGCCTGTTCTTCGAGGGTGACGTGCGCTTCCTGCGCCAGTTCGCCTGACGCGCCGCCGTCCCCTCGTCAACGACCACACAGAATACTTACCGGATCAGAAGCGCCATGCAATTCTCGGAATCCTGGCTTCGCACCTTCGCCAACCCTGAAAAGATCTCCACCGACGCGCTGTCGCACACGCTGACCATGGCCGGCCTGGAAGTGGAAGAGGTCGGCTCGGTCGCGCCGCCGTTCGACAAGGTGGTGGTCGCGCGCGTGCTGTCGACCGAGCGCCATCCCAACGCCGACCGCCTCAACGTGTGCCAGGTCGATGCCGGCACCGGCGAGACCCTGCAGATCGTCTGCGGCGCGCCCAACGTCAAGCCCGGCATCCTGGTGCCGTGCGCACTGGTCGGCGCCGTGTTGCCGCCGTCCGAGGATGGCGGCAAGCCGTTCGAGATCAAGATCGGCAAGCTGCGCGGCGTGGACAGCTACGGCATGCTGTGCTCGGCGCGCGAACTCAAGCTGTCGGAGGACCACGGTGGCCTGATGGTGCTGCCGGAAGACGCGCCGGTCGGCCAGGACATCCGCCAGTACCTCGACCTGGACGACCAGGTCTTTGTCATCAAGCTGACGCCGAACAAGGCTGACTGCCTGTCGATCCACGGCGTGGCGCGCGAAGTGTCGGCGCTGACCGGCGCTGCGCTGAACCTGCCGGAGATGACGCCGGTGGCGGTGACGATCCAGGACAAGCTGCCGGTCAAGGTGTCGGCGCCGGACCTGTGCGGCCGCTTCTCCGGCCGCGTGATCCGCGGCGTGAATGCGCGCGCGGCCACGCCGGCATGGATGGTGCAGCGCCTGGAGCGCTCGGGCCAGCGCAGTGTTTCCGCGCTGGTCGATATCTCGAACTACGTGATGCTGGAACTGGGCCGTCCGTCGCACGTGTTCGACCTGAGCAAGATCCACGGCGGCCTGGACGTGCGCTGGGGCCGCAAGGGCGAGAAGATCAAGCTGCTCAACGGCAATACCATCGAGGTCGACGAGCAGGTCGGCGTGATCGCCGATGACAAGGAGATCGAAAGCCTGGCCGGCATCATGGGCGGCGACAGCACCGCCGTGACGCTGGACACCACGGACATCTATCTCGAGGCCGCATTCTGGTGGCCCGCTGCGATCCAGGGCCGTGGCCGCCGCTATAACTTCTCGACCGATGCCGGACACCGCTTCGAGCGCGGTGTGGACTACGCTACCACGGTCGAGCATATCGAGCGCATCACCGCGCTGATCCTCGAGATCTGCGGCGGACAGGCCGGCCCGGTGGACGACCACGTGGTCAACCTGCCGCAGCGCAAGCCGGTCAGCCTGCGCGTGGCGCGCGCCGAGCGCGTGCTGGGCATCGAGCTGTCGCCTGCGGCCATCGCCGATGTATTCCAGCGCCTGCAGCTGCCGTTCACGCGCACCCAGGGCGCCGAGGGCGAGGTGTTTGAAGTCACGCCGCCGAGCTACCGCTTCGATATCGAGATCGAGGAAGACCTGATCGAGGAAGTGGCCCGCATCTATGGTTTCGAGCGCATCACGGCCCGTCCGCCGATCGCCGAAAGCGAGATGCGCCCGACCAACGAGGCCCGCCGCTCCAGCCACGTGGTGCGCCATGCCGTGGCCGCGCGCGACTACCAGGAAGTCATCAACTTCGCCTTCGTCGAAGAGAAGTGGGAGCGCGACTTCGCCGCCAACGACAACCCGATCCGCCTGCTGAACCCGATCGCCAGCCAGCTGGCGGTGATGCGCTCGACGCTGATCGGCGGCCTGGTCGACAAGGTGCGCTACAACCTGAACCGCAAGGCTGCGCGCGTGCGCCTGTTCGAGGTGGGCCGCGTGTTCCATCGCGACGCCAGCGTGAAGGATGGCGGCCTGACGGTGGCCGGCTACGATCAGCCGATGATGGCCGCGGGCATTGCCTATGGCCCGGCGTTCGAAGAGCAGTGGGGCATCCCCGCGCGCAACGTCGACTTCTTCGACATCAAGGGCGATGTCGAGGCACTGTTCCATCCGCGCGTGCCGCGCTTCGAGCCGGTGTCGCACCCGGCGCTGCACCCGGGCCGCGCCGCGCGCGTGCTGCTCGACGGCAAGGCGGTGGGCGTGGTCGGCGAGCTGCATCCGCGCTGGCTGCAGGAATACGAGCTGACGCACGCCCCGGTCGTGTTCGAGCTGGCGCTTGACGCGCTGCGCGACACCGGCCTGCCGGTGTACACCGAGATCTCCAAGTTCCCGGCCGCCGTGCGCGACCTGGCCATGGTCGTGAAGCAATCGGTGCGCGTGCAGGACCTGCTCGACGCCATGCGCGCGGCACTGGAAAAGCAGGGCTACGGCCGCTACTGCCAGAGCCTGGTGCTGTTCGACGAGTTCCGTCCCAAGGGCGCTTCCGCTGCCATTGGCGCGGACGAGAAAAGCCTTGCGTTCCGGGTGACCTTGCAAGATACTGGGTCGACCCTCCAGGACGAAACCGTCGACAGCGCAGTGCGCTGCATGGTCGACGCGCTGACAGAGGCCTTCCAGGCCCGGCTGCGCGGCTGAGCCATCGCCAGTACGCAACAAGTACGCGACGGACACACGATAAACAAGGGCGCCCGGGCTTGCCCCGGGCGGATCGCCAGACACACACTTGAGCGATCGACATGAATGATCGAGACGCGAATTCCATGACCGCTGCAGCACTGGGTGAGATGAGCGACCGGCAGGCTTCCTCCCTTGACGACGCGATGCCGGATGCGCGCGCGACCGAAGTTCCCACGCTGACCAAGGCCGAACTCGCCGAGATGCTGTTCGACCAGGTGGGCCTGAACAAGCGCGAATCGAAGGATATGGTCGAGGCCTTCTTCGACGTCATCCGCGAAGCGCTGGAGCAGGGCGACAGCGTCAAGCTGTCCGGCTTCGGCAATTTCCAGTTGCGCGACAAGCCGCAGCGGCCCGGCCGCAATCCCAAGACCGGCGAAGTCATTCCAATCACCGCTCGCCGCGTGGTCACGTTCCACGCCAGCCAGAAACTCAAGGGCCTGGTGGAAGAACGCGCGGGCATCGTCGGCTGACGCGTCACCCGAACGGCGGATTGCTTCCCGAAGCCGGCATCGGTATGCTTCTGGGCGCGCACCTGGTGTGCGCCAACCGCATGGCCGGCATGGCCTGACGCTCGTCTACACACCACATGTCGGACAAATCCAGCGATCGCATCGCGTTGCCGCCGATTCCGGCCAAGCGCTACTTCACCATCGGTGAGGTGAGCGAGCTTTGCGCCGTCAAGCCGCACGTCCTGCGCTATTGGGAACAGGAGTTCACGCAACTCAAGCCCGTCAAGCGCCGCGGCAACCGCCGCTACTACCAGCACCATGAAGTCCTGCTGATCCGCCGCATCCGCGAACTGCTCTACGAACAGGGCTTCACCATCAACGGCGCGCGCAATCGCCTCGATGAAGGCCGTCATCACAGTGGGGCAGCGGCAGCGCCTGAGGCCGCAGAGGCTGGCGAAGAAAATGCGGCGGCATTGTCGGTCGACATCGGCGGCCTGCGCAATGAACTGGTCGAAGTGCAGCACCTGCTCGCGCAACTGCGGGAGATCGCGAAGCACGGATAATTTCGACGTCGGGAGCTAGTCATACGGGAAATGCTTCTGTTATAATCTTTTGCTTCGGGGCGTAGCGCAGCCTGGTAGCGTACCTGCATGGGGTGCAGGTGGTCGGAGGTTCAAATCCTCTCGCCCCGACCAGACAGAACCCGCTTGGTGAATAGCCAGGCGGGTTTTTTATTTTCTGCGTGGAAATGGCCGGCCGGTGCGGTAACGCTTTGATACAGCCGTCGCCGATGCCCGTTGCTATGCTCTGCCATCCTCCCGACCGATTCCCCACTTATGTTCCGAAAGCTCTGTGTGGCTACCCTTGCGCTCCTCTGGCTGACGGCCGCGGCTGCCGCACGCGCCGATGACCGCGGCTACCCGAGCGCATATCGTGGCGGTGAGTACAAAGAGAAATTCCGTAGCGGCCCTTGTGAAATCGAACGCGAACAGAAGCGCGATGGCGAATACAAGGAAGAGCGCAAATGCAAGGGCGGCCCGCGTGGCTATGAGCGGAAGCAGAAGTACCGCGACGGCCCTTGCCTGATCGAGCGCGAATGGAAGGACGACGGTGAATACGAAGAGAAGGTCGAATGCAAGCGTGGATAAGTGCATGACCTTTCGGCCCGCCATGCGCGGCGCTGGCTGTTACTGCGAAAAGCAGGCCGCTTTCTACCTAACCTGTTGCAACGATAGCGATCGCTGCTGTCGTTCTTACTTTTCCTGTGGAGCTTGCGCCATATATGCGCAACGCACGCAAGCACTCGGACGCCCGGGAAGGGCAGGTCGCCGATTGCATCAGCGAGCTTGGTTGGACGCGGCCGGTGCTGGCTGACTCCGGGTAGCCCGCCAAGCTGCCCTATTGGACCGCATCCAATACTCAGGCATGGTGTGGCTCTGACATAGGCCAAAGGTCTTCTCGCTGGACCAGGGAATCGGCTTCGCTGTCGGTGAGACTGTCACTCACAAAGAACTCGCGGCGTTCGACGTTGTTTCCAATGGCACGTTCGAGGGTTACCCGACGATACGTTGCCTGATGCGCAGGGTCGTTCGCGAAGGCTGTTACCGGGCGATAGGTGAGAACGGATGACAAGGTGTTGGGGTTGTCACGGACCGTGGTTCCATGCAGTGGGCCCCCAACGTAGGTAATGTCCATGGCCTGTTGAAGCGCAACGTTCAGCGTTGCGTTCATCAGCGTCTGCCAACCTTCCCCGCTGGCGCGGAATGCATCCAGTACGTCCGCGTCATAGCGAATGCTCACCAGTTCCTTGGTGCTGGCGAGCCTGGGTCGACCGCGGCCGCGCTTGCCGAGCGGCTTCATGGCCTGCATCTCTTTCGCCGAGACCTCGTACGTGTCCGGATCCGCAGCGATGCCGCGGTTGATGGCCGCGTCCTCTTCGTCGGTCGGCACGACGATCTTAGGCTTGGTCGACATAGTTCCTTGCCTCGCGTTTGTTGGCCTTGCGCAGGCTGATGATATGCATTGCATTCCCGCGCTGGGTGAACACCACGCAATAGATGCGCTCATCAATGACGCCGAGTGATGTCCATGCAGAATAATTGTAGCTGCAAATAATGGGTGGGCCCAAGATTATCTGTGCTGCAGGATATGAATCCGCATCCTGAGTGCCTGTTGGGCTATACGCGCTGCTCGACCGTTGCCAGAAAAGGCGGCGAGATACCCGGGTTCTCCCGTCATGGCGCGCCGGTACCCTGGCTTAGACTGGTCCCGCTGTACTCACCAGCCCGCCCGCACCCCGCCGCCGCGGGCTGTTTTTTGGGTGGAGGCTAGCGCGCCAGCCTGCGCAACAGCGCGTCATGTCCGCATGCCAGGCCGGCAAGCGCCGTTGCGTCGGCCAGTTCGAATTCGCTGAACTGGAAGGCTGGTGCCACGGTGCAGCCGACCAGGGCGAAGTCCATGCCATCGGCCATATCCACGCGTTCGGCGGCAAACCATTGGCCGGCGGGCACCATTGCCTGGAAGGCCGCGCCGGGATGCCGCAGCGGGTCGCCCAGGCGCTGCGTGACGATGGTGCCGTCCACGATCCGGTGCACGTCCACGGGGGAGCCTGCGTGGTAGTGCCAGAGTTCGTCGGACCGGATGCGATGCCACGCGGAATAGTCGTTGCCGCACAGCATGTAGTGGATCGCGGTGCAGGCTGCGCGTGTGCGGCCGTCCTGGCAGACGACCTGCTCTTCGCCGCGATAGGTTTCGCGGTAGTAGCCGCCTTCCGGATGCGGCTGCAGGTCGAGCGAGCGGATCAGTTGGCTGGCGGTCGGGCTGAGGTCTGGCATGTGGGCAAGCGGCGTGGCGCATCGGCGATGCGGAAGCCGTAGCTTAAAGCAGTGCGAAGCGTGCCTGGCCGGGGCCGACGAGGGTGGGGCGGCTGACCGGGTAGCGGTGACGGGTGCCCTGGGCGTCGAAGGACAGGAAATCCGGCGTCCAGCGCAGGGCCTGCAACTGGAGTGGCTCGATGCCGTCGACGAGGATGGCGCCGGCGTCCACGCAGACACTGCCGCAAGGCAGGCGCAGGGATTCGCTGTCGTCGCCGAAGTAGTAGGCCTCGAGCAGGATGGAATCGGACTGGTACAAGGGCATGGGCAGTATCCGAATACTGTATGGATGTACAGTATAGCTCTGGCCAGCGCTTCGGTCATCCCCGACGATTCTCATTTTCGTGCGCCGCCACACCCTGCGGCGCTGTGCCATTGCCGCGTGGAAGTTGGTGGCAAGCGGTGTCGGCCTGTATTGGTATAACCTGAAAGCGATGCCGGTCGCACAGCATGGTCGTGCCAGGACCGGCAGGGTCGCTGCGGGGGATGCCATGGCGAGGTGCGGGAGCAGGGCTTGCTGGTTTGGTTTGGGCGTGGTGCTGGGCGCGGCGGTGGGCGGTGCCTGCGCCATGCTGGTGCGCACGGCCGCGGAGCGGCGGGTGCTGCGCCAGCCCGATGTGCCGCTGGTGCCGTCCGATCCCACCGCGGATCAGGCGCTGACCGATACTGCCACTGACGTGGTGGAGTACGGCGGCTTCGTGATCCACGTGTATTGCCACGCGCTGGGCATGGGGCGATTCAAGGCCCTGTGCGATATCTGGGAGTCGGGCGCCGTGGTGCTGGAGGGCGGCGCGCCGCCGGCCACGCACGCCACGCCCGAAGATGCGCGCGCCGCGGCGATTTCGTGGGCGCGGCAATGGGTGCAGCACAATGGCTGAGGGCGCCGGCGCGCAATCATCGCCATGACAGGAGATGCCGATGCACGCCTGTGACCTGTGTCATCAGCTGGTGGGCGAACCGTCCAGCGTGCCGCCACACGAGCACCTGGCTGCCTCGGGCATTGCGGCCATGAGCAACCGGTGCAAGGTCGACAGCCGCTGGCGCTGCACCGGCTGCGGCGCCTGGATGTACCAGAGCACGGCATTGGGTGAGCCGCCGAATATGTGGCGAATGGGCGCGCGCCCGGTCGACTGGCCTGATAATCACGGCTGAGCAGGCATGGCCGCGCCGCCACCGGGCAGTGCGGCCATGCCCCGTATCGCGCCCGGCTCAGGCTCTCGGGCGTCTGTTTCAAGGAGATTTCATGTTTGTTTGTGGGAACCAGGCTTGCGGTGCGCGCTGGGAGCCGAATGAGGTGCAGATCCGCAATGAAGGGCAGGGTCCCGTGTTCCGTTGCCCGCAGTGCGGCGCACGCAATCACGTCCACGCACGCACCGCGCGCGACGGCAGCACGGTCTACCGCCAGGTGGCGGCGAAGCCGGTACCGCGCTAGCCCGGATCGGCGGACGGCAAGCCATGTCACCCCACGCATGTGGGGTCAAATCCACATGGTTGCCGCCTTAAGCTTGCTCAGGCGGGACCGTTATACACAATCATGGACTTTGCCGACCTTCCTCAAGACTCTGCCTCCAATGCTGAACGCATGGGCTGGGCGAACGCTTCGCCGGAAGTGATCGCCAAGGTATTGAATTCAGCACTGGCAGCGCAGGACCTCTCAGGGTTTGCCGCGCTGCTGTCGGATATCGCGCGTGACCGCGGCCTCAAGGGCGAGCGTGCCGCGCACCAGTCGATCTACGACATGCCGTACGCCAGCCTGCTGCCCAGGCAGAAACACCTGCTTTCCGATGCCTTCGACCTGCTGGTCCTGCTCGGGCTGGAACTGCGCCCGCGTGGCGCCGGCGCCGGCATCGGTGACGATGCGGACCTCGACACGGACGCGGAAGCAGACGAATAAGCGCGGGCTGGCCAGCGCTATGCGCGTTCCAGCATGCCGATCTCGCGCACCGCGACCGACAGCATCGACAGCCCCGCAGCCCCCGAGGCGCGCTGGTCGGCCAGCATGCGCGTAAAGCGTTCCAGCGCGCCATGACGGCTGGAGCGCCAGGCATCGATCATGGCTTCGGGCGTATCCAGTTCACCCGCCTGTGACAGCACGCTGACGGTCAGTGCGCGCTTGAGCCGCCCCAGGTCTTCCAGCGTGGTGGTGCGTGCCAGCAGGTCCCAGTGCGTGTCCGATGGCAGCGCCAGCGCGCGCTCGCGCAGCCAGCTGAAGCTCAGGTGGCTGTCCAGCGCGAAATAAACCCCCGCCACCAGGTCCAGGCTGCGTTCGCATGCGGTGGCCACTTCGGCGATATCGAGCGCGGCGGCGGAGATCTCGCTGCCGGCCACGCGCACAGCCAGCGCTTCGTCGACCCCTGCATCCGTCAAGGCCCGGGTGCGCTCTGACAGTGCCGTCGCATCGGCCGGCGGCAGCAGCCGCGGCAGTTGCGGGGCCAGCCATTGCGCGGCCTGGGCAAAGCGCGCCAGGTCCTCGGCGGCCTTGCTGCCGCTGCGCAGATAGCGGATGAACCACAGGCACGCGCGCTCCAGCAGCAGCGCCACGGCCCCGAACATGCGCGCCTGCTCGGCATCGGCCACACGGTTGTCCAGCGCATCGATCTCCTGCCACAGGGTGGTCAGGCCGAAGACATCGCGTGCGATCAGGCAGGCGCGCACGATATCGGCCGGGCGTGCGTCGGTCTCTTCCATGATCCGGTGCACGAAGGTGGCGCCGATACGGTTGACCAGCATATTGGTCAGGTGCGTCGACAGGATCTCGCGCCGCAGCGGGTGGCGCTGCATCGCGTCGGCGTAACGCTGGCGCAGCGGCACCGGGAAATAGTCCGACAGCAGTCCGGCGACCAGCGTGTCTTCCGGCACGTCGGAGGCCAGCAGTTCGTCGTACAGCCACATCTTGCTGTAGGCAAGCAGCACGGCACGCTCGGGCGATGCCAGGCCTTCATCGGCCAGCTTGCGCTCGGCGATTTCTTCCTCCGAAGGCAGGAACTCCAGCGGCCGGTTGAGCCGTCCGGCGCGCTCCAGCCAGCGCACCAGGCGCGCCTCGCCGTCGAGCAGCGCGGGGCTGCTGCGCCCGGCCACGGACAGTGCCTGGGTCTGGTAGTAGTTGTCCTGCAGCACCAGCAGGCCGACCTCGTCGGTCATCTCGGCCAGCAGCTTATTGCGCTGCTTCTCGGTCATTTCGCCGTCGGCAACCACCAGCCCGAGCAGGATCTTGATATTGACCTCGTGGTCCGAGCAGTCCACCCCGGCCGAGTTGTCGATGGCGTCGGTGTTGATGCGCCCGCCCTTGCGCGCGAACTCGATGCGGCCCAGCTGGGTGAAGCCGAGATTGCCGCCTTCGCCGACCACCTTGCAGCGCAGGTCATTGCCGTTGACACGCACCGCGTCGTTGGTGCGGTCGCCGGCCTGCAGGTGGGTTTCCTGGCTGGACTTGACGTAGGTGCCGATGCCGCCGTTGTAGAGCAGGTCGACCGGCGCCATCAGGATGGCGTGGATCAGCTCGGCCGGCGACAGCGTGGCTGCCGTGACCCCCAGCACCGCCTGCACCTGCGGCGACAGCGCGATGGTCTTGGCGCTGCGCGGATAGATGCCGCCGCCGGCGGAGATCAGCGTGGCGTCGTAGTCGGCCCAGCTGGAGCGGGGCAGGCCGAACAGCCGCGTGCGCTCCTGCAGGCTCCTTGCCGTGTCCGGGTCGGGATCGAGGAAGATATGCCGGTGGTCGAAAGCCGCCACCAGCCGGATATGCGGCGACAGCAGCATGCCGTTGCCGAACACGTCGCCCGACATGTCGCCGATGCCGGCCACGGTGAAGTCCGTGGTCTGGATATCGACACCCATCTCGCGGAAATGCCGCTTGACCGATTCCCACGCACCGCGCGCGGTAATGCCCATCTTCTTGTGGTCATAGCCGACCGAGCCCCCGGACGCAAAGGCATCGCCCAGCCAGAAGCCGTATTCGGCCGAGATCGCGTTGGCGAAGTCGGAGAACGTCGCGGTGCCCTTGTCGGCGGCGACCACCAGGTAGGGGTCGTTGTCGTCGTGGCGCACCACCTCGGGTGGCGGCACCAGCTGGCCGCCGACGAGGTTGTCGGTCAGGTCCAGCAGCCCGCGCAGGAAGGTCTGGTAGCAGGCAATGCCCTCCTGCAGGAATGCATCGCGGTCGGTGGGCGGGGGCGGGCGCTTGACCACGAAGCCGCCCTTGGAGCCCACCGGAACGATCACCGTGTTCTTGACCATCTGCGCCTTCATCAGGCCCAGCACTTCAGTGCGGAAGTCCTCGCGCCGGTCTGACCAGCGCAGTCCGCCGCGGGCCACGCGCCCGCCGCGCAGGTGCACGCCCTCAACGCGCGGCGAGTAGACCCAGATCTCGAACATCGGGCGCGGCTCGGGCAGGCCGGGGACCAGCGCGGGATTGAACTTGAACGACACATACGGGCGCGGCTGGCCTTCCTCGCCGCGGTGGAAATAGTTGGTGCGCACGGTGGCGTTGATCACGCCCAGGAAGAGCCGCAGGATGCGGTCCTCATCCAGGTTGGGCACCTTGTCCAGCGCCGCGCCGATATCGGCCAGCAGCTTGTCGCAGCGCGCCTGGCGGGCGGTGTCGGTGGCGACCTCGCTGAAGGTGTCGAAGCGCGCCACGAACAGGCCGACCAGCATGGCGGCAATGGCCGCGTTGCCGGTCAGCGCGCGCTCGATATAGGCGTCACTGAAGGTCGAGCCCACCTGGCGCAGGTAGCGGGCATAGGCGCGCAGGATGGTGACGTCGCGTGCGGCCAGCTCGGCGCGCAGCACCAGGCGGTTGAAGTCATCGTTCTCGATCTCGCCGTGCCAGGCGCGCGCGAAGGCATCCTCGAACAAGGCCTTGACGCGCGCGATGTCGAATTCCGCCGCGCTGCCGCTGTCGGCAATCTCCAGCCCGAAGTCGTGCACCCATACCGGCGCGCCGCTGTCGGGTTCGATCAGGTAGGGGCGCTCTTCATCCACGCGCACGCCCAGGTGTTCCAGCATGGGCAGGCTGTGCGACAGCGCGATCGGCTCGCCGGCACGGTACACCTTGAAGCGGAACACCCCCGGCGCGGCCTCGATCGGCCGGTACAGGTTCATCGCCATGCCGTTGCCGCGCAGCGCGTGCTCCATCAGCTCGATATCGCGCACCGCGGTGCGGGCCGGGTAGTCCTCACGGTAGCCGGCGGGGAACGAGCCGCCGTAGCGCTGCAGCAGCCGGTTGCCTTGCTCTTCGCCGTGGCTTTCATGCAGGGCTTCAGCGAGATCGTCCTGCCAGCGGCGGCTGGCGTGCACGATGCGCGCCTCCAGCTCGCGCGTATCAACGTGCGGCATGGTGCCGGGCTCGCCGCGCACGGTGAGCTGGATGCGCGCCAGCGGCGACTCGGACAGCAGTGGCGTGAACTCGCAGCTGGTGCCGTGGAAAGCCGCGGTCAGCAGCTTCTGGATCTTTTGGCGCAGGTCGGTGTTGTACTTGTCGCGCGGCACGAACACCAGGCACGAGACAAAGCGGTCGAAGCGGTCGCGCCGCACAAAGAGCCGGGTGCGCTGGTGTTCCTGCAGCCGCAGGATGCCGGTGGTGATGTCGAACAGTTCGTCCTCGGTGGCCTGGAACAGTTCATCGCGCGGATATTGCTCAAGGATGGTCACCATCGACTTGTACAGGTGCCCCTTGGCCAGGAAGCCCGCGCGCGCCAGGATATTGGCGCACTTGCGCCGCACCAGCGGAATTTCCGCGATCGGCGCCATATAGGCAGTCGAGGTGTACAGGCCGACAAAGCGCCGCTCGCCGAACAGCTGCCCGTTTTCATCGAGCAGCTTGACGCCGATATAGTCGAGATAGCCCGGCCGGTGCACGGTGGCGCGCGAATTGGCCTTGGTCAGGAAGATCGGCGAGGCCCCTTCGATGATCGCGGTGGCCGCGGCGGGCAGCAGCGTGAGGTCTTCGGCATCAGGCTCGCGCAGGCTTTCGCGCAGGATGCCCGCGCCCGAGCCCGGCACGCCGCGCAGGAAGTAGCGGCCGTCCTGCGACACCAGCTGGTAGTCACGCTGGCCGAGGAAGGAGAAGTGGTCATCCATCATCCAGTCCAGGAAGGCGCGCGCTTCGGCGCTTTCCGGCGAGGCCGCGTCGGGCGCCTGCGCCATCGCGGCGATGGTGGCCTGGGTGATGTCGCACATCTTCGGCCAGTCTTCCACCGCCGCGCGCACGTCGACCAGCACCTGCGCAATGGCGCTGCGCAGCGCTTCCAGCCGCGCGGCCTCGCCGCTGCGGTCGATCTCGAAATGGATAAACGATTCCAGGCGCGAACTGTCCCCGGTCTCGCCGGCGCCGCCCGGGGCGATCCGCTCGATGCCGCCGCGCGCGTCGCGCCAGACCCGGAACACGGGATGGATGGCCGAGTGCAGCGCCAGTCCCTGCCGGTTGATCTCCATCGTCACCGAGTCGACCAGGAAGGGCATGTCGTCATTGACGATCTCGACCACGGTGTGGTCCGAATGCCAGCCGTGCTCTTCCAGGTTGGGGTTGTAGACGCGGATGCGCGCACTGCCGGGGGTGAATTTCTGGGCGGTCTGCCAGTGCGCCATCACGGCGCCGTAGAGATCGTCGACGTCGCGCTGGAGCAGGTCCTCGGCGTCGGCCTGGTCGTAGTAGTGCAGCAGGAAGGGCTCGACCACGGCGAACATCGCCGCCGGCAGCCGCTCGCGCGCGAAGCTGGCCAGTTCGTCCAGCAGGTGCGCGACCTTGTCTTCGTTCTCCTGCGGCATGATCCCTCCTCGCGGTGTCGATGGGCGGCCCGCGGCATGTGCCGGGGCATGCTCATACTTTAGGAAAAAACCGCTTGCCCGGCGCAAGAAAAGTGGCGGGTATGACGATGGCGCGTGAAGAAAGGTGGGCGGCTCCCGCTGCTGCCCGCGGGACGGCTTGCGCGGCGCTCAGAGGCGCGTGGCGGCGAGGGTGGGGCAGGAGGTGGGGCGGTGCGCGACCGGCGGCAGGCCGGGGCAATGCGAGGGCGCGGCAGCCGTCTCCTGCCGGGCGGCTTCGGTGCCGGCGCGAACCTGGCGCGTGGTGTGGTCGCTCAGCGTGGTCTTCATCCGCTCCAGCAGGGTGCCCAGCGCAGCACGCTCTTGCGGACTGAACGCTGCCACCGACACGCTGTGCAGCGCGCTGAGGGCCTGCGCGGTGCGCTGCAGCCGGTTGGCTGCGCTTGCTGCAATGCGGGGCGCCTGGGTGCCGGCGTATTCGATCCAGCCGTCGCGCTGCAGTTCATCCAGCATCTTCTCGGAACGAGCGGCATCGATCGGCATCGGGCCCGTCAAGGGCGAGCCGCGCACGAACGCATCCTGGCGGATGGCCCGCAGCAGCAGCCACTGGGCGTAGTTCAGGCCAGAGGCGCACAGCGTCTGTTCCAACGCACCCTGCCAGGCGGTTACGGCATCAACCAGGGCAAGGACAACCGGCTCGCTGGGTTCGAGGGGTCTTGGCTGCATGAATGGCGTCTCCTGTTTTGGTTTGCCGCCACTGCGATGCGCTGGCATCCGTCGTGCGGGTACCAGGGGCCGGAGCATGGCCGGCCCGGGCGGCACGGACGCCGCAGCCTCTCTGGCGGGGCACGGTCGACCGATGGGCCAGACACTACCAGAATCTTTTGCCGGAATTGTGACAGGTCGGGAATGCCCTGTGGCACCACAGGGACATAGTATCCCGCACGACCCCTGGCATGGCTTTGACTATGAATAAAGCGACTGGAAGCCATGACTTTAAATCACAGCCAGAATATATGCGGCTGGCTACACTGCCTGCCGGAGACCCCGCCAACGAGCCTTCAGGCCAGCAGGGGCGCGCGGCGCGGGCACGGGCCCGGCCGCCAGACCGGAGATAAGGATGTACAAGGAACGCATTCGCCTGGCCAGGCTGCACGACAAGGTAGTCTCGGCCGACGAAGCCGCCGCGCTGATCCGCGATGGCATGACGGTTGGGATGAGCGGTTTCACGCGCGCGGGCGACTGCAAGGAAGTCCCGTTTGCGCTGGCGCGGCGCGCGGCCACCGAGCCGCTGCGCATCACCCTGATGACCGGCGCGTCGCTGGGCAATGACATCGATCGGGTATTGGCCGAGGCGGACGTGATTGCGCGCCGCCTGCCGTTCCAGTCCGACGCGACGCTGCGCCGCAAGATCAACGCAGGCGAAGTGATGTTCATCGACCAGCACCTGTCCGAGACCGTGGAGCAACTGCGCTCCGGCCAGATCGCACCGGTGGACGTTGCCGTGGTGGAAGCGGTGGCGATTACCGAGCAGGGCGGCATCATCCCCAGCACCTCGGTCGGCAACTCGGCCAGCTTCGCCATGCTGGCGCGCAAGGTGATCGTCGAGATCAACCTGAACATGCCGCTGGAGCTGGAAGGGCTGCACGACATCTACTTCCCGGTGCAGCGCCCGTACCGCCAGCCGATCCCGCTGATTGCGCCCGAGCAGCGCATTGGCCTGCCGTATATCCCCATCGATCCCGAGAAGATCGCGGCCATCGTCATCACCGCCAAGGACGATAGCCCGTCCAACGCGCTGCCGCCGGATGCCGATACCCGCAATATCGCCGGCCATCTCAACGATTTCCTGCTGCGCGAAGTCCGCGCCGGCAGGCTCTCGCCCTCGCTGCAGCCGCTGCAGGCGGGCATTGGCACCATTGCCAACGCGGTGTTGCACGGCATGGTCGATTCACCGTTCCGTGACCTGCAGATGTATTCCGAGGTGCTGCAGGACAGCACCATCGAACTTCTGGATGCGGGGCGGCTGGCGTTTGCCTCGGCCTCTTCGGTGACGCTGACGCGCGAGGTGTACCAGCGCTTCCTGTCGAACCTGGACCGCTATCGCTCGCGCCTGCTGCTGCGTCCGCAGGAGATCAGCAACCATCCTGAGATCCTGCGCCGGCTCGGGCTGATTACCATCAACACGGCGCTGGAGTGCGACATCTACGGCAACGTCAACTCCACGCATGTGGGGGGCACGCACATGATGAACGGCATCGGTGGCTCCGGCGATTTTGCGCGCAATGCGCACCTGTCGGTATTCGTGACCAAGTCGGTGGCCAAGGGCGGCGATATCTCGAGCATCGTGCCGATGGTGGCGCACGTGGACCATACCGAGCACGACGTCGACATCATCGTCACCGAGCACGGCCTGGCCGACCTGCGCGGCCTGGCGCCGCGCGAACGCGCGCGCACGGTCATCGACAACTGTGCCGACCCGCAATACCGCGAGCTGCTGGGCGACTACTTCCGGCGCGCCAGCACCCATGGCGGCCAGACCCCGCACCTGATGGAAGAGGCGCTGTCCTGGCATGTCGGCTTCCGCGACCGCGGCACCATGCTGCCCGCGCAGCCGGCCCAGGCGATGGCTGCCTGAGCGCCGCCTCCGCCAAAAAGCAAAACAGCCCGCGCAAGCGGGCTGTTTGCCTTGGTGCCGCCGGTTGGAGGCGGGGCAGGCTTACTGCGCCTTGCCGCCCTGGCTGGCAGGCGCCTTGGCGCCGTCGGTGTACGGATCAGCCTTGCCGGCCTTGGCGCCGTCGGTGTACGGATCGAACTTGCCGGACTTGGCGCCATCCGTGTTCGGGTCGAACTTCTTGCCCGAGTTGGTCAGGTCCGACTTGGTCGATTGCTTGGCGCCATCGGTGTACGGGTCGAACTTGCCGGATTTGGCGGGGTTCTGGTTCGGGCTGGCCTTCTTGGTGTGGCTGCCACCGTAGAGATCGCCGCCTTCGGTGTAGTTCTTCTGCGCATAGACCTGCGTCGCGCCCAGCGCGGCCAGTGCTGCAACGATCAGGGTCGAAACGGTCTTCTTCAGCATCTTGCTTATCCTCGCGATTGACGGTCGCGCAGCGCCTGCGCGAATCCGGTTTTGGGGCCGAGCTTGGCCGGTGACGGCCGGGCACATGTGGCGGAACACCCGGTTAATGTACCGAGTCAGCGCTTGTCCGCAAAGTGAAAGTTTCTTCTACAAGTATTGAATACCGATGGCGTTGCCTGCGTACTGCGCCGGATCAAATGCAACGATCCTGGGACAGATGTGGGTGACTGATGGCACATTTTCAACCGGCAGCCATAAAAAAACCGGCTGCCAGGTGGCAGCCGGTCATGACCCCTCGCGGGACGGTTTCGCCGTGCGGTTATTCCAGTGTGATGTTCTGGTCGCGTGCGATCTTCTTGCGCAGGTCCAGCTCGCGCTTGATCTGGGCGGCGTACTGCGCCGGGGTGTTGCCGTCGGTGTAGGCACCGCTGTCGGCCAGGCGGCGCTTGACGTTGGGGTCCTGCAGCGCCTTGACCGCGGCATCATGCACGCGCGTGATGATTGCCGTGGGCGTGCCGGCCGGGGCCACCAGTCCGTACCAGGCCATGTTGTTCATGTCCTTCATGCCGGCTTCGGCAAAGGTCGGCACGTCTGGCAGGCCCTCGACCCGCTTGGGCGCCGCCACTGCCAGCGCGCGCAGCTTGCCGGCCTGGATATGCGGCATCGACGACGGCAGGTTGTCGAACTGCGCGTTGACCTGGCCGGCCAGCGTGTCGTTCAGCGCAGGGCCCGATCCGCGGTAGGGGATATGGACCATGTCGGTCTTGGTAATGTCCTTGAACAGCTCGCCGTCCAGGTGCGAGATGCTGCCCTTGCCGGCCGAGGCGTAGCTGTACTTGCCGGGGCTGGCCTGCAGCATCGCGACGAACTCCTTCAGGGTCTTGGCCGGCACCTTCGGGTTGACCGTCAGTACGTTCGGCACGTTGACGAGGTTGGTGATCGGCGCGAAGTCCTTGAGCGGGTCGTACGGGTTCTTGGGGTTGGTGGCGGGGTTGGTCGCCATCGTGCTGACGGTGGCGATGCCCAGCGTGTAGCCGTCCGGGGCGGACTTGGCGAGCGCGTCGGCGCCGATAGCGCCGCCACCGCCGCCGCGGTTTTCCACCACCACCGGCTGGCCCAGCTCGCGGCCGAGGCCGTCGGAGACCGCGCGCGCAACGATGTCGGTGGTGCCGCCGGCCGCGAACGGAACGATCAGGCGGATCGGCTTGTTGGGGTAGGACTGGGCCTGGGCCAGGCCGTGGGCCAGGCCAAGGGCCGCGATGCAGGCGGCTGCGCCGGCGTTGATAACTGCTTTCAAGGAGTGCCTCCGTTCTTCTTTCACTGATTCGCCAGGCGGGCTGCAGGCGTTTCTTCGGACCCAGACCTTTCGTCTGCGCCCCGCGCTGTCACGGATCCCCGCGCTGGCATGACCGGGCCGTGCCGGGATGCGGCGACGGCCGGCACCTTGCGATAGTTCCGCGATACGGAACTATGTTCCACAATGTGCGCGGATGCGATTCAACCGGGAAAGCGGGCGCAGGGGAATTGGTGAGAACCCGCGTATCAAGAAACCGGCAGCGATGCCGACCGCGCGCGCAAAGCAGCGCGGCGGAAATGAAAAAAGCCGGAAGCAAGGCTTCCGGCTTTTCCTGAATTCGCTGGTGGGGCGTGAGTGACTCGAACACTCGACCTACGGATTAAGAGTCCGCTGCTCTACCAACTGAGCTAACGCCCCAACGAAGAAAAAGATTGTAGCAAGGTATCGGATAAGACGCAATAGCCTTCGCGCAATTTTTGCGAGCCAGGCTGCACTGGCCGCTACAATGCCAGGCCACCGTGCTTATCCCGCCGCGCGGTGGTTCCGATCCACCAGCTTGCCCAGCCCATGCACGCCAGAGTCCTGCGCTATCTCGACGAGGTCGTCCGCCGCGGTTCGATCCGCAAGGCGGCCGAGCAACTGCATGTGGCGCCGACCGCGGTCAACCGCCAGATCCTGGACCTGGAGGCGGAACTGGGCGCGCCGCTGTTCGAGCGCATCAACAAGCGGCTGCGGCTGACGCCGCTGGGCGAGATGGTGCTGGCCCACGTGCGCCAGACGCTGCGCGAGCATGATGCGCTGCGCGAGCGCATCGAGGACTTCAAGGGTGCGCGCCGCGGCGAGGTCACCGTGGCGGTCACGGCCGGCCTGGCGGGCTCGCTGATGCCATCGCTGGTGCATGACTTCCGCCAGCGCTACCCGGGCATTGTGGTGCGCGTGGCCGACCTGCCGGTGGCCGACATCATCGCGGCGGTGGAGCAGGGCGACGCCGACCTGGGCCTTGGCTATGACCTGCCTGAGCTGCCCGCCTTCCGCGCGCTGGCCACCAGCGACTGGCAGATCGGCGCGGTGGTGCCGCCGGGCCATGCGCTGGCGGCCCGGCAATCGGCGCTGCTGAGCGAATGCGTCGGCTATCCGCTGATCCTGCCGGCGCCGTCGCTGTCGATCCGCGCCATCCTTGACGCGGCCTTTGCCCGCAATGCGATCGAGGTCTCGCCGGTGGCGGAGTCCACCTCGACCGCGCTGATCCGGCAACTGGTGATGCTGGGCACCGGCATCGCGCTGCTGAACCCGCTCGATGTGATGGAAGAGCGCGCCCGCCAGGCGCTGGTCTACGTGCCGCTGCGCGACCGCCACCTGCAGGGCCAGACGCTGACGCTGGTGGCGCGCGCTCGCGGCCCGCTCAGCGCCGCGGCCGAGTTGATGGCCGAGCGCATCGGCGACGCGCTGGCGGTGTTGTTCGCGCAGGCGCGCTGAGCAACAGGGTGTCGCGGGTGTCCACTTTTTGTGGACAGGATGATCGGAATTCTGCGCTTGGGGGATGGCACCTCGCCACCGTAGACTGGCGGCCATCCCGTCCCCCAATTCGTTTTGCAGAAGGAATTCCGCCATGACCCTGATTGCCCTGAACGCCGACGTGCTGGTCACCATGGATGCGCAGCGCCGCGAGATCCGCGATGGCGCCCTGGTTGCCGAAGGCCCCGCCGTGCACTGGGTCGGTCCCACCTCGGAACTGCCGCCGCAGTACCGGCGCATGGTCGACGACGGCAGCGCGCAGGTGCTCGACATGCGCGGCCGCGTGGTCACGCCCGGCCTGGTCAACACCCACCACCACATGTACCAGAGCCTGACGCGCGCGGTGCCAGCGGCGCAGGACGCCGAGCTGTTCTCGTGGCTGACCAACCTGTACCTGCTGTGGTCGCACCTGACGCCGGAAATGATCGCGGTGTCGACCAAGACTGCGATGGCCGAGCTGATGCTGTCCGGGTGCACCACCACCAGCGACCACCTCTACCTGTTCCCGAACGGCTCGCGCCTGGATGACTCGATTGCCGCGGCGCAGGAGATGGGCATGCGCTTCCACGCCGCGCGCGGCTCGATGAGCGTGGGCCGCAGCAAGGGCGGCTTGCCGCCGGACGTGGTGGTGGAAGAGGAGGCCGCCATCCTGCGCGACAGCCAGCGGCTGGTGGAGCAGTACCACGACAGTGCGCGCCACGCGATGCTGCGCGTGGTGCTGGCACCGTGCTCGCCGTTTTCGGTGTCGCGCGACCTGATGCGCGAATCGGCCAATATGGCGCGGCACTATGGCGTGTCGCTGCACACGCACCTGGCCGAGAACGACAACGACATTGCCTACTCGCGTGAGAAATTCGGCCTGACGCCGGCCCAGTATGCCGAGGACCTGGGCTGGGTCGGCCGCGATGTGTGGCATGCGCACTGCGTCAAGCTGGACGACGAGGGCGTCGCACTGTTTGCCCGCACCGGGACCGGCGTGGCGCATTGCCCGTGCTCGAACATGCGGCTGGCGTCCGGCATTGCACCGGTGCGGGCCATGCGCGATGCCGGCGTGCCGGTGGGCCTGGGCGTGGACGGCAGCGCGTCGAACGACGGCGCGCATATGCTGGGCGAGGCGCGCCAGGCCATGCTGCTGCAGCGCGTTGGCTACGGGCCGGCCGCCATGAGCGCGCGCGAGGCACTGGAGATTGCCACGCTGGGTGGTGCGCGCGTGCTCAACCGCGACGATATCGGCGCGCTGGCGCCGGGCATGTCGGCGGATTTTGTCGCCTTCGACATGTCGCAGGTCGGCTTTGCCGGCGCCGGCCATGACCCGGTGGCGGCGCTGGTGTTCTGCACGCCGGCCAATGTCGCGGCGAGCGTGATCAACGGCAGGGAAGTGGTGCGCGACGGTGCACTGCTGACGGCCGACCTGCCCAACGTGCTGCTGCGCCATCGCGCGCTGGCACGTACGCTGTTCGAGCGCGCCAGCCAGGGCGCCTGATGCACGGGCCGCTGTGGCGTGGCACGTGCCTGCGCCGCAGCGGATAAGCCAATCAGGCAAGTGCACAAAGCCAAAGGCCGGAAGCATTGCTGCTTCCGGCCTTTCTGTATTCGGTGGTGGGGCGTGAGTGACTCGAACACTCGACCTACGGATTAAGAGTCCGCTGCTCTACCAACTGAGCTAACGCCCCAACGAAGAACGAGATTCTAGCATGATTTCTGGCGCTGTCAAATGTTTGACGCACTTGCCGGAACAACCCCCGTCGTTGTGACCGGGAGGCGCACATACGCGCGGATGGAACTCGAAGGCGGCCGTGATGGTCTTCGCAATGAGCGCATTCGCATGGGCTCTCTCCATACGATTTTGCCGGAGCCATGTTAGGATGTTTCTCCACTTGCATATGGAGGGCTGCACCGATGGAAATCAAATTCCAAGAGCAAGAGCGCTACGACATCAATAATGAAGGCTTGTTGTTCCAGGCACTTGTCAATGGCGAGAAGGTGACTTGCGTGGTGACACGCGAAGCACTGTGGGAAGGCTTCAGTGCCGACCAGGTACTGTCGCTGGAAGAGGCATTCCGTGCCGGCCGCGAAACCATCGAACGCGCCGCCGTGGTGCTGATCGAGCAGGGCGCGCCCCAGCCAATCGTCGTCAAGCGCGCCCACGTGGCGCCGATCTGATGCGGATGGATGCCCCGGCCAGGCCCCGGCATGCCGCGGGCGCCCATCTGTTATCAGGTTCCCAGACGTAGGGCCGTCCGGCCTTGCGTGCCAAGCCGGCAACGCCGGCACAGGCAGATTCCCGGTTTTCCCGTTTCAGTTTCCTGGTTTTTCCTGCAGCGTACTGTTGCTGAACGCTGGTGCGCGGCCGCCGCTCATGCCGGCGTGCCGGCGCTTCAGTTCATTGTGCTGCCGGGGCTGCGGCGCCAGGCCGTGACGCGCACTCTTCAAAGATCCGCACGGTGCATTGCGCGCAGATGTCCGGCGAGAGCTCGCCGACGATCGTGTGCAGCGCCTGCCGCTTGGTCGGGAAGATATGGTCGGCCCCGAGCTTGTCGGTAAAGCCGGTCTGCGCCCAGGTCTGCAGCACCTGCGTGCGCGGGCGGTGGAAGTACAGGTCGCCGCCCAGCGCGCGCCGTTCGGCGAGCTCGTTTTCCCACATCTCGGCACCGGCCAGGTCGATGAAGTTCATGCTCTTGGTCATCGCCAGCAGGTGCGTCTGGCCGGCGTTGACCGTGCGCAGCCAGTGCAGGCGATCCGTCACGTACTGCACCGCGCCGAAATAGATCGCGCCTTCCATGCGCAGCAGCTTCAGTTGCGGGCATTCCGGCTGCGGGCGGCGCAGCTCGTCCAGCGGCGTGAAGCGCCGGCCGGGATCGTCGGCATCGGGCACCAGGCTGCGCACGGCCGGCCGCGAGGTGCGGTACAGGTAGGCCACCAGCGACAGCACGGTGCCGAGCAGCACCGCCATCTCCAGCCGGATCACCAGCGTGGCGGCGAAGGTGCCGATGGCAATGGCGAACTCCGTGCGGCTGAGCGTGAAGATGCGGCGCAGCCGCGCGGTGTCGAGCAGGCCCCACGCCACCAGCAGCAGCATCGCGGCGATCGCCGCCATCGGGATCTGTGCCAGCAGCGGGGCGCTGACGGCCACCAGCGCCACCAGCCACAGCGCCGAGAACACGCTGGCCAGCGGCGTGCGCGCGCCGGCTTCGAAGTTGGGCACCGAGCGGTTGAGCGAGCCGCACGAGATATAGCCTGAGAAGAAGCCGCCCGCGATATTGGACAGGCCCTGGCCGATGAACTCGCGGTTGGCGTCGATATGCTGGCCCGAGCGCAGCGCCACCGCCTTGGCGATCGAGATCGACTGGCCCAGCGCGACGATGGTCAGCGCCGAGGCGATGCCCAGCAGGTCTGGCAGCTTGCGCCAGTCCACATCGGGAAGGTGGAAGCGCGGCAGCGCCGACGGGATCGGCCCAACCACGTTGACATGGTGGGCGCCGCCCGCGCCGGACTGGTTCAGCAGCAGCGCCACGCCGTAGCCGGCCAGCAGCCCCAGCAGCATGAACGGCAGCCGCCGCCACAGCCGCTTGCACAGCAGCGTCACCACCAGCGTGACCGCGCCTACGGTGGCCGCGCCCCAGTTGATGGCGTCGATGTTCTCGAACAGGTGGCGCAGCACGCCGAATGCACTGGTGCCGGTCGGCACCGCCAGCCCGAACAGGTCCTTGAGCGCATACAGGCCGATCAGCGTCGCGGCGCCGCAGGTGAAACCGAGCAGCACCGACGGCGAAATAAAGTTGGCCAGCGTGCCCAGCCGCAACGTGCCCACGGCGAGCTGCATCACGCCCACCACGATGGTGACCGCCAGCGCCAGCCCGATATAGGCCGGGCTGCCGGCAAACGCAAGCGGGCTCAGCATCGCGAACAATGCCAGCGAATTGGCGTTGGTCGGCCCCGACATCACGTGCCAGCTCGAACCGAACAGCGCCGCCACGATGCACGGCACCACCGCGCTGTAGATGCCGTATTGCGGCGGCAGGCCGGCCAGCGTGGCGAAGGCCACGCCCTGCGGCAGCACCAGCACGGCGCCGAGCAGGCCGGCCACCAGGTCGGCGCGCAGCGTGGTCTTGTCGACGCGCTGGCTCCATGGGAACAGGCGCGGCAGGAGTGATCCGGGATGGGACGCGGGCATCGGCAATGAAGGGGCAGGCTCAGCCGGCCTCGCCGCCGCGCCCAGGCGGTGGCGAGGCAACGGATTCGGGCGGGGTGGATTCGGGCAGGTTCGGCTGCGGCGCCAGGCCGGCCAGCATCGCGTCGAGCGCGCGGTAGACCTCGGTCAGACGCTCTGGGCCGAGCCGCTGCGCCAGCTCCTGGTAGCGTGCATCGACCAGCGGCTCCATTTGCACGATGATGGCGCGCGCCGACGGCGTCAGGCTGACCAGCTGGCGGCGCTGGTCGGTGGCAGAGCGGGTCCGTTCGACCAGCCCGGCGTCTTCCATGCCGCACAGCATGCGGGTCAGGCTGGGGCTCAGGATCAGGCAGGCTTCGGCCAGCTGGTTAGGCTCCATCGGCTCGCGCTCGTTGAGCGTGCGCATCACGCGCCATTGCTGCTCGGTGATGCCGAACTGCCGCAGGATCGGGCGAAAGCCGGCCAGCAATGTCTCGCGCACTTGCAGCAGCAGGTGAGGAAGGTTGCGGTGGCGGAACATGGCCTGGCGGGTGTGGCTCATGCCCGCAGTGTAGCGGGCGCGGCGCCGCGCGGCGAGCGGGGCTTGTGCGGACTTGCCTGAACCCGCGCGCGGCGCCAGCGGCGCGTTCAGCTGCAACTGAGCGTGGCGACCACCGGCGTGTGGTCAGATGGCTGCTCCCACGTGCGCGGCACGCGGTCGATCACGCAGGCGCTGCAGCCGCTGGTCAATGCCGGCGACAGCAGGATGTGGTCGATGCGCAGGCCCGCATTGCGGCGGAACGCCATCATGCGGTAGTCCCACCACGAGAAGGCCTTCTCCGGCTGCTCGAACTGGCGGAACGCATCCGCCAGGCCGAGCTCCACCAGCGCGGCAAAGGCGGCGCGCTCCTGCGGCGAGACCAGGTTCTGGCCTTCCCATTTCTTGGGGTCGTGCACGTCGCGGTCTTCCGGCGCGATATTGAAGTCGCCCAGCAGCGCCAGCTTCGGGTAGCGCTTCATTTCTTCGCGCAGCCAGGCCGTCATTGCATCCAGCCACTTGAGCTTGTAGACGAACTTGTCCGAGTCCGGCGCCTGCCCGTTGGGAAAGTAGGCGCAGACCAGCCGCAGGTCGCCGTATGTGGCAGCGATCACGCGCTGCTGCGCGTCCTCGAAGCCGGGGATGTTGCGCACCACGTCGGCGGGGCCGGGCATGCTGGCGTCGCGGGCGAGGATGGCCACGCCGTTGTACGTCTTCTGCCCGGTGTAGATGCTGTGGAAGCCCGCGTTCTCCAGTTCGGCGAGCGGGTACTTGTCGTCCGGCAGCTTCAGTTCCTGCAGGCACAGCGCGTCGATCGGCGCGCCGGCCTGGTCCTGCTCGGCCAGCCATTGCAGCACCTGCGGCAGGCGCACCTTGAGCGAGTTGACGTTCCAGCTGGCAATGCGAAGCGGGCCGCTGGCGGGCAGGGCGGCCGCGCTCATGCTGCCATCCCGCCGTGGCGCAGCAGCGCGTCGATCTGCGGCGCGCGGCCGCGGAACGCGACAAACGAGTCCATCGCCGGACGGCTGCCGCCGACCGACAGGATCTCGCGCTGGTAGCGCGCACCGGTCTCGCTGTCGAGCACGCTGCCCGACAGCTGCGCGGCTTCCTCGAACGCCGCGTACACGTCGGCCGACAGCACCTCGGCCCACTTGTAGCTGTAGTAGCCCGCCGCATAGCCGCCGGCGAAGATATGGCTGAAGGTGTTCGGCCAGCGCGACAGCGGATGCTGCGGCACCACGTGCACGCGGTCGTTGATCTGGCGCGACAGGTCCAGCACCGAGGTGGCGCCGGCCGGGTCGAAGTCGGTATGCAGGTGCATATCGAACGACGAGAACACGATCTGGCGCAGCGTCATCATGCCGTTCTGGAAGTTCTTGGCGGCCAGCATGCGATCGAACAGGGCGCGCGGCAGCGGCTCGCCGGTCTCGACATGCTGCGTCATGCCGGTCAGCACTTCGTACTCCCAGCAGAAGTTCTCCATGAACTGCGACGGCAGCTCCACCGCATCCCATTCCACGCCGTTGATGCCCGACACGCCGAGCTCGCCCACCTGCGTCAGCATGTGGTGCAGGCCATGGCCGAACTCATGGAACAGGGTGATCACCTCATCGTGCGTGAACAGCGCGGGCTTGCCGCCCACCGGCGCCGAGAAGTTGCAGGTCAGGTAGGCCACCGGCGTCTGCACGCCGCCTTGCTCCAGCACCTTGCGGCCGCGCGCGTCGTCCATCCAGGCGCCGCCGCGCTTGCCTTCGCGCGCGTACAGGTCGATGTAGAACTGGGCCAGCAGCGTGCCGTCGGCGGTGGTGACGCGGAAGAAGCGCGCGTCCTTGTGCCAGGTCTGCGCCTGCTCAGGCTCGATGCGCACCGAGAACAGCTTCTGCACCACGCCGAACAGGCCCTCGAGTACCTTCGCTTCCGGGAAGTACTGCTTGACCTCTTGCTCGGAGAACGCATAGCGCTGCTGGCGCAGCTTCTCCGAGGCATAGGCGACGTCCCACGGCGCCAGTTCAGGCAGCCCCAGCTCTGCCGCGGCAAAGGCCTTCATTTCGGCCCAGTCCTTCTCGGCGTAGGGGCGCGCCTTGACGGCGAGCTCGTCGAGGAACTTCAGCACCTCGGCCGGCGATTCGGCCATCTTCGGCACCAGCGAGACTTCGCCGTAGCACTGGTAGCCCAGCATCTGCGCCTCTTCGCGGCGCAGGGCCAGCTGCTCGCGCATATTGGCGGTGTTGTCCCAGTCGGCCTGGCCCTGGCCATGCTGCGGGCCCAGTTCCGAGGCGCGCGTGACATTGGCTTCATACAGGGTCTGGCGCAGCGCGCGGTCGTCCGCGTACTGCAGCACCGGGAAGTAGGACGGGAAGTGCAGCGTGAATTTCCAGCCGGCCTTGCCATCCTTCTCGGCGGCATGGCGGGCGGCTTCCCTGGCGTCGTCGGGCAGGCCGGACAGTCGGGCCTCGTCCTCGACATGCAGCGCGTAGGCGTTGGTGGCATCCAGCACGTGGTCGGAGAAGGCCTTGGACAGCTGGGCCTGCTGCTCCTGGATCTCGGCGAAGCGCGGCTTCTTGTCTTCAGGCAGTTCGGCACCGCCCAGGCGGAAGCCGCGCAGTTCGTTTTCGATCAGCTGGTGGCGCGCCGCGCTCATGCCTGCGAACTCCGGGCTGGCAGCCAGCGCCTTGTACTTGTCATACAGCGCCAGGCTCTGGCCGAGCGAGGACCAGAACTCGGTCATGCGCGGCAGGTTCTCGGCGTGAGCCTTGCGCAGTTCGGGCGTATCGGCCACGGCGCTCAGGTGGCTGACCACGCCCCAGGCGCGGCCCAGCGGCTCGGTGGCCGCTTCCAGCGCCTGCACGGCGTTGCCCCAGTCGGCGGGCGTGGCCGGATCTTCAGCGCGGGCGACGGCCTGCTGTGCGCTTTCCAGCAGCACGTCCAGCGCCGGGCTGATGTGCTCGGGCCGGATCTCGGCAAAGCGGGGCAGGTCGGAAAAGTCCAGCAGAGGATTGGTAGCGTTGGCGGCTTGGTCCATGGCGTGTTCTCGGTTGGCTGGCCTCGATCGGGCAATCATCCCGCAGATGGGGCCGGGGCGCCGGATTTTCCAGGGCCCCGGGTGGCGTATCGTACGCGCGGCCTCAGCCGGCGGCGCGCTCGGCGGCTTCCAGCGTATTGACCAGCAGCATGGTGATGGTCATCGGGCCGACGCCGCCCGGCACCGGCGTGATGTAGCCGGCGACTTCACGCACGCCGGCAAAGTCGACGTCGCCGCACAGCTTGCCGTTGTCGTCGCGGTTCATGCCCACGTCGATCACCACCGCGCCCGGTTTGACCATGTCGGCGCTGATCAGGTTGCGTTTGCCGACCGCGGCCACCACCACATCCGCGTCGCGGGTGTGGGCGCCGATGTCGCGCGTCTTGCTGTTGCAGATGGTGACGGTGGCGCCGGCCTGCAGCAGCAGCATCGCCATCGGCTTGCCGACGATATTGGAGGCGCCCACCACCACGGCGCGGGCGCCGCGCAGCGGGAACTGGACCGATTCCAGCATCTTCATGCAGCCGTAGGGCGTGCACGGGCGGAACAGCGGGGCACCGGTCATCAGCGCGCCGGCATTGGCCACATGGAAGCCGTCGACATCCTTTTCCGGGGCGATGGCTTCAAGCACCTTGTGGCTGTCGATATGCTTGGGCAGGGGCAGCTGCACCAGGATGCCGTGGATGTTCGGGTCCTGGTTCAGGGCGTCGATGCGGGCCAGCAGTTCCGCCTCCGACAGGTCGGCCGGGTAGCGGTCGAGCGAGGAATGAAAGCCGTTGTCCTGGCAGGCCTTGACCTTGTTGCGGACGTAGACCTGGCTGGCCGGGTCCTCGCCGACCAGGATCACGGCCAGGCCGGGCCGGTGGCCACGCTCGGTCAGGCGGGCGGCGCGCAGGGCGGCTTCGGAGCGGATTTGTTTGGCAAGGGCATTGCCGTCGATCAGTTGGGCAGGCATGGAGGCAGGGCGGGTTTGTGGCCGGGAGGTGGAGGTGCCGCCGCGCGCCGGAGCGCGGGTTGGGCTAAAGGCGGAATTATAAAGGTTGCGTGGGGCTTGCCGCACGGAGCTTGAGCGGGTGCAAGGCCGGGCGGGGGCAGCGCTGGTAGCATCGGCCGCATGCACACCGCGCTTCCATCCCTGCTGTCCCATCCCTTGCTGCTGTTGCTGTCCCTGGCGGGGCTGCTGTGGGCGCTGACGCGCCGGCCCTGGCAGCTGCTGCGGCGCAATGCGCTGCAGAACGCCTGGCTGGGTGCGATGGTGCTGGTGGCGCTGCTGTGGACGTTGCGCGCCACGCTGGTCGGCGGGCTGGTGATCCAGTTGCTCGGCGCCACGCTGATGGTGACGCTGTTCGGGCTGCCGCTGGCGCTGCTGTCGCTGTTCGTGGTCGACGTGGTGTCGCTGTTCGGGCTCGAATACCTGGCCGGGCATGGCTGGGCCCAGTTCGACTGGCCCTCGCTGTGGGTGCGCTACGTCTGGCTGGCGCTGCTGCCGGCGCTGATCTCCGCGGCGTTGCAGGCGATGATGCGGCGCCTGCTGCCGCGGCATCCGTTCGTCTTTATCCTCGGACACGGCTATTTCACGGCCGGGCTGGCCGCGCTGGGCGCCAGCGCGGCCGAGGCCGGCTGGCGCCACCTGACGGCACCGGGCCTGCCATGGAGCGTTGCCGATACCCTGACGGCAGCCGTCATCCTGGCCTTCGGCGAGGCCTTCCTGACCGGCATGCTGGTGGCGATTTTTGTGGTCTATCGGCCACAGTGGGTCGTCACGTTCCGGGACGAGGAATACCTGGACCGATGACGGGGCTGACGGGATGCAGGGGCGGCGCCGGACGGCGCGCGGAGAGGGCAGCCGGTGCGGCCGCGGGGCCGCACCGAGTCAGGCAGAGGCAGGCGCCAGCCGCTCAGCTGTTGCGCGACAGCGCCAGGCGCAGCAGGTCGGCGACGGTGTTGACGTTGAGCTTTTCCATGATGTTGGCGCGGTGCGCCTCCACGGTCTTGATGGAAATGCCCAGGTCATCGGCGATCTGCTTGTTCAGGCGGCCGGCAACGATGCGCTCGAGCACCTGCTGCTCGCGCGTGGTCAGCTTGCCCAGCAGGTCCTTGGCGGCGCGCTGCTCGCGTGCGGCGGAATGGTCGGTGCGGGCCTTGGTCAGCATGCGCTCGACCAGTGCGCGCAGCTCGGATTCATCGAAGGGCTTTTCGATGAAGTCGATGGCGCCGCGCTTCATCGTCGATACCGCCATCGGCACGTCGCCGTGGCCGGTGATAAAGACGATGGGAATGTCGATCTGCTCGGCCAGCATGCGCTCCTGCAGTTCCGGGCCGCTCATGCCGGGCATGCGCACGTCAAGGATCAGGCACGACACCTGGCTGGCATCGTAGGCGGCGAGGAACTGCTCGGCGCTGGTGAAGCTGCGCACCTGATAGCCATTGCCCTCCAGCAGCCAGGTCAGCGAGTCGCGCATGGCTTCATCGTCGTCGACGATGAACACGGTCTCGCCGCGGTGGGGCGTGGGGTTTGGCGTTGCGGTCATGTAGTCTCCTCGGGACAACAATTCATTGCTGCGAAGTGTAACCGGCAGCGGCCCTCTGTGGCGAGACAGGCCCCCCACATCCGTGGGGGAAACGGGGCGGGCCGGCTTTTTCTGGAATCCTTGGGCATGCCCGGGCGCGAAGGCCCCGGCAACAGGGCCTGTGCTTCGGCTTAATGCTCGGCCAGCGCCGATTGCAGCGGCAGCATGATTTTAAATGTACAGCCGATGCCGTCGGCATTGTTCTCCACCCACAGGCGGCCCTGGTGCGACTCGATGATCGAGCGGCAGATGTTCAGCCCCATGCCCATGCCGTCGGACTTGGTGCTGAAGAAGGGCTCGAACAGGCGCTCCTTGGTGGCTTCGTCCACGCCCGGGCCCTGGTCGATCACGTCGATATGGACGTTGTCGCCGATCTCGCCCGGCTCCACCCGCGCGTGCAGGCGCACCACGCCGCCGGCGTGCAGGGCGGGCAGGCCGGCCATGGCCTCGACCGCGTTCTTGAGCAGGTTCACCAGCACCTGCTCGATCAGCACCGGGTCGACATAGACCGTCAGCGGCGGGGTCGGCAGGCGGGTCAGGATGGTGACGCGGCGGCGCGTGGCCTCCAGGTCGGCCAGGCCTACCGCGTCGGCGACGATGTCGTGCAGCGCGGCCTCGCGCCGCTGCGGCTGGCTGCGCTTCACGAAGCCGCGGATGCGGCTGATGATGGTGCCGGCGCGCACCGCCTGGGCCGAGGTCTTCTCCAGCACCGGGATCAGGTCCTCCGGCGTGCTGCGGCCCGAGTGCAGCCGCGCCACCGCGCCCATGCAGTAGTTGTTGATGGCCGCCAGCGGCTGGTTCAGCTCATGCGCCAGCGACGAGGCCATCTCGCCCATGGTGGTCAGGCGGCTGGTGAACTGCAGGCGCTCTTCATGCTGGCGCGCCATTTCCTCGGCGGCCTTGCGCACGGTGATGTCGGTGGCGATCTGCATCTGCGCCAGGTGGCCGTCGACCCACTGGATATAGCGGCGGCGCACTTCGAACCATTTCTGCATGTCCGGCACGAACACTTCGCGCGCATCCGATGCGTACGGCATCAGCTCGGACGCCGGCAGGCCGGCATAGGCGTCGACATAGTCGGTGTTGTCGCTGGAGACCTGGTCCTTGTCGAGGTCGTCGCCGGCCAGCTTCAGGTGGCCCTCGGCCTCCCAGCCGAACAGCTGGCGGTAATAGCGGTTGGCAAAGAGCAGCTCCGCCTTGTCGGTGGCCAGCACCGACACCGCGGCGTCCAGGCTTTCCAGCACCGTGGTGAAGCGGTCATGCGCGGCGGCCAGTTCCTCGCGCGCGCGCTTGGGCTCGGTGATGTCCGTCATCGAGCTCATCCAGCCGGTATGGCGGCCGCGGCTGTCCACCAGCGGCGACACGTACATGCGCGCATAGAAGCTGCTGCCGTCGCGGCGCATCACGCGCATCTCGTAGCCGCCGGCGGGCGACTTGCCCTGCAGGGTCAGGTCGATCTGCTTCTGCATTTCCTGCTGGTCGTTGGGCGGCCAGTAGGGGAAGGGCGGCAGGCGCCCGACCAGGTCGTTCTCCTGCCAGCCGGTCATGCGGCAGAAGGCCGGGTTGACATAGGTGATGCGGCCGTTCAGGTCGAGCGCGCGCAGGCCGATCAGCATCGAGTTTTCCATCGCGCGCCGGAACGAGGTCTCGGCCAGCAGCGCGCGCTGCGCCTCGGAGCGGCGGCTGGTGTGGCGCCACATGCTCCACAGGCTCCACAGCAGGAAGCACGACAGCCCCACCACCAGCCACAGCAGCATGTTGTTGGGCAGGTTCGACGCCGGCGGGTAGGCATCGGCGCGCAGCGACAGCGAGTGGCCCGGCGGATCCAGCAGCACCTCGTACGACAGCGCGTTGCCCGGCACCGGCCGCAATGAGGTGCTGGCGCGGGTCTGGTTGTTCTTGTCGATCAGCGAGAAGCGGTAGCGCTCGGTCAGCTCGGGCGGCAGCAGGTGCGTCAGGATGCCGTTGATCGAGTACAGCGCGCCAAGCGTGCCGAGAAACTCGTTGTCGCGCACGATCGGCACTTCCATCAGCATGAAGCTGTCGCCGCGCTCGTTGACCAGCGGGCGCGAATAGACCACGCGCTGGGTCTCGCGCGCGGCGTCGAAGGTGTCGAGCACTTCCGGTTCGAGCGGCTGGTCCTGGTTCTCGCGCAGGCGGCTGGCGAATTCCGAGGTCGATGGCAGCGACCAGCGGCCGCGCTTGGTGGCATCGAGCCAGTTGATGAAGACGATCTCGGGGTTTTCGCGCAGGATTTCCTGCGCCGCGGTGCGGTAGGCGCCTTGCTCAAGCTGCGCGGCGGCGATGTCGCGCGCCAGCGAGGCCAGCTGGTCCTGGTTGCTTAGCAGCGACAGGCGCACGCGCTGCTGTGCCCAGGCCGCGTCGCGGTACAGGGCGTCGCGCTGCTGCTGGCGCTCGGTCTCGTGCAGGGACCACAGGATCACGCCCATGGCCACCGTGAACAGTACGATGGCAACCAGCGGGATGAACATGAACCAGCTGGTGGCCACCAGGTTGCGCCAGCGCAGCCACCACAGCCCGCGCGGTGCGGCCACGGGGGCGCCGTCGTCGGGGCCCAGCGGCTCGATCGGCCCCAGTCCGGCAGCCGGCGAAGGGGCGTGCGCGGGATCGCCTCCGGCCGCCTTGGCTGACCCCGACGCGTCGGGAGGAAGCATGGCTGCACGCAGGCTGGAAAGGAGTCGGTTGAAAAACGGCATGGGAGGGATTGACGGCTGACCGACCAGTGTACCGAGATTATTGCGGTGCGTCGCTTGGGGAAAGCGCCAATGAAAACATTGCTGCTGCGGCCGGGGCGGGCAGGCTTATGGCGCATGGCGGGCCAGCCGGGCAGTGATTCTTGGTGCGCTGCCGCATAATTCCACATTATAAAAAACGATACCGCAATTTGAAAATTTCACTTGTGCTGGACTTTGGGCTTCCATAGAATCGGTTCGACCCAAGAATGCGGGCGGCAGCCATGCGCCTGCCGCGCGGAGAAACCGGAACAGGTTTCCCGGCGGCGGCCCCGATGCAAGGCGGCATGGCGCCGGATCCGCAAGTCGGTGCGAGTCATACGTAAAGTCGTGTCCGGGCGCTGCCAGCGCGGGCGCGGATGCAAAGAATTCACCCAGGAGACAGTCATGTCCGCCGTACCAGAGCAGATTCTCGGCGCCTCGAGCGCCAACGACGCCGATCCCCAGGAAACCCATGAATGGCTCGACGCCCTGCAGGGCGTCCTGGCCGCCGAAGGTCCGGCGCGCGCCGCTTTCCTGATCGACAAGCAGATCGAATACGCACGCGTGAACGGCGTCACCCAGCCGTTCCACGCCGAGACGCAGTACATCAACACGATTCCGGTCGAGCAGCAGGCCCGCATCCCCGGCGACCAGGACATCGAGCACCGGATCCGCTCGTACACCCGCTGGAACGCCATGGCGATGGTGCTGCGCGCCAACAAGCACACCAACGTCGGCGGCCACATCTCGTCGTTCGCCTCGGCGGCCACGCTGTATGACGTCGGCTACAACCACTTCTGGCGCGCCCCGTCGGAAGCCAGCGGCGGCGACCTGGTGTTCGTGCAGGGCCACTCGGCTCCGGGCGTGTATTCGCGCGCCTTCCTGCTCGGCCGCCTGACCCAGGACCAGCTCGACAACTTCCGCCAGGAAGTGGACGGCAAGGGCATCTCGTCCTACCCGCACCCGTGGCTGATGCCGGACTTCTGGCAGTTCCCGACGGTGTCGATGGGCCTGGGCCCGATCATGGCCATCTACCAGGCCCGCTTCATGAAGTACCTGGACAGCCGCGGCCTGGCCAAGGCAGGCGACCGCAAGGTCTGGGCCTTTCTGGGCGACGGCGAGACCGACGAGCCCGAATCGCTGGGCGCGATCGGCATGGCCGGCCGCGAGAAGCTCGACAACCTGGTCTTCGTCATCAACTGCAACCTGCAGCGCCTGGACGGCCCGGTGCGCGGCAACGGCAAGATCATCCAGGAACTGGAATCCGAATTCCGCGGTGCCGGCTGGAACGTGATCAAGGTGGTGTGGGGCAGCAAGTGGGATTCGCTGCTGGCGCGCGACACCAAGGGCCTGCTGATGAAGCGCATGATGGAATGCGTCGACGGCGAGTACCAGACCATGAAGGCCAAGGACGGCGCCTACGTCCGCGAGCACTTCTTCAACACGCCTGAGCTGAAGGCGATGGTGGCCGACTGGTCCGACGACGACATCTGGCGCCTGAACCGCGGCGGCCACGATCCGCACAAGATCTACGCCGCCTACAAGTCCGCCAGCGAGCACAAGGGCCAGCCCACGCTGATCCTGGCCAAGACCATCAAGGGCTATGGCATGGGCGACGCCGGCCAGGCCATGAACGTGGCCCACCAGCAGAAGAAGATGCCGGTGGACGCGATCCGCAAGTTCCGCGACCAGTTCAACCTCCCCGTTGCCGACGACCAGCTCGAAGAGGTGCCGTACATCACCTTCCCGGAAGGTTCGAAGGAACTGGAATACATGCGCCAGGCGCGGCAGAACCTGGGCGGCTACCTGCCGGCCCGCCGCCAGAAGGCCGAAGCCCTGCCGGTCCCGCAGCTGTCCGCGTTCGACGCGCTGCTCAAGGCCACCGGCGAAGGCCGCGAAGTGTCCACCACCATGGCCTTCGTGCGGATCCTGAACACGCTGCTGAAAGACAAGCAGATCGGCAAGCACGTGGTGCCCATCGTGCCGGACGAGTCGCGCACCTTCGGCATGGAAGGCCTGTTCCGCCAGGTCGGCATCTGGAACCAGGAAGGCCAGAAGTACGTGCCGGAAGACCATGACCAGCTGATGTTCTACAAGGAATCGCAGACTGGCCAGGTGCTGCAGGAAGGCATCAACGAAGCCGGCGCCATGTGCGACTGGATCGCGGCCGCCACGTCGTACTCGACGCACGGCGTGCAGATGATCCCGTTCTACATCTACTACTCGATGTTCGGCATCCAGCGTATCGGCGACCTGTGCTGGGCCGCTGCCGACATGCGCTCGCGCGGCTTCCTGCTGGGCGGCACCGCCGGCCGCACCACGCTGAACGGCGAAGGCCTGCAGCATGAAGACGGCCACTCGCACGTGTTCCACGCCGCGATCCCGAACTGCATCTCGTACGACCCGACCTTCCAGTACGAGCTGGCGGTGGTCATGCAGGACGGCCTGCGCCGCATGTACGCCGAGCAGGAAGACGTCTACTACTACCTGACGGTGATGAACGAGAACTACGAGCATCCGGAAATGCCGGCTGGCGTGGAGCAGGACATCGTCAAGGGCATGTACCAGTTCCGCAAGGGCGTCGAGAACAGCAACGCGCCGCGCGTGCAGCTGCTGGGCTCGGGCACGATCTTCCGCGAGGTGATCGCCGCTGCTGACCTGCTCAAGAAGGACTGGGGCGTGGAGTCGGACCTGTGGGGCTGCCCGAGCTTCACCGAACTGGCCCGCGAAGGCCACGACGTCGAGCGCTTCAACCTGCTGCACCCGACCGAGACCCCGCGCGAATCGCACGTGGCCAAGAGCCTGAAGTCGGCCCGCGGCCCGGTGATCGCCTCCACCGACTACGTGCGTGCGTTTGCCGAGCAGATCCGTCCGTTCGTGCCGCGCCGCTACGTGGTGCTGGGCACCGACGGCTTCGGCCGCTCGGACACGCGCGAGAAGCTGCGCCACTTCTTTGAAGTGGACCGCTACTGGGTCACGCTGGCCGCGCTCAAGGCGCTGGCCGACGAGGGTGCGATCGGCCGCGACAAGGTTGCCGAGGCCATCAAGAAGTACAACCTCGACCCGAACAAGCCCAACCCGATGTCGGTCTGATCCGGCAGCCTGCACCAACCCCCGCAGTACGGCAACGCCGTGCCGCGGGCGCCCCGGCCAGATGCCGGACGGCGCCTTGCGGCATGGCGGCGTGACAGAAGCGGGCGGCGAAGGTAATCTCGCCGCTTGCGGATGTCGCGCGTGCCGGCCTGCCCAGGAGACACTGAATGAGTCAAGCGATTGAAATCAAGGTGCCGGATATCGGCGACTATGACGCCGTTCCCGTCATCGAAGTGCATGTGAAACCCGGCGACAGCATCAACGCGGAAGACGCGCTGGTGACGCTGGAATCGGACAAGGCCACCATGGACGTGCCCTCGCCGCAGGCCGGCGTGGTCAAGGACGTCCGCATCAAGGTGGGCGACAACGTGTCCGAAGGCTCGGTGCTGGTGATGCTGGAGGCGGCCAACGAGCCCGCCGCCACCGCACCTGCCCCTGCTGCCGCAGCACCGGCGCCGGCCGCCGCAGCCCCCGCACCGGCTCCTGCCCCCGCAGCAGCCCCAGCCGCGGCCCCGGCCGCTGGCGGTGGCGGCACCATCGAGGTCAAGGTGCCCGATATCGGCGACTACGACGCCGTGCCGGTCATCGAAGTCCACGTCAAGGCGGGCGACACCATTAACGCCGAAGACGCCGTGGTGACGCTGGAGTCCGACAAGGCCACCATGGACGTGCCGTCGCCGCAAGGCGGCGTGGTCAAGGAAGTCAAGGTCAAGGTCGGTGACAACGTCGCCGAAGGCACGCTGCTGCTGATCCTGGAAGGCGCCGCCGCAGCCGCCGCCCCGGCAGCTGCCGCCGCGGCACCGGCTCCGGCTGCCAGCGCGCCCGCACCGGCAC
>NZ_JBYSXC010000026.1:0-50722 GCF_058781795.1 Cupriavidus sp. FW306-1B-F12B
ATCCCGCACCGCGCCGCGACGGCCAGGAGCCGGCGCGCCAGCAACGGGCCGCGGCGCAACCCGCGCGCCAGCCGCACGACGCGGCCCCGGCACCGGCGCGCAATCGCCGTCCCGCGCCGCAGGCCGCGCTGCTCGGCGGCAACCGCAAGCCGGCGCGCTGAGCGGGACAGGCTGACAACATGCACGCGTCCGACACCCCGGCCGACCCCGGCGTTCCCTACGCCGGCCTGACGCCGGAGCTGATGCTGGACGCGCTGGAAGGCGCTGGCCTGCGCCCCGACGGGCGCCTGCTGGCGCTCAACAGCTATGAGAACCGCGTCTGGCAGCTGGGCATCGAAGATGCCGCGCCGGTCATCGCCAAGTTCTACCGTCCGGGCCGCTGGACCGATGCGGCCATCCTGGAAGAACACGCCTTCGTGCAGCAGCTGGCCGATGCCGAGATCCCGGCCGTGCCGGCCATGGTGCTGGCACCGGGCGCGGCCGGCACGCTGCTGCATCACGCCGGCTTCCGTTTCGCGGTATTCCCCCGCTGCGGCGGCCGCGAGCCCGCGCTGGACCGTTCCGACACGCTGACCTGGCTCGGCCGCTTCATCGGCCGCATCCACGCGCTGGGGGCGACGCAGCCCTACCAGGCGCGCCCGGCGCTAAATCTTGAAACCTTCGGCGTTGTCCCACGCGACTGGCTGCTCGCCAGCGGCTGCATTCCCGCCGACCTGCTGCCCGCATGGCAATCGGTGACCGACCTGGCGCTGGACGGCGTGCGCTGCTGCTATGAGCGCGCCGGCGAGGTGCGCCTGCTGCGCACCCACGGCGACTGCCATCGCGGCAATGTGCTGTGGATCGGCGAGGACGACGCGCGCGGCGGCACTCATGGCGCACCGGGCCCGCATTTCGTTGACTTCGATGACAGCCGAATGGCGCCGGCGATCCAGGACATCTGGATGCTGCTCGAGGGCGACCGCGCGGCCATGCAGGACCAACTGGCCGACATCGTTGCCGGCTATGAGGACTTCGCCGAATTCCAGCCGCGCGAACTGTGGCTGGTGGAAGCGCTGCGCACGCTGCGGCTGCTCCATTACAGCGCCTGGCTCGCCAGCCGCTGGGCCGACCCGGCCTTTCCGGCCGCGTTCCCTTGGTTCGGCACGGCGCGCTACTGGCAGGATCGCATCCTGGAACTGCGCGAACAGGTGGCGCTGATGGACGAAGCGCCCCTGTGGGGCGCCTGAGGTCTACCGGTCGGCGCCGCCAGGGCGCCGGTTTTCCACTACTTTGCTCAACCCTTCTTTTCCGGCGCCTTGACCAGCAGCACCGGGCACTCGGCCTGCGCCAGCACGCGGCCTGCGACCGAACCGATCACCGCATCGAAGAACGAACCCCGGCCATGCGTGCCCATCACGATGGCTGCGGCGTCGACCGAGCGCGCACAGGCGACGATGCGCTCCGGCGCGAAGCCGTGCAGCGGGTGCCGCTCGAACGGCACCTTGGCTGCGGACAGAATCTCGCAGACCGTCGCCATGGCCTTGTCGCTGGCCTCCTTGTGCCAGTCATCGATGGTCTCCTTGCTGACAAAGGCGCGCACCTGGCCGCTTACTTCCGGCGCGACATGCACGACATGCACGGTGAAGCCGCTCTGCAGCAGCTTGCCTTCGGCGATAAAACGGGCCGCGGCGTCGCTGAAGGCCGAACCGTCGGTGGCGAGCACGATATTGGTCATGTTGGAAATCTCCTGGATGGGGGCTGTCGGCAGGCGGTGCACCATGAGGCGGCACCGCCATCTGGAACCATCATGGCACCTAGTGTCCTGCCAGGACCCGATTTAGATCAAGTCGGATCGGATTTATCCGATTTCGCCGTGCGATAGCCGGCCGGCTGACGGATTCCGTCAAGCCGGCTGAAGCATTTGGCCATTGCCCCGTCAACGCCGTGGCGCGTAGCATGCTCCCGAGCCCCGCGGCAGGCATTGGCACGCCCGCGCTGCCGCAGGCACAGCCCATCCCATACCAATTCAATGCAAGCTGTCCCCCGGCCATGGCCCGGGCGGGCGGCGATTCCGGAGACGACGATCATGAGTGAGCGTGGCAACCTGCTGCCCCTGCGCGGTATCAAGGTAGTGGAATTCGAAGGCATCGGCCCCGGCCCGTTGTGCGGTGCGATGCTGGCCGGCCTGGGCGCCGAGGTCACGCTGGTGACCCGGCCGGTCGCGCCGGATGCCCGCCGCATCCTGCGCGGCCAGCCCGTGCCGCCTGAGATGGAGCTGGAGCACGGCAAGCGCGTGGTGCAACTGAACCTGAAGTCTGCGGACGACGTGGCCGCCGCGCTGGACCTGGTGGCCGGCGCCGACGCGCTGATCGAAGGGCTGCGCCCGGGAGCGATGGAGCGCCTCGGCCTGGGCCCGAAGGCGTGCCATGCACGCAATCCGCGCCTGGTCTACGGGCGCATGACCGGCTGGGGCCAGACCGGCCCGCTGTCGCAGAGCGCCGGCCACGACCTCAACTACATCGCGCTGACCGGCCTCTTGTCGATGGCCGCGCGCGAGGGCGAGCTGCCGATGGTGCCGCCGACCGTGATGGGCGATGCCACCGGCGCGCTTGGCCTGGCATTCGGCATCACCAGCGCCATCCTGAGCGCGCGCGCAAGCGGCGAGGGCTGCGTGGTGGATGCGGCCATCACCGATATCGTCGCCATGCTGGGCTCGCTGGTGCAGGTGTCGCGCGCAGCCGGCACGCTGGGCGGCCCGCAACCGAGCCCCTTCCACGATTCGCCGTTCTATGACGTCTTCCCTTGTGCCGACGGCCGCGCCATCACGCTGGGCGCGCTCGAGCCGCAGTTCTACCGCGAGCTGCTCGAGCGGCTCGAACTGACCGACATCGACCCCGCCACGCAGTATGACCGCGCCCAGTGGCCCGCGGTGAAGGCACGCATTGCCGCTTGCATCGCAGGCAAGCCCAGCACCCACTGGGAGGCGGTGCTGGGCGGCACCGACGTGTGCTTTGCACGCGTGCTGACCCTGGACGAGGCCGCGCGCCATCCGCACAACCAGGCACGCGGCACGTATCGGCTGTACCAGCAGGGCGAGCGCGAGGTGCCGCGTTCGGCGCCGGCGCCGCGCTTCCTGCCCGCGGGCATGGAATGACCTTGGGGCCGCGGCACCGATGCTGCGGCCGCTCGAATCGGCTTGATCGGTTCGGCTACCATGCGGCATCCACCCAAACCGGAGACCCATGCCATGGCCGAACCCAGCCAACTTCCCGCCTACACTCCCACGCCGGCCTTCGAGGCCGGTCTTGACGTGCGCACCGAAGTGCTCGGCCCCGAGCACGTCCGGCGCGCGCTGGACGCCGCCGCACAGCAGGGCGACACCAGCCTGCAGCAACTGGTGACGGAGTTCGCCTGGGGCACGGTCTGGACCCGCGACGGCCTGGACCGCAAGCAGCGCAGCCTGGCCACGGTGTCGATGCTGATTGCGCTGAACCGGCCGCAGGAGCTGGCCGGCCACCTGCGCGGCGCGCTCGCCAATGGCGTTACGCCGCAGGAACTGCGCGAACTGATGGTGCACAGCGCGGTCTACTGCGGGTTCCCCGCGGCGCTGGATGCCAGCCGCAAGCTGACTGAAGTCCTCGACGCTGCCAACGGGTAACGCCGACCGCGGCATCGATACGAAAACAGCCATGCAGAAGAGTCTGACTCTGATGCAGATTTTGCCGCATCTGCGCGGCGAGGATTCGGCGCATCAGGATCTCTCCGGCCCCTTAACCTTGGCACCAGGCCAAGCCATGCAAGTCGTTAAGGAGCCTCAAATTGCATCTCGCGCTGATCGTCGATGAACCCTCCCGGTTCCGCACCACGCTGTCCGCTGAAATCCGCGCTGAGTTGGGCGCCGGTGAAGTACTGGAAATGGACGGCATGCAGGAAGCATTCCGGCTGGTCCGCGAGCAACGGCCGGGGCTGGTGCTGGTCGATATCGAGTGCTTCGGCAATCCCGGCATCGACTTTGTCCGGCGCGTCTCGGCGACGCAGCCCGCCGTGCCCTTGCTGGTACTGTCCGACAGCGACGCCACCCTGGCGTCGGTGCGGGCGCTGCGCGCCGGCGCCCATGGCTTCGTGGTCAAGCAGCGTGGGCTGGCCGAGGTGATGCAGGCCGTACGCGGCGTGCTCAGCGGCTACCTGGTATTTCCCATGCATACGCTGGAAACCGTGCGCCAGATCGGCGAGCAGCGGGAATCCGGCTTTGCGCGGCTGAGCAACCGCGAGATCACCATCCTGCAATACCTGGCGCGCGGCCATTCCAACAAGTCGATCGCGGCGCAACTGCTGATCAGCAGCAAGACGGTCAGCACGCACAAGGCCAACATCATGGCCAAGCTCAATGTCGGCTCCCTGGTCGAAATGGTGGACTACGCGCGGCGGCATCAGCTGGTGTGGTAACGCGCACCCCGGGCGGCTTGCGGCACCATGCCGCCATCGCGGGTAGACTGTTGGCGTGTGTGACGAATCCGAACTTTTCGCCCGATGCCACCGACCCTGAATGCCGCCGCACGCCGCCTGGGCGCTGTCGTGCTTGCCTGTGCCGCCGCATGCCTGGCCACGCCTGCCTTCGCCAACGAACCGATGTGGTTTGCGCAGGGCCGACCGGTGCCGGCGGCCCGCCAGGCCGTCGATGCGCTGGCCGCGGCCGCGGCCGACGGCCTCGACCCGCGCGACTACGATGCCGACGCCTTGCGCCAGGCCGTGGCCCAGGCCGCCAGCGGGCCAGCATTGCCGCCGGACGCGGCCGCACGCGTGGACGCGGCGCTGAGCGCCGCGATGGAGCGGATGCTGGCAGACCTGCACGGCGGGCGCGTCAACCCGCGCGCGGTCCATGCCAACTTTGCCCCGCAGGCGGAACGGCCCTTCGATGCCGCCGTCTGGCTGCGCGATGCCGTCAAGCAGCAGCGGCTGCCCGCCGCCATCCGCCAGGCAGCGCCCACCTTCCCGCTCTACGGCACGCTGCGGGACGCCCTGGCGCGGTACCGCGAGATCGCGAAGCAGCCGGTCTGGGGGCAGCCGCTGCCACCGTTGCCGGCGAGCAAGCTGACGCCGGGCCAGCCCTGGGCCGGTGCCGCGGCGCTGGCTGCACGCCTGGTTGCGCTGGGCGACCTGCCCGCCGGCACCCAGGTGCCGGCCCGCTACGAAGGCGCCCTGGTCGACGGCGTCAAGGCGTTCCAGTCGCGCCACGGCCTGGAGGCCGACGGCGTGATCGGCGCGGCCACGCTGGCACAACTCAACCCGCCCATCGCCAGCCGTGTGCGGCAAATCGAACTGACCATGGAGCGGCTGCGCTGGACGCCGCTGGACGGTCCGCGCATGATCGTGGTCAATGTGCCGGAGTTCATGCTGCGCGCCTATGAGATCCGCGACGGCAAGCTCGACATCAAGCTCGAGATGAAGGTGATCGTCGGCAAGGCACTGGATACGCGCACGCCGCTGTTCGAGGAGGATATGCGCTACATCGAGTTCAGCCCGTACTGGAACATCCCGCCCTCGATCGCGCGCCGCGAGACCGTGCCGCACCTGCGCAGCGATCCGGCCTATTTCAACCGGCAGGGCCTGGAGTTCGTTACCGGCGACGGCAAGGCCGTGACCACGCTGTCCGAGGAAAATCTCGAAGCAGTGCTGAATGGCCGCATGCGCATCCGCCAGCGGCCAGGCCCGCTGAACGCGCTGGGCGATATCAAGTTTGTGTTTCCCAACAACGAGAACATCTACCTGCACCACACGCCCTCGCCGCAGCTGTTCAAGCGCGGCCGGCGCGACTTCAGCCACGGCTGCATCCGCGTGGAATCCCCAGTAGCGTTGGCCCAGTTCGTGTTGCACGATATGCCGGACTGGAACGAAACCCGTATCCGCGAAGCGATGACGCGTGGCAAGTCCAATACGGTGCGCCTGGAGCAGCCCTTGCCGGTGGTGCTGGCCTACGGCACGGTCATTGCGCGCGCCGATGGTCGTGTATCCTTCTTGCCTGACATTTACGGTCACGACAAACTGCTGGACAAGGCACTGCGGCAACGCAACGGACGGCCCCAGCAACCAGCTATCGCAAGCGCCTCCGGCACCACCCGCTGAGGCGCCACTGGGACATTCAGAGGAAGTACCATGACTGATGCGACGCGCAAGGCACGCCGCCGCTTTCTTCATACCACCGGAGGCCTGGCCCTCGCCGCCAGCCTGATGCCGCTGGCACCGCGCCAGGCGCTGGCAAACCTGCCTGCAAACCAGGCCCTGGCAGGCCTGCCGGACGCCCGCACGCTGGCTTTCGACCACACCCATACCGGCGAACGCGTGTCGCTGGTCTATGCCGTTGGCGACCGCTTCGTGCCCGACGCGCTGACTACGCTCAACGGCTTCCTGCGTGACCATTACTCCGGCAAGGTCGGCATGATCGATCCGCAGCTGTTCGACCTCCTGTTCCAGGTCCGCCGCGAGCTTGGCACCGAGCAGCCGTTCCAGGTCATTTCCGGCTACCGCAGCCCGGCCACCAACTCGCGCCTGCGCAACTCGCGCGGCGGCGGCGTGGCCAGGCACAGCCTGCACATGGACGGCAAGGCCATCGACATCCGCCTGGCCGGCGTGCCGCTGGCGGACGTGCGCGACGCGGCCAAGTCATTGCAGGGCGGGGGCGTCGGCTTCTATGAGTCTGACCAGTTCGTGCACATCGATACCGGGCGCGTGCGTTACTGGTAGGCGTTGTCCGTGGCCGCCCGTGATGGGCGGCTCGCTTGCGCGCCCTGGTAATGACCCAAAGAAAAAAGCCGCGAACCCTTACGGGATCGAGGCTTTTAAAATGGATAGTAGCGAATCAGGGATTTGTCCCCATAATCAACCGCGATCGGTCGCCCGCAACCTCTCGATCGCGAGTCAAAAGTGCGCGGCTGGTACGTCGGCCCGCTACAATGCTAGCCAAGGCATGTGCCCGCGTGTGTGCATGGCTCCTCTTTCCTCGCCATGGGATTGCATCAATTGAACGATTTTCTACCGCGCCGCCTTAAAGCCAAAGCTCCGCCGATAAAGATTCAAGGCATCAAAACAAAGCTGGTTCCGTGGATTGCTGACGCCATCAGTTGGAGTGGACGCGGACGGTGGATTGAACCATTCTTGGGCTCGGGCGCTGTCGCGTTGAATATTGCCCCTCCTCGTGCCCTTCTTTGCGACACAAATGAGCACGTAATTCGCTTCTATAGCGCGATTCAGAGCGGGGAAATTTCCGCTGCGTCTGCCCGTCACTTTTTGGAGCAAGAAGGGGGAAAGCTGCTTTCGATCGGCGAGGAGCATTTTTACGCGATACGCGAGCGATTCAATCAGCGTAAGGGTGCTCTCGATCTGCTTTTTCTGAATCGTTCATGTTTCAACGGAATCATGAGATTCAACAAGAAGGGGGCGTTCAACGTACCGTTTTGCAGAAAACCAGAGCGATTCCGTCAAGCTCTCGTAACAAAAATCTGTAATCAAATCGCATGGGCGCAAAAAACCATGCATGGCAAAGATTGGCAATTCAAATGTCAGCCGTGGCGAGAGACCCTGGGAGATGCGCGTTCGGACGACTTTGTTTACCTGGATCCTCCATACTTCGGGCGCCATACTGATTACTACAATCAGTGGTCTGAAAGCGAAGCCGATGAGCTTTCCCACGCGATTAAAGCTTTGCCAGCTGGCTTCGCCTACTCAATGTGGAAGGGAAACAAATATCGGGAAAATAATCATCTGGCAGAACATTTTTCCGATTATCCAATGGAGACGTTCAGCCACTTCTATCACGTTGGCTCTACTGAAAGCCTGCGCGGTGAGATGGAAGAGGCTCTGATTATCAGCCCGCAGAATTTAGTGGATGAGTCGCGCCGACTTTCGCCCCCCGATCTGACTGAGGACGAAAGTGACGCCGAAATTGAGCAAAGGGAACTGTTCCCTGCCTAGATCGTCCTGCCGCGCCATGCGCGGTATTCGCTGATATTTTTGAACGTCGTACCTCGATCGGCTGCCGTGCGTCCGTAGTTGCGCCAATAATCCAAAAACTCGGCTTCATCGCGGAATGGGCCATTGCCCGTCACAAATCGGTCCAGGCTTCCAGTGATGCTGCCGATGTTTGTGGTGTTGCCGCTACCCGCGCGGTCACTCGCAATACGCCATTTTTCCTGAACGAACACCCGGACATTTCGGTAAGGAAGTGGAATGTCTTTAATTTGATCGAGCGAGTAGACGGCATGCTCCGCTGCCTTTTTTTCGGCCACGCGTTCATATACGTAGCCGATTACCCAGTGCTCGGAGTAATCGGTGAAGGGAAATACTATGTTCTTGCGTTCATTGCCGGGGCGAATGAACGAGGTATAGCCTCCAAGCGTGAATCCGAAGGTGTCAGTTGGGCGGATGATATATGTAGTCTTAACGTCGACTGCGATCTTTCCTCCGCTGGCAGCATCTCGGCACAGAGTGAAATCAGGGTAATGATTTTGAACGGTCGGTTCAATTAGGTGAAATCCGTGTTCTGACGCCATTTCAAGCATCAACGGGCGCGTGAACAGTTCAAAAATGGTACTCAGGACCTTGGTATCGCTGCCAAGGGGGTAGACAGTTCCGTCGAGCCCCACAGCCCCACCAATCGCATATTTGTGAGTGTTTGCCGCGAGTTTCGCCTGAAGGGCTTCTCCGAAATTCACTTCCTGCTCCTCCTGAAATGGAAGTGTAACTTTATCGTATCGAAGGTGCTTGGTCGATAGGGTTTATTGTGTTCTGCTGATTATCCTGTTTCAGGAGGGCTGGGGAGATGCTGACCCCGAAGCTGGCCGTGTGTCGTTCTGGGAACTCCCCCCTGCGAGTCTGCACGTCCCCGACGCTGGATTGTGCCTCTCCGCTTTGACGCGTTTACTGGTCTGGTGGTGGGCTCTCGCATTCGACGCCAGAGTCTGCAACCGGATCAGATTTTCAGGCTATCTATTTTTGGCAGCAGATCCGCCGAGGTGGCAAAGGAATTTTCAATAGCAGGCGGCGCGCGATCGGCGAGGTGGTGTGCGGGGACGGGAGGGCTTGTGAGCGCCGTCGGGATGGCGGTATTGGCCGCTTCTTGCTCGTTTGGCCCGGCTTGGACGTGGACTCGCCTGGGCCGGCAGAACTCATCGAAGTCGATGGACGTGGTCCGGTCAACAATCTATGCCTCGTCCGGCTTGGCTTTCATCTCGCGCGCAATCCAAAGCAAAAAGCCGCGTTCTCTTGCGAGAACGCGGCTTTTCAAATAAATGGTGGCGAATCAGGGACTCGAACCCCGGACCTGCGGATTATGATTCCGTCGCTCTAACCGACTGAGCTAATTCGCCAACGAAGACTGAGATTATACCTGGGTTTTCGTTGCTGTCAACACCTTCGCGTGAAGATTTTGCACGAAGGGCCCATGCATAAAAAAAGGCAGGCCGGTGGGCCTGCCGTTTCCGTTAGTGCCGAACGACCGCTCAGTCGTTGGCGTAGATGTTCACGTCCTTGGTCTCGCGGATGAACAGCGCGCCGATCACGAAGGTGATGGCTGCGATGATGATCGGGTACCAGAGCCCGTAGTAGATGTTGCCGTTCTGGGCCACCAGCGCGAACGAGATGGTGGGCAGCAGGCCGCCGAACCAGCCGTTGCCGATATGGTAGGGCAGCGACATCGAGGTGTAGCGGATGCGGGTCGGGAACAGCTCCACCAGCATGGCGGCGATCGGGCCGTACACCATGGTGACGTAGATCACCAGGATGACCAGGATCACCAGCACCATGATCGTGTTCATCTGTGCCGGGTCGGCCTTGGTCGGGTAGCCGGCGGAGGCCATCGATTCACCCACCTCCTTCTTGAACGCCGCGATCTGCTTCTTGCTGGCGTCGTCGAAGCTGTGGCCGTTCACCAGCTGCGCGTCGAAGGCCTTGATCTCCTTGTCGCCGATCTTCACCGTGGCCACGGTGCCGGCCGGGGCCTCGACCACTTCATAGCTGGCCGATGCCTGGGCCAGCGTGCGCTTGGCGATGTCGCAGGAGCTGCGGAAGTCGATCTCGCGGGCGATCGGGCTGCCCTGGAACGAGCACTGCTTCGGGTCGGCGGTGACCACGATCTGGGCGCTCTGCTGGGCGCGCTCCAGCGCCGGGTTGGCGTAGTGGGTCATGGCCTTGAACAGCGGGAAGTAGGTCAGCACGGCCAGCGCGCAGCCCGCCATGATGATCCACTTGCGGCCGATCTTGTCCGACAGCGAGCCGAAGAAGATGAAGAACGGCGTGCCGAGCACCAGTGCGCCGGCGATCAGCAGGTTGGCCGTCTTGGCATCGACCTTGAGCACCTGGGTCAGGAAGAACAGCGCATAGAACTGGCCGGTGTACCAGACCACGGCCTGGCCGGCGGTCAGGCCGAGCAGGGCCAGGATCACGATCTTCAGGTTGCGCCACTGGCCGAAGGACTCGGTCAGCGGGGCCTTGGAGGTCTTGCCCTCTGCCTTCATGCGCTGGAACGCCGGCGATTCATTCATCGACAGGCGGATATATACCGACACGCCCAGCAGCAGGATCGACACCAGGAACGGGATGCGCCAGCCCCAGGTCTCGAAGTTGGGCCCGGTCATTTCGCGGCACAGCAGGATCACGATCAGCGACAGGAACAGGCCCAGCGTGGCCGTGGTCTGGATCCACGAGGTATAGGCGCCGCGCTTGCCGTGCGGTGCGTGCTCGGCCACGTAGGTGGCGGCACCGCCGTACTCGCCGCCGAGCGCCAGGCCCTGCAGCATGCGCAGTGCGATCAGGATGATCGGCGCGGCCCAGCCGATGGTGGCGTAGCCCGGCAGCAGGCCGACGATGAAGGTCGACAGGCCCATGAGCAGGATCGTCACCAGGAAGGTGTACTTGCGCCCGATCATGTCGCCCAGGCGGCCGAACACCAGCGCGCCGAACGGCCGCACGATAAAGCCGGCGGCGAATGCGAGCAGCGCGAAGATGAAGGCCGAGGTGGGATCCAGTCCGGCGAAGAACTGCTTGGCAATGATCGCCGCCAGCGAGCCGTAGAGATAAAAGTCGTACCACTCGAACACCGTGCCCAGCGATGAGGCAAAGATCACCTTGCGCTCTTCGGCTGTCATCGGTGCGTTCTGCGCGCCCCCTCCGGGCACCGCAACGTTTTGCACGTTTGCCATATTGTCTCCTCCGTCTGGAATGGATCTCGGGTGGGCGTGGCGCGGGAAAGACCGCGCGGCTGGCCGCTATGCCTGAGTTGCAGAGGATTGTGGGTGGCGAAACTTACTGCGTTCTGACAGAACGGGGGACGGAATCGTCAAAGAATATCGGGGTATACGCTAGCCGTGGGCGGGAGTTTGGATGCTGCGCTGCGGGGCGCAATTCACTTGTGTGGCGGAATGGCGCGCTTTGCAGGGGTGCGGCTATGCAGCATCGGTGCCTGTTCCACGCGAGGCGCCCTGCGAAGGCGCAGGGGCGGGCGCGGCCAGGCTGTCGGCGTCGGCTTCGCCGTCGGCGCGGTTCATGCGCCAGGCGTAGAGCGCGGCCATCAGCACGTAAACCACCAGCGCGCCTTGCGCGCCGACCCAGAACGAAAACGGCCAGCCAAAGAAGTCGAAGCGCAGGTCGCGCGCAAACCATGCCACCACGAAGGTGACGGTGAACCAGATCGCGAGCAGGCCGCAGATCCAGCGCAGGTTGCGCCGCCAGGCCTGGCGCTGGCGGGCTTCGGCACTGTCGGGGGCGAGGCTGTCGTTCATGCGGGCGGGAGGTAGTCGGGCCGGCGCAGCGTCACGCGGAAATGCGCGCCGGCCAGCCGTGGCGATTGCTGGTAGACGTGGTCGGAGATCTGGACGTCGCCGCCGTGCTGCTGCACGATCTCGCGCACGATGGCCAGGCCCAGGCCGCTGCCTTCGGTATTGGTGCCGAGCACGCGGTAGAAGCGCTCCATCACGCGCTCGCGCTCGGCCGGCGCAATGCCCGGGCCGGTGTCTTCCACATCCAGGTAGGCGAACGGCTCGAAGGCATCGGCGCTGACGCGCACCGTGGCGTGCCCGCCGCGCGGCGTGTAGCGGATGGCGTTGTCGAGCAGGTTGTTCAGCATCTCGGTCAGCATCAGGCGGTTGCCCTGCACCATCACCGGATGTTCGTCCGCGTCCAGCCCCAGGTCGATGTCGCGCGCCCAGGCCTGCGGCAGCCAGTCCTTGACCACCTCGCGCGCGAGCGCCGCCAGGTCCAGCGCGGCCATGCCGCCGGTGCCCGCCAGGTTTTCCATGCGTGCCAGCGACAGCAGCTGCGTGACCAGGTGCGCGGTGCGCTCAGAGCTGCCGGCGATCTGCGCCAGCGAGCGCCGCAGCTCTTCCGGCGACTGCTCTCGCTGCGCCAGCTCGGCCTGCATGCGCAGGCCCGCCAGCGGTGTCTTCATCTGATGCGCGGCATCGGCGATAAAGCGCTTCTGGGTCTGCACCGACTGGTCCAGGCGCGCCAGCAGGTCGTTGAACGAACCCACCAGCGGTGTGATCTCCTGCGGCGCGGCGCGTTCGTCGATCGGGCTGGTATCGCCGGGGTTGCGCGCGCGGATGCGCTGCTGGATCGCGGTCAGCGGCGCCAGCCCGCGCGACAGCCCGAACCACACCAGCACCACCGCCAGCGGCAGGATCACGAACTGCGGCAGGATCACGCCCTTGATGATCTCGTTGGCCAGGCGCGCGCGCTTGTCCAGGGTCTCGGCCACCTGCACCAGCACCGGCTGGGTGCCGCTGACCTGCTTCAGGTCGATATAGGTGTAGGCCACGCGCACGTCGTTGCCGGCCACGCGGTCATCGCGCAGGGACACCAGCCCCGCATGGCCCTGGTCTTCCTCGGATGGCAGCGGCAGGTCGTGGTCGCCGGCGATGTATTCGCCGCGCTTGCCGACCACCTGGTAGTAGATGCTGTCGGTCTCGTCGGCGCGCAGGATCTCGCGCGCTGACAGCGGCAGCTGCAGCGTGATGCGCCCGTTGACCTCGCGCACCTGCTGCGACAGCACGATGGCGCTGGCTTCGAGGGCGCGGTCGAAGGGCCCGTTGGCGATCGACTTGGCCACCAGGTAAGTCACCGCGATGCTCATCGGCCACAGCAGCAGCAGCGGCGCCAGCATCCAGTCGAGGATCTCGCCGAACAATGAGCGCGGCGACGGATGCGCGGTGCTTTCCTCCAGGTGCGGCAGCGCGTCGGCCAGGTCCTGGTCGGCGGCGTCCGGGCCCGGGGTGGCGGAAGGAGAGGGTGGCGCGGCGCGGGGCGCGCGCCGCCAGGGTAGTCGCAGCAGGCTCATCTCGGCGGTTTGCGCTCAGGTCGGTCGCTTGGCCTGCGGTGGCGTTGGACGGAGGTCAGTCGTGCGCGGCCACCGCCGGCTGGAATTTCTCCAGGCAGTAGCCAAGCCCGCGCACGGTGGCGATGCGGATGCCGCCGACTTCGATCTTCTTGCGCAGCCGGTGCACGTAGACCTCGATGGCGTTGTTGCTGACTTCCTCGCCCCACTCGCACAGGTGGTCCACCAGTTGCTCTTTCGATACCAGGCGGCCGCTGCGTGTGAGCAGTATCTCCAGCAACCCGATCTCGCGCGCGGACAGGTCCAGCATCTGGTCGTTGAGATAGGCGATGCGCCCGACCTGGTCGTAGGCCAGCGGCCCGTGCCGCATCAGCGTGGCGCCGCCGCCGGCGCCGCGCCGCACCAGCGCGCGCACGCGCGCTTCAAGCTCGGACAGGGCAAAGGGCTTGGCCATATAGTCGTCGGCGCCCAGGTCCAGGCCCTTGACGCGCTCGTCGACGCTGTCGGCGGCGGTCAGGATCAGCACCGGCAGCATGGCGCCACGCGCGCGCAGGCGCTTGAGCACTTCCAGCCCGGACATGCGCGGCAGGCCCAGGTCCAGGATCAGCAGGTCGAAGGTCTGGGTCGACAGCGCGGAATCGGCTTCCAGGCCGTTGGTGACGTGATCGACGGCATAACCCGAGTGGCGTAGCGAGCGCGTCAGGCCGTCGGCCAGCACGTCGTCATCTTCGGCGATCAGAATGCGCATGGTTGTCTCCACCCTGGCCGGCATAGCCGGCGCCGGCGGAATGGGGCGCGATGGGGCTTGCCAAGCATACTGTTTTTTTATACAGTACCCGCACGTTCCGCTGGGGCTGCCCGGGGAGACCCCCTGGAGAGCGGCCGCGCAGACAGCCGGGCCGGCGCTGGAGCCGGAAAATGCCGGTGCCGCGCCACATGCGGCCTATTTATACACCATTGATTCAAGGACGACCATGGACGACAAGAAGGCAGGTGCCGGCGTGAGCGCCGAGAAGCAGAAGGCGCTTGCCGCCGCGCTCTCCCAGATCGAGAAGCAGTTCGGCAAGGGCTCGATCATGCGCCTGGGCGACGGCGAGGTCGAGAAGGACATTCAGGTGGTATCCACCGGTTCGCTCGGCCTGGACATCGCGCTTGGCGTCGGCGGCCTGCCGCGCGGCCGCGTGGTCGAGATCTATGGTCCGGAATCGTCGGGCAAGACCACGCTGACGCTGCAGGTCGTGGCCGAGATGCAGAAGCTGGGCGGCACCTGCGCCTTTATCGACGCCGAGCACGCGCTGGACGTCAGCTACGCCAACAAGCTGGGCGTCAACGTCGGCGACCTGCTGATCTCGCAGCCGGACACCGGCGAACAGGCGCTGGAAATCACCGATGCGCTGGTGCGCTCGGGCTCGATCGACCTGATCGTGATCGACTCGGTGGCGGCGCTGGTGCCCAAGGCCGAAATCGAAGGCGAAATGGGCGATTCGCTGCCGGGCCTGCAGGCCCGCCTGATGAGCCAGGCGCTGCGCAAGCTGACCGGCACCATCAAGCGCACCAACTGCCTGGTGATCTTCATCAACCAGATCCGCATGAAGATCGGGGTGATGTTCGGCTCGCCGGAAACCACCACCGGCGGCAACGCGCTCAAGTTCTACGCCTCGGTGCGCCTGGATATCCGCCGCATCGGCTCGATCAAGAAGGGCGACGACGTGATCGGCAACGAGACCAAGGTCAAGGTGGTCAAGAACAAGGTCTCGCCGCCGTTCCGCGAAGCCTTCTTCGACATCCTGTACGGCCAGGGCATCTCGCGCCAGGGCGAGATCATCGACCTGGGCGTGGACGCCAAGATCGTCGAGAAGTCCGGCGCCTGGTACAGCTACAACGGCGACAAGATCGGCCAGGGCAAGGACAACGCGCGCGAATACCTGCGCGAGAACCCTGACATCGCCGCCGAGATTGAAAACAAGGTGCGCGCCGCGCTGGGCGTGGTGGCCATGAACCCCACGGCGGCTGCCACGCCGGTAGCGGTCGAAGACTGACCGCGCCAGCGGCCATTGCGCCATCAGGAAGGCCGGGGCATCGCCGATGCCCCGGCCTTTTTGCTTGGCGCGGACCCCTCCATCCACAGATTCCGGCAACCATGGCAACCCGTCCCCCGCTTTCGCTGAAGGCCCGCGCTGTCGGCTACCTGTCGCGCCGCGAGCACAGCCGCGCCGAACTGGCGCGCAAGCTGGCGCCGCATGCCGAGTCGGCCGAGCAGCTGGAGCAGTTGCTGGACGCGCTGGAGCGCGAGAACTGGCTGTCGAACCAGCGCTTTGCCGACAGCCTGGTGCACCGCCGCGGCGCCCGCTACGGCACCGCGCGCGTGATGCAGGAAGCCAAGACCCACAAGCTCGGCAGCGAGCAGCTGGGCGATCTGCAGGAGCGGCTGCGCGCCACGGAAGTGGCGCGCGCCCGTGAGGTCTGGCGCAAGCGCTTCGGCACCCCGCCGGACACGCCCGAGGCGCGGGCCAAGCAGATCCGCTTCATGGTGGCGCGCGGGTTTTCGCGTTCGGTCGTCAGCAAGATCATCCAGGGTGCGGACGAAGACTACGGCGACGACGGTGGCGAGGCCTGATGCGCGATGGTCGAGCCGACAATCCCGCTGCGACAGTTGCTGCACAAGGATGTTCCCGGCCAAAGCGGCGCGGCATGTTAAACTCCCCCGGTTTTCGGTGCTCCGGCACCGCCGTTCCCCAGCCCCCCGTATTTCCAGCCTGGCCATGCCTCTGTCCCAGCCCGTCAACCGCTCCCAGCGTCACCGTCGCGCCATTTCGGCCGAGGCGTACCAGAGAGAGGACGGCTTGTGGGACATCGAGGTGCGCCTGACCGACACCAAGCCTCGCGACATCGAACTGGCCGGCGACCGCGTCCGCCCGGTAGGCCAGCCCCTGCACGACCTGTGGCTGCGCGTCACCATCAATGAGGAAATGACGGTGCTGGATGCCGAGGCCTGCTCGGACTGGGTGCCGTATCCGTCCCATTGCGACACGATCGGCCCGGCTTACCGCAAGCTGATCGGCCTGAACCTGCGCAAGGGCTTTCGCAAGGCCGTGCGCGAGCGCCTCGGCGGCATGCATGGTTGCTCGCACCTGACCGAGGCCGCTGGCGTGCTGCCCAGCACGGCGATCCAGGCCTTTGCCGGTGAAGTCATCAATATCCGCGACAACGGCGAGGACGACCCGAATCCGGAGCCGCCCTATCAGTTGAACGGCTGCCACGCCCTGCGTTTCGATGGCGAGGTGGTTCGTCAGTTTTACCCGCGCTGGTATGGTCACCAGCCGACGCCCAAGGTACGGGCCGAGGCAGCACCTGCCGTCGCAACTGCGCCTCAGGCGCCGCCCGCGGCCAATGGCGACCGCGGCAATGATGGCAACGACGCTGTCCCGGCCGAGCGGCCGACCGGCACCTCCGGCTGATTCTCAGGATTGGCCAGCCAGACGAGAGAGTTCGTCTTCTTTCAGATTCTTCCCTTCTACCTTTTACGCCTACCCGAAAGGAAACACGCATGAATATCCATGAGTATCAAGGCAAGGAAATCCTGCGCAAATACAATGTGCCGGTTCCGCGCGGCATCCCCGCGTTCTCGGTTGACGAGGCCCTGAAGGCCGCAGAAACGCTCGGCGGCCCGGTGTGGGTCGTCAAGGCCCAGATTCATGCGGGTGGCCGCGGCAAGGGCGGCGGCGTGAAGGTTGCCAAGAGCATCGACGACGTCAAGACCTACGCCTCGAACATCCTGGGCATGCAGCTGGTCACGCACCAGACCGGCCCGGAAGGCAAGAAGGTCAACCGCCTGCTGATCGAAGAAGGCGCCGACATCAAGAAGGAACTGTACGTTTCGCTGGTGGTGGACCGCGTTTCGCAGAAGATCGCGCTGATGGCGTCGAGCGAAGGCGGCATGGACATCGAGGAAGTCGCTGCCCACACCCCGGAAAAGATCCACACCCTGATCATCGAGCCGTCGACCGGCCTGACCGACGCTGACGCCGACGACATCGCCCGCAAGATCGGCGTGCCCGACGCGAGCGTGTCGCAAGCCCGCCAGGCCCTGCAAGGCCTGTACAAGGCGTTCTACGACACCGACGCTTCGCTGGCCGAAATCAACCCGCTGATCCTGACCGGCGACGGCAAGGTCATCGCGCTGGACGCCAAGTTCAACTTCGACTCGAACGCGCTGTTCCGTCACCCGGAAATCGTGGCCTACCGCGACCTGGATGAAGAAGACGCCAACGAAATCGAAGCCTCGAAGTTCGACCTGGCCTACATCTCGCTGGACGGCAACATCGGCTGCCTGGTGAACGGCGCCGGCCTGGCCATGGCCACCATGGACACCATCAAGCTGTTCGGCGGCGAGCCGGCCAACTTCCTCGACGTGGGCGGCGGTGCCACCACCGAGAAGGTGACCGAAGCCTTCAAGCTGATGCTGAGCAACCCGAATGTGGAGGCCATCCTGGTCAACATCTTCGGCGGCATCATGCGTTGCGACGTGATCGCCGAAGGCGTGATCTCCGCTTCCAAGGCCGTGCACCTGACGGTGCCGCTGGTCGTGCGCATGAAGGGCACCAACGAAGACCTCGGCAAGAAGATGCTGGCCGACTCGGGCCTGCCCATCATCTCGGCCGACACGATGGAAGAAGCCGCCCAGAAGGTGGTGGCCGCTGCCGCTGGCAAGTAAGCCGTCGCACGAACGCAACCATACGCGAACGCGAGCGGTGCGCAGGCGCTCCCTTGAGCCCCTGTGCGCGCCGCTCGTAGCCAAGCAAAGGATTACAGCATGTCGATTCTGATCAACAAAGACACCAAGGTCATCACCCAGGGCATCACCGGCAAGACCGGCCAGTTCCACACCCGTGGCTGCCGCGACTACGCCAACGGCAAGAACGCCTTCGTAGCAGGCGTGAACCCGAAGAAGGCCGGCGAAGACTTCGAAGGCATTCCCATCTACGCCAGCGTCAAGGACGCCAAGGCCCAGACCGGCGCCACCGTGTCGGTCATCTACGTGCCGCCCGCAGGCGCCGCTGCCGCGATCTGGGAAGCCGTTGAGGCCGACCTGGACCTGGTGGTCTGCATCACCGAAGGCATCCCCGTGCGCGACATGATGGAAGTCAAGGACCGCATGCGCCGCGAGAACAAGAAGACCCTGCTGCTGGGACCGAACTGCCCGGGCCTGATCACGCCGGACGAAATCAAGATCGGCATCATGCCGGGCCATATCCACAAGAAAGGCCGCATCGGCGTGGTGTCGCGCTCGGGCACGCTGACGTACGAAGCCGTGGGCCAGCTGACCGCGCTGGGCCTGGGCCAGTCGTCGGCTGTCGGCATCGGTGGCGACCCCATCAACGGCCTGAAGCACATCGACGTGATGAAGATGTTCAACGACGATCCGGAAACGGACGCCGTGGTCATGATCGGTGAGATCGGCGGTCCGGACGAAGCTAACGCGGCTTACTGGATCAAGGAAAACATGAAGAAGCCGGTGGTTGGCTTCATCGCTGGCGTGACCGCGCCTCCGGGCAAGCGCATGGGCCACGCCGGCGCGCTGATCTCGGGCGGTGCCGATACCGCCCAGGCCAAGCTGGAAATCATGGAAGCCTGCGGTATCAAGGTGACCAAGAACCCGTCGGAGATGGGCCGCCTGCTGAAGGCAATGCTGTAAGTTGTACCTCCTCATTCCCGCTAGCGCGGGGATGAAGAACCAGACAATGCCCCCGCCCGTGCGGGGGCATTGTCGTTCTGGAGGACGGCTCGGCGTGGCTTCCGGCACGAAACATTACAAGATTGAAATCTAATCGAAAGGTTCGTGCGGTAAACAGTCATGTCCGTGTTTCGAGACATCCGAAATCCCGTCAGATGACGGGTGTGCCACCTATAAAATTCGAGGAGCCCTCTCGTGGAACTGCTGTCTTCCACCACATTCTGGATTGCGTTGGGATCGATCATCCTGACCAATATCGTCCTGTCCGGCGACAACGCGGTGGTGATCGCGCTCGCCTCGCGCAACCTGCCGCCCGCCCAGCAGAAGAAAGCCATCTTCTGGGGCAGCGCCGCCGCCATCATCATGCGCGTGGTGCTGACCGTGGCCGCGGTCAAGCTGCTGAGCCTGCCGTACCTGAAGATCGTCGGCGCCGTGCTGCTGGTCTACATCGGCGTGCAACTGCTGACCGGCGATGACGACGAGGAAGGCCACGACGGCAAGGACAATATCTGGGCCGCCATCCGCACCATCCTGATCGCGGACCTGGTGATGTCGCTCGACAATGTGGTGGCCGTGGCCGCCGCCGCGCAGAAGGGCCCCGAGGGCAGCCAGCTGATGCTGCTGATCATCGGCCTGGGCCTGTCGATCCCGCTGATCGTGTTCGGCAGCACGCTGCTGCTCAAGGTCATGGAGCGCTTCCCGGTCATCATCGTGCTGGGCGCCGCGCTGCTGGGCTACCTGGCCGGTGAAATGCTGGTCAGCGACCCGGTCGACGCCGCCTGGTTCGAAGTCCACGTGCCGCATGCCCACCTGGTATTCGGCGCCGCCGGCGCGATCCTGGTGGTGATCATGGGCAAGCTGCTGAGCCGCCGGTCGGCGCAGGCCGCCTGACGAGGTTCCGCCCAGGCGAGAAGGGCGGCCAGCGGGCCGCCCTTTTTCATTGGTGCGCCGGCAAGGCGGTCGTCGGTGCCTTGGCCAACTAACTCATGTGAGTGATCGCACATTTTGTCGGTTTGCGCGGTGGTAGGGGGGTGCAAGTGACAAATTCTGGCGCATACGGCATGCATACCCCTGATGGGTGACGAAATTTGTCGCTTTTCACCCCCTACGGATGGGGGATGCCGCTGGCACGCTTACTGCTCAATAGTCCCCGCGTCACGAAACCGAAGACGTGCAACGCTTAACCAAAATCTCTTCGAGGGGTCAAATCATGCAACGGGTACAACTGAAGAAACTGGGCCGTCGTGTCCAGAAGGGCTTTACGCTGATCGAACTGATGATCGTGGTGGCGATCGTTGGTATCCTGGCGGCCATTGCAATTCCGCAGTATCAGGATTACACGCGACGCGCACGCGTCTCTGAAGGCATTGCACTGGCTTCCTCGGCGAAGACGGCGGTTACAGAAACTTTCCAGTCGCGCGGGATTGGCGCCATGATCGCCGCCACCGGTTGGGTCGCGCCGGCCGCGACGCCGAGTGTTAACAGCGTCGCTATCGCAGATACAGGCGTGATCACCATCACTTACAATCAGGCTGTTATGGGAACGGCGGCCGCACCGACGCTCTTGTTCACTCCCGTGGACGCCGCTGGCGCAGCGATGGCCCTAGACGTGGCCGCTGGAGCAACTTGGCCCAACCAGTGGAGCTGCTCCCTCGGCGGCACCCTGCCGAACAACCTGCGTCCGGGAAACTGCCGCCCGTAACGACAGGATTGACGTAGGTTGTATGGAAAGCGCCTTCGGGCGCTTTTTCTTTGTTCACCCTGCAAGCTATCATGCGCCTTTTCCCTAAACAGCCGCGCTAATGCTGCCGTCCAGGACCTTCCTACCGTCGGCCGCCCTTTTCGCAGCAATCTTCGTCCCGCTGCTAATCTCCCGGCACACGCTGCCGCTGGCGACGTTCTACGGCGAATGGACCGCCGCGCTCTGCGCGCTCGCCGTCCTCGCTATCCATGCGGGTCGCCGCCCCGTGGCATCGCCTGGAGTGTCGCTGCCGTGGGTGACACTGCTGTTTCTCTGGCTGGTCGCCGTCGGACTTGTCTTGGGCGCCACTGGCCATCACGACATCACCGGTAGCCGCCTCACCACCATCCTCACGCTGTTCCTGGGCGCAGCGGTGACATGCGCCGCATGGTCGTACCGAGGCACGTCTGCGGCATCCACTCAGAACATCGGCGACACTCTCGCCACCGCCTTCCTCATCGCCGGCCTGCTGGGTACCCTCACGCAATGGGTGCAGTTGTTCCATCTCGAACCCCGTGCCTTCGGCCTCGTCTCCAGCTACTTTTACGACAGCAACCGCCGCCTCTGGGGCAACCTGAACCAGCCCAACCACCAGGCCACCGTTGAGGGCCTGGCGTTGGTGGCGTCAATGTGGCTGGCCTCGCGCGGCCGCCTGCGTTTCCCGATGTGGCTCGCCGCCGTGGCCCTGCTGGAAAGCGGCATCGTGCTGTCCGGATCGCGCACCGGCGTGCTGCATGTTGGCCTGGCTGCGGTCTATGCACTGGTCGCCGCGTGGCTCGCACGAGGCGAGCGGCGCGACTCGGATCCGATGCAGCGACCCGTCGGCCTGCTCGTCGCAGCAGTCTCAATGGTGGCAATGCTACTGATCCTGCAACCCGCAATCCGCGCAGCAGGGCAAGCCTTCGACTGGCGCCTGTTCGACACCATCGCCCAACTCGAAGCAGAAGACCAGATGTCCGCACGCAGCGCACTGTGGACCCACGCGCTGGCAATGTTCCGCTCCCACCCCTGGTTCGGCGTCGGCTGGGGCGAGTTCGGCTGGGCCCAATTCCAGCAAATGCAGCAAGTCGGCGTGAAGGTGGAGATGTCCCTGCACGCCCACAACGCGATCCTCGACCTGCTGGCGAAGACGGGCATCGTCGGCACCGCCGGCGTAGGCCTGATCCTGCTGGCGTGGCTATGGCGCGTCGTTCGCGTTCGCTTGTGGCACGGCGATAGCGAAGAGCGCAAGCAGACCGTGCTGGTTCTCACCTGGCTGGCGATGCTGTGCGCGCATTCGATGCTCGAATACCCGCTGCATTATCTCTATTTCTTCCTGCCGTTCTGCTTCATGCTCGGCTGGCTGGAGCCGTCGGGTTTCGGGCGGTGGCGTGTGCCGATGCCAGTGGCACGTGGGCTGGCGATCGCGTTTGTCGTTGTAGCCGCGATCGTGCTGGCCACCATGTGGCAAGACTACCGCCGCGCCGAAGCGCGCGAATACGCCAGCAGCGAAGGCCGCAGCGCCTTGCCGATGCCGCGCTTCTGGTTCCGCCAGCACGCGCAGGCCGATGCTGCCGGCCTGGCCACGATTACGCCGGCCAATGCGGCCGAGTTGTTGCCCGCCCACATCGCCGCCGTCCACCTGCTGCCTACGCCGACCATGATCGCGCGCACCGCATGGCTGCTGGCGCTGACCGGCGATCCTGCGCAAGGCCGCCAGTGGATGGAACGGCTGCGCTGGTACTACCTTGGCGATGAAGTTGCGCAATACGCCGAGATTGCGAAGGCATGCCGCGATCTGGCAGCAGACCAACGCCCGCAGGGATTCTGCGCATGGGTCGGCGACCGTTCGCGTCGGTACTCCGAATGGCCCCGGGACTGACCTAGTAGTACGGGTACGGGCTGTAGTAGACCGGCGGCGGAGGCGGCGGATAGTAGTAGTACCGAGGTGCCGGCGGCGCAGCGGCTACGCGTCCGGGGGCCGGCACGCGGTTGCCGCTGGCGTACATGCACTGAACGTAGGCGGCATCGTATTGCTGTTGCGTGCCGTAACCCGCGTACTGGGCATTGCCAGCGCCGACCGCCGCGCCAGTCAGCAGGCCGACGCCTGCACCCACCGCCGCACCCGAACCGCCATTAAAGGCCGCGCCCGCGGCAGCGCCGAGGGCGGTGCCGACCACCGCGCTGCCGACGGCCGCATTGTTGGCGGCCTGCGCGGACGAGACACCGCCCACCCGCCCGAAGGCGAACTGGCGGCAGTTGTAGTCGTCGGCGCGGAACTGGTCGAAGCTCTTGCCGGTGCCCGGCAGCACCATCACGCTGGGGCCGGCAGGCATCACGGCGCAGGCGCCGAGGGTCAGGGTGGCCACGGCCAGCGTGGCGCGGGTCAGGGCATGCATGGTGTCACCCCGCATCAGAAGTTGACCGGCGGCTGTGCCGGTATGCGTTGCCAGCCGCCGGGGCAGGACTGCACATAGGGGTAGTAGCCTTCGGGCTGGTTGCAGTGGTACCACCAGCCCTGCTGCGGCGCTACGCCGTCCGGGCCGGGGACCGGCACCGGGCCGTTCGGACCCTGTTCGATATACTGCGGCGGCGCCGCGGGTGCGGTGACCACGGCGGGCGGGTAGTAGTACGGGGCGGGGTAGCCATACGGGTAGCCGCCGTAGAACACGCCAGGCCCGAAATAGAGGCCCACGCCGACGCTTGTGCGCGTCTTGATGAAGCCGCCGCGTGCGTCGCTATCGTGTAAAGCGGTATCGGGGAAATCGGCCCGCCCGGCGAGGGCGGCGCCGCTTGCGGCCGTGGCCGCGAGTGCCAGGGCGATCTGGCAGAGCATGCGCCCGTTCATGGTATCCACCTCATCCCCGCGCGCACCGCATGGCACGCCACGGACAGGGTCAGCAGGCCCCAACCAGCGCGGGGCCTGCAATCATATTGAATACCAAATTGTCCCGCGCCGGCGCCACGGCGGCCCGGCTGGAAATGCGGCGTTACCTTTATTACCGGGGAACGACCCTGGCGTAAGACATCGTGACACAGCCCATCGCGGCGCGTGTTGCAGGCGTCACGTGCGGAGGTCAGCCGGCCGCGACCCAATCCCCTGACTTGCCCCCATGCTTTTCCAGCAACTTCACATTGCCGATCACCATGCCGCGGTCCACTGCCTTGCACATGTCGTAGATCGTCAGCAGCGCCACCTGCACGCCGGTCAGTGCTTCCATCTCCACGCCGGTCTGGCCGCGGGTTTCGGTGCGCACGGTGCAGGCGACGGTGGCGGTGGCCTCGTCCAGCGCGAACTCGACCGCCACCTTGGTCAGGCCGATCGGGTGGCATAGCGGGATCAGGTCGGCGGTGCGCTTGGTGGCCATGATCGCTGCCACGCGGGCGATGCCGATCACGTCGCCTTTCTTGGCGCTGCCGTCGCGCACCAGCGCGAAGGTGGCGGGCTGCATGGTGATGGTGCCGGTGGCCACGGCGACGCGGTGGGTGCTGGCCTTGTCGCCGACGTCGACCATGTGGGCCTGTCCGGCGGTATCGAAATGGGTGAGCTGGGTCATGATCGAGAGCTTCAGTGCGAACTGCGTGCTGGTGGCCGCCGGCGTCCCTGGGAAGCATCCGATGGGAACGGCCACGGGAGGCCGCTATCATAGCAACATGCCAAAACACCCATCGCTTCGCAGGTCTGCCGCACGCGGCCCCGGCGCCGTGGCGGACGCTGTTCCCGCCGGCTCTGCGTCACATCGCGCAGGCGCCGGCCATTGCCGCGCTGGCGGCGCATGGACGCCATGGCGGCGGCCGCTGGCGGCGCTGCTGGCGCTGACGTTGGCGGCGCCGGCCTGGCCCCAGGGTACGCCGCGCACGGCCACGGCGCCAGCCACGCCGGTAGCGGCCGTGCCTGCCAGGCCCCCACAGCCGGTGCCCGCCATCTCGGGCGAGGCCAGCGACCAGGTCTATGACAACCTGAACCGCAGCGTGAAGGCGGGCCAGAAGTCCGAGTTCGGCCTGCGCACCAACAACGCGGTGGTGGAGGCCGGCGGCGTGCAACTGCCGGACCTGGGCGACCCGTCCACGGCGTCGCTGTCGCCCGACATGGAAAAGCGCCTGGGCGACCGCATCATGCGCGATATCCGCCGCGACCCGCTGTACGTGCCGGATCCGCTGCTGTCCGATTACCTGAATGCGCTGGGCTACCGGCTGGTGCAGGCGGCGCGGCGCCAGAATATCTCCGGCTCGACCGGTGCGGGCACCTTTGCCACCGGCTTTGACCTGTTCGCGGTGCGTGACCGCAGCATCAACGCGTTTGCGCTGCCGGGCGGCTATATCGGCGTGCATACCGGGCTGCTGGTGCAGTCCGATACGGAATCGGAACTGGCCTCGGTGCTGGGCCATGAAATCGGCCACGTGATGCAGCGGCATATCGCGCGTGGCATCACCTCGCAGGACCAGTCGATGTGGATCGCGCTGGCCTCGATGGTGCTGGCGGGCCTGGCCGCCACGCGCAGCCCGGACGCCGTGGCGGCGCTGGCCATGGGCGGGCAGGGCGCGGCCATCGCCAACCAGCTGTCGTTCTCGCGCGGGGCCGAGCGCGAGGCCGACCGGGTCGGCTTCCAGATCCTGACCGCGGCGGGGTTTGACCCGCAGGGCATGCCCGAATTCTTCATGCGGCTGCAGCGCGCATCGGGGACCGCGGAAAACTCGGTCCCGTCTTATGTGCGGACTCACCCGCTGACCTCCGAGCGGATTGCCGACATGCAGGACCGCGTCAGCCATGCCAGCAAGCGCAAGGTCGCCAACACGCCTGAATACGAGTTTGCGCGGATGCGGGCCCGCGTGATCCAGGAATCTTCGCCCAGCGACCTGCAGAACCTGCGCGCGGCGCTGCGCACGCAACTGCCGGGAGCAACGGCACTGCGCGCTCCGGCGCTGCACTACGGCCTTGCCTTTACCGAGCAGCGGCTGGGCCGCTACCCGGCCGCCGAGCAGGAGCTGGCCGAGGCGCGCCGACTCTACGGCAATATCCCCGGCGCCACCTCGGGCAGCCCCATGCTGGACGTGATGGCGGTGGAACTGGCGCGCGCGCAGGGCCGCGTGCCCGAGGCACTGTCCCAGGCCAGCGCGTCGATGAAGGTGTTCCCGCTGTCGCATGCGGTGGCGATTGCCTATGCCGACACCCTGGTCGGCTCAGGCCGCTATGAAGAGGCCGTGCGCTTCCTGCGCGAACGCACGCGCCAGGAGACCAGCCGCGGCGAATGGTGGGAGCTGCTGGCGCGCGCCTACGCGGGCCAGGGCAAGCGCTTGCAGCAGCACCAGGCGCTGGCCGAGAAGTATGCGATGGACGGCGCCTACCAGGCCGCGATCGAGCAGCTGCAGATCGCGCGCAAGGCCGGCGATGGCGACTTCTACACGCTGTCCGAGGTCGATGCGCGCCTGCACCAGCTGGAGCGCCAGTACCGCGAGGACAAGCAGGACAGCAAGGGCATGCCTAACTGAGGCAGGCGTTCAGCCAGCCGGCGGCGCCGGCTGGCGCACGAAGCCAAAGCGCCTGGGCACCTCGCTCTCGGCAATCGGCTCGATCGGGATGTCGCGGCCATCATGGTGAAATACGCCCAGGTCAGTGCCGCAGGCTTCGCCTTGCCAGGTGCTGGCGCCGCTGAACAGTTCCAGGTCGTGGTCGTGCAGCAGGGCGGCCTGCTGTGCCGGCGGGCTGCCTTGCGCCATGCCCTCGACCGTGCCGGCCAGCACCACGTTGCCGTGCTCGTCGGCGTAGCAGGCCTGCAGCGTGAAGGGCTGCTGCGTGGTCGTGCGCAACGCGCCTTCATGCAGCCGCACGACCCACGGCGCATAGCCCAGTGATACGAACACCCGCTGCGGGCCGTTCTGGAAGTACCAGGCGCCGCGCTCGTCGCACAGGTAGTTGCGTTCGATAAAGCCGATCAGCGCTTCATGGCGGATGGGGTCGCCCGACAGCCCGTGCTGCTGGGCGTACTCATTGCGCAGGCGCCACTGGCCGCGGCGGTCCAGTGCCAGCCAGCCGTAGGCGTTGGGCACGTTGGGCCAGCGTGCCATGGCTTGCCTGACGATCTCGTCCATGTCTGTCTCCTCGGCGGGCCGTGGGGGGACTGCGCCCGCCTCACATCATGCCGTCAAAAAATCTCAGGATCCGTGCCGGCAACCATTCGATGTCGCCGCTGAAGCGCCCGTCGGGCAGCAGGGGCAGGTGCCGGCGCCAGCCCTCGGGCGGGGTCATGAAGCCGACATGGCCGCCGTGCTCGGGCTGTTCCAGCCATACCTGGGGGCTGGCGTCGGCCGGGCCGGGCAGGTGCCGGGCCGGCAGGAAGGGATCGTTGCGCGCATTGAGCACCAGCGTGGGCACGGCGATGTCGCGCAGCACGGGTTTGCTGGCGGCGCGGCGCCAGTAGTCGTCGGTATCGACAAAGCCGTGCAGCGGCGCGGTGACGACGTTGTCGAAGGCGTACAGGTCGCGGCTGGCCAGCATCGTGTCGCGGTCGAACAGCCCCGGGAACTGCCCCAGCTTGGCCAGCGACTTGCGCTTGAGCGTCTGCAGGAACATGCGCGTGTAGACCAGGTTGAAGCCGGCCGACAGCGCCGCGCCGCCGGCAGCCAGGTCCAGCGGCGCGGAGATCGCCGCGGCCGCATGCACGTGGCCGGCGCTGGTGCCGTCCTCGCCCAGGAAGCGCAGCAGTGCGTTGCCGCCCAGCGAGATCCCCACCACCAGCAGCTTGCGCCCGTTGGCGCAATGGCGCTGGCGCATGCGCTCCAGCACCCAGCGGATCTCGGCCGAATCGCCCGAGTGGTAGAAGCGCGGCGCCACGTTTAGCTCGCCCGAGCAGCCGCGGAAATGCGGGACCACGCCCTGCCAGCCGCGCAGGGACAGCGCATGCATCAGCGCCTGCGCGTAATGGCTGCCGGAGTCGCCCTCCAGGCCGTGGAACATCACCACCAGCGGCGTGTCCGGGCGTACCGGGTGGGTGGTCCAGTCGAGGTCGATGAAGTCCTGGTCGGGGGTATCCCAGCGCTCGCGGCGGAAGCTCACGCGCGGCGGGCGGCGCGTGAAGCGCGCGGGGATGATGGTCTGGGCATGGCCGCCGCGCAGCCACCAGGGCATCGGCACGCCTTCGCCGTAGCCATGGCCGGGCGCCGTGGCGGGATCAGCCTGGGCGGCGTGGACGGCCTGGGGAAGGCGGTGGTGCGGAAGCAGCGTCATGCCGGCGTGGTGTTGCAGCAGGCCGCGGCGCGGCGGCCATGCGGGTTCAGTGCAGCGCCTGCCCCGGCGCGGCGGCCACGGCGGCAACCTGCACCGCGTTGGCCGGGCTGCAGTGGATATGCGCCAGGCGCCAGCCTTCGTGGTTCTGCATCAGCACATAGGTGGTGTGCACGTACAGGTCGGCCTCGACGCGGTCGCCGCCGAAGCGCAGCGCCTCGGTCACGTCGAAGATCGACACGGCCATCGACGCATGGCTGCTGGTCTCGATTGCATCGACCAGCACCGGCTGTTCTTCCAGCAGTTGCAGGAAGGCCTGGCGCAGCTGTTCGTGGCCGATCAGGCGCTGGCCGTCGGGCAGCACGCAGGTGATCGAGTCTTCGTCCAGCCACAGGCGCAGCGCGCCGTCTGCGTCGCGCAGCTTCAGCGCTTCGCGAAAGGCTTCGACGATGTCTTCGGCGGAATCGAACAGGCGGGCAAAGCGAGGCATGGTGGCAGTAGAAGTGGCGAGGGCAGTGAGGTCAGGGCCGGTGCAGCAGCTTGCGCAGCTCGACGAACACCATTTCAGGTTCGATCTCTTTCAGGCAGCGCAGGTGGCCCAGCGGGCACTCGCGCTTGAAGCAGGGACTGCACTCCAGCTGCAGCCACATGATACTCGCTGCCTGTGACAACGGCGGCGTGTGGCGCGGGTCGCTCGAGCCGAACACCGCCACCTGGGGCCGGTTCAGCGCCGCGGTGACGTGCATCAGGCCGGAGTCGTTGCAGACCGCGGCTTCGGACAGCGCCAGCAGGTCCACGGCATCATCCAGCGAGGTCTGGCCGCAAAGGTTGCGCACGAACGGGGCCTCGCTGACGATCTCGGCGGCGAGCTCGGCGTCCTTGGCCGAGCCCAGCGTGATCATCTGCGCATACGGGTAGGAACGCCGCAGCATCTGCGCGAGCCTGGCGAAATGCCCGGCCGGCCAGCGCTTGGCCGGGCCGAACTCGGCTCCCGGGCAGAACGCGATCACGCGCGTGTGCGGGGCGATGCCAAAGCGCTCGGCGGTGGCCGCCATGCGCGTCGGGTCGACGCGCAGGCGCGGCTCGGGCAGGTCTTCGGGCAGGCGCGCGCCGGGCTTGAGCGCCAGGCGGGCGTAGTGCTCCACCATCGGCGGGCGCTTGTCGCGCGGCGGGTTGGCGTGGCGCACGTTGAGCAGGCCGAAGCGGGCTTCGCCGCGGTAGCCGATGCGCAGCGGGATGCCGGCCAGCCAGGGGACCAGTGCCGACTTGAGCGAGTTCGGCAGCACGTAGGCGAGGTCGTAGCCTTCGTTCTTGAGCTGCTGCGCGAACATCAGCCGTGCCGACAGCTGCAGCTTGCCGTGCGCGAGGTCGGACGGGAACACGCGGCCGATCTCCGGCATGCGCGCGAGCACGGGCGCGACCCACTTGGGTGCGAGTGCGTCGATGACCAGGCGCGGATGGCGCGCCTTGAGCAGCGCAAAGAGCGGCTGCGCCATCAGGGCGTCGCCGATCCAGTTGGGGGCGATGACGAGGGCTTTCTTCATGGGCGGGGCGCTTGGAGCCTGCACGGGTGCGTCGGCGCGGACGCCGGCAATGCCGACGCTCCGGGGCGCCTGCAAGCGGCCCGGAGCGTCGGGATCGTGCGCATGCGGGCGGCTCGGGTCAGTGGTGGCCCTTCAGCACGGTGCCCGGCTTGAGCTTGTAGACGGTGCCGCAGTAGGGGCACTTGGCTTCGCCGGTGTCTGCCACGTCGAGGAACACGCGCGGATGGTAGTTCCATGCCGGGGTGTTGGCGGTCGGGCAATGCAGCGGAATGTCTTCAGCGCCGATTTCGATGATGGTGGCGGTTTGCGTCATGGTGTTGCAGGGAGTGATGCTTATTGTTCGATGAAAACAGCGGGTGTGCCGCGCCCGGCAGTGCCGGGCGCGCGCAACAGGGGCTGGCAGCCGGTGCTCAGACCAGCGTCAGCCACTTCTTGTACTTTTCGTTGGTGCCGCCCACGGCGGCAAAGAACGCGTCCTGGATCTGCTTGGTTACCGGGCCGCGGCGGCCTTCGCCGATGACGCGGTCGTCCAGTTCGCGGATCGGCGTCACTTCGGCGGCGGTGCCGGTGAAGAAGGCCTCGTCGGCGCAGTACATCTCGTCGCGGGTGATGCGCTTTTCACGCACCTCGATGCCCAGGTCGCGCGCGATGGTCAGGGTGGCGTCGCGGGTGATGCCGTCCAGGCACGAGGCCAGGTCCGGCGTGTAGATCACGCCGTTGCGCACGATAAACACGTTCTCGCCCGAGCCTTCGCTGACATAGCCCTCGGTGTCGAGCAGCAGCGCTTCGTCGTAGCCCAGGCCGGTGGCTTCCTGGTTGGCCAGGATCGAGTTGATGTAGTAGCCGCTCGCCTTGGCGCGCACCAGCGACACGTTGACGTGGTGGCGCGTGAACGACGAGGTCTTCACGCGGATGCCGCGCTCCATGCCTTCCTCGCCCAGGTAGGCGCCCCACGGCCAGGCCGCGATTGCCACGTGGATCGTGTTGCCCTTGGCCGAGACGCCCAGTTTCTCGTCGCCGACCCACACGATCGGGCGGATGTAGCAGGATTCCAGCTTGTTGGCGCGCACCACTTCGCGCTGCGCCGCTTCCAGCGTGGCCTCGTCGAAGGGCATGACCATCTGGAAGATCTTGGCCGAATTGAACAGGCGGCGGGTGTGCTCCTTCAGGCGGAAGATGGCGGTGCCTTCGGGGGTCTTGTAGGCGCGTACGCCCTCGAACACGCCCATGCCATAGTGCAGCGTATGCGTCAGCACGTGGATCTTGGCGTCGCGCCATTCGATCAGCTTGCCGTCCATCCAAATCTTGCCGTCGCGATCCGCCATCGACATGTCTGTTCTCCCTGCGCCGTGGAAATAGCAAAAACGACATTGTAAGCCCGGGGGACATGGGTCACAACGCGGCGCGGGCGCCGCTGCGGTCTAGAATCCTCTTTTTCGGGCATTCTTGCCCTGTTCCGCGCATCGTGCCGCCGCGCTGGCGGCCTTGATTCCCACACTCGCCGTGCCTTTGACCCCACATCCCGGACCCGATGTCCCGCCTGACAGGGCTTCCGACCCCGGCGGCGCGTCCGCGCCGCAGGCCGGCTGGCAGCAGGCGCTGGAGGCGCTGCGCGCGCTCGCCGGCAGCGAGCCTGCCGCCGGGGCCGAAGGCGGCAGGCGCCTGCTGTGGGCGCTGACGCTGGATGCCGACGGCGCGCCCGGCACGATCGAGCCGCTCGAGCAGGTGCGCGGCGCGCGCGGCTGGGGCAAGCCCAGGCCAGTGCCGCTGGCGCGCGTGGCCGAGGACGACCGGCTGGAGCCCTGGGACGCCCGCGTGGCCCGCGCCATCCGCCGCGACCAGTCGCACAACCGGCGCTACGTGCTCGACCGCGCCGCCGCGGCGATGGCGCTGGTGGGGCACCCGGGCGTGGTGCTGGCGCATGCGCCGTCGCAGACGCTGGAGGTGGTGGAGGACGCGCCCGCGCTGGAAGCGGTGCGCAGCGCCGGCCGCTACGTGCTGCGCATGTTCCCGCCGGTGCGCGAGGCGCCGGCGATGGAAGCCTTGCTGCCGGCCGCCGCGCGCCAGGAGGCCGAGGCGCTGCGCCAGCTCACGGTGGTGCGCGACGGCCCGCACCGGCTGCGGCTGATCCGCTTTACGCCGGCGCAGTTCGAGGCTGCCCGGCTGATCGGCGATGGCCTGGCGATCCCTGAGGACGGCCACGCCCAGCTCGACCAGACCTTGCGCGCGCTGGCCGGCCAGTTCCAGGTCCAGGCCGACCAGGCGGGCGGATCGCGCGCGGTGGAGGCTGACGCGCGCCTGCGCGCCGAGGTGGCACCGTTGGGCGGGCTGGCGGGGCGCGGCATTTCGCTGCGGCTGGTGGTGACGCCGCTGGGGCCGCTCGGGCCGCGGCTCGCGCCCGGCGCCGGGCGCGAGCGCCTGATGGCCGCGGTGCGCGGCGAGACCCTGGCCACGCAACGCGACCTGGATGCCGAGCTGGCCAGCGTGGCCGAGGTCTTCGCGGCATTGCCGCAGCTGGTGGCGCTGGCGCCGCCGGGCGGCGAATACACCTGGATGCTGGACGATCCGGAGGACGCGCTCGCGGTGGTCGAGGCGCTGCCCGGCCTGGCCGCGGTGCAGGCCGTGGAATGGCCGCGCGGCAAGGAACTGCGGGTGCTGCCGGCCGACCTGCCGCAGCTGGGCGTGCACATCGAGAGCCGCGGCGCATGGTACCGGCTGGCCGGCGAGCTGCGCGTGGCCGAGGGGCTGGTGCTGGAGCTGGGCAAGCTGATCGACTGGACCGGCAGCCACGCCGGGCGCTTCGTGCCGATGGGGCAGGGCGTCTACGTGGCGCTGACGCGCACGCTGCGCGGCCGGCTGCGCGACCTGGCGGGCGTCGGTGAGCATGTGCCCGACGGCATTCGCGTCCCGCAGATGGCAACGCCGTGGCTCGATGACGTGCTGGCCGGCGCCGGCGTCGATCCCGACGCGCATTTCCGCCAGCGCATCGCCCGGCTGCGCGCCGCGCGCGAGGCTGACATCGCGCTGCCTGCCACGCTGGCGGCTGAGCTGCGGCCCTACCAGGAGGCCGGCTACCGCTGGGCCATGACGCTGGCGGCCTCGGGCCTGGGCGCCTGCCTGGCCGACGACATGGGCCTGGGCAAGACCCTGCAGGCGCTGGCGGTGCTGGTGGCGCGCGCCGGCGGCGGCGCCGCGCTGGTGATCGCGCCGACTTCGGTGTGCGGCAACTGGGCGGCCGAGGCGCGGCGCTTTGCGCCCACGCTCAACGTCCATGTCTATGCCGAGGGCGATCGCGAGACGCTGCTGGCGCAGGGCGGGCCGCATGACCTGGTGATCGTCTCATACACGCTGCTGCAGCAGGCCAGCAAGGCGTTCTGCGCGCGCGCATGGCATACCGTGGTCGCGGACGAGGCGCAGGCCTTCAAGAACGCGGTCACGCGGCGGGCGCAGGCCATGTTCGCGCTGCCGTCGGGCTTCCGCATGGCGCTGACCGGCACGCCGGTGGAGAACCGGCTGGCCGAGCTGTGGTCGGTGATGCGGTTCTGCAATCCGGGTTTGCTGGGCTCGCTGGCCCGCTTCAACGAACACTTTGCCAACCCGATCGAGCGCGGCGGCATGCGCGAGGCGCGCCAGCGGCTGCGCCGCATGATCGCGCCGTTCGTGCTGCGCCGGACCAAGGCGCAGGTGCTGGACGAACTGCCGCCGCGCACGGAGCTGGTGATCCGGGTCGAGCCCGAGCCGGTCGAAGCCGCGCACTACGAGGCCCTGCGCCGCCAGGCCCAGACCGAGGCCGAGGCCGCGCTGGCGCGCGTGGAAGCGGCACGCAAGGCCACCAAAGGCGCGCCTGCCGGGGCCCGAGCGCGCGCCCTGGCGCAGGCCCAGCACCAGGCCCAGGCGCGCATCCACGTGCTGGCGCAGCTGATGCGGCTGCGGCGCGCCGCGTGCGACCCGCGCCTGGTCACGCCGGAACTCAGCGGCCAGCTGTCCGAAGGCGCCAAGGTGCGCGCCTTTGTCGAGCTGGCCAGCGAGCTTGCCGCGAGCGGCCACAAGACCCTGGTGTTCAGCCAGTTTGTCGACTTCCTGCAGCTGCTGCGCCAGGGGCTGGAGCGTGCCGGGCTGGCGCTGCAGTACCTGGACGGCGCCACCCCCGCGGCCGAGCGCACCCGCCGCGTGGCCGCCTTCCAGGCCGGCGAGGGCGATGTCTTCCTGATCAGCCTGAAGGCCGGCGGCTTCGGCCTGAACCTGACCGCGGCCGACTACGTGATCATTGCCGACCCCTGGTGGAACCCCGCCGCCGAAGACCAGGCCATGGGCCGCGCGCACCGCATCGGCCAGCAGCGTCCGGTGACGGTGTACCGGCTGATCAATGCCGGCACCATCGAAGAGCGCATCGTCGACCTGCACCGCGACAAGCGCGCGCTGGCCGACGGGCTGCTGGAGGCGGACGAAGAAGCCGCTGCCGGCACCGGCGCGCCCTTGCCGGAGATCGACGAACTGGTAGGCCTGCTGCGGCGCTGAGCGGCCATATGCCCGCATGGCATACCTTCAAGCGAACTCGGTCGTTTGGTTTTGGCAGGATCCTTGCTATCTTGTGGGGCTGGCCCGAGGCTCAGATCCCGGCCGGCCCCATGTTCAGTCCTGACTCTCTCCGACGGTGCCCCCATGCCTATTTCGTCCCGCCTGCTTCCGCGCTTGTCCTTCCGTTCCGCTACCGGCCTGGCCGCGCTGTGCGCCGCCGCTGCCGTCAGCACGGTCAGCATGCCCGCCCGCGCGCAAGGGGAGTGGCCGACGCAGCCGGTGACGATCCTGATGGGCTTTACTGCCGGCTCCGGCGTCGACATCGTCGGCCGCACGCTGCAGGAGTCGCTGCAGAAGTCGCTGAAGACCACCATCATCTACGACTACCGGCCGGGCGCCGGCGGCAACGTGGCCTCCGAGGTGGTCGCGCATGCCAAGCCGGATGGCTACACGCTGCTGCTGGGCACTGCCGCCACGCACGGCATCAACCCGGCGCTGTACAAGAACCTGCCGTTCGACGCCGAGGCCGATTTCACCCCGATCGCGCCGCTGGTCGATGTCTCCAACGTGCTGACCGTCAACCCGGCGGTGCTGGACGTGAAGTCGGTCAAGGAGTTTATCGAGAAGGTCAAGGCCAACCCGGGCAAGTACAACTTTGCCTCCACCGGCAACGGCACCGGCACGCACCTGGCCTTTGCCGAGTTCAACGCGCGCGCCGGCCTGGACATGGTCCACGTGCCCTACAAGGGCGGCCCCGACGCGCTGCAGGCGGTGGTGAAGGGCGAGGTCTGCTGCATCTTCAACCAGGTGCAGAGCGTGCTGCCGCAGTACCGCGCCGGCAAGGTGCGCCTGCTGGGCGTGACCACCAAGCAGCGCGTGCAAGTGATTCCCGACGTGCCGACCATTGCCGAGAGCGGCCTGCCCGGCTTCAACAGCACCATCTGGTTCGGCTTCTTCGGGCCCAAGGGGCTGGATCCGAAGATCGCGCGCAAGGTCAACGATGCGGTGAAGGTGGCGCTGGAAACGCCGGCGATCCGCCAGAAGCTGATCGATGCCGGCAACACGCCGCGGGTCGAGACCGTGGATCAGTTCAAGGCTACGGTGAAGGGGGATCGGCAGAAGTGGGCGGGGGTGGTCAAGACCGTGGGCGCGTCGATCGACTGACGCGCGCTGGCCTCGGTCAGGTCCGTACCCCCAGCCGCGTGAGCAGGTGCGCCAGTTGCGCCTGCGTGCCCGTCCCGGTCTTGGTGAAGATTGCCTTGAGTTGGGTGCGTCCGGTCTCGCGCCGGATGCCGATCAGCTCGCACGCCTCGGGCAGGCCGATGCCCGATGACAGCTGCAAGGCCAGCCGGGTCTCGGCCGGCGTGAGGCCGTAGAGGTCGCGCAAAACGGCTGGCAGCGTCATCGGCGCGGTGCCGGGCTCGTGGATCGCCACCAGCACGCTGGGGCGCTGCCAGTCCATCGCCAGATGGTGCGCCGGCGGCAGCGGCAGCAGGACGACCTGGGCCTGGCGGCCGGCGCTGTCAGCCGCGCGCAGCGCCTGCGCCGGCTGCGGGTTGGCGGGGTTGCATGCCGCCCGCAGCGCCTCGGCAAACGAGCGCGACAGCTGCCAGTCGGCTTCCTCGCGCACGGCTATGGCGGGCGGCGCCACGGCGCGGGTTTCGACCGACACCGCCGGCAGCAGCCGGCGCACCCAGGTCTCGCCAATGCTGTTGGCCATCAGCGGCTTGCCGTCGTCGCGGAACACGATCACGCCGAACGGCAGCCGCTCCATCAGTTGCGCCGACGCATGCGCCAGTGCCGACACCTGGTGGGTGCGGTCGCGCAGCGCCATCGCATGGCGCACGTGCGGGATGGCCCAGTCGAGCGCGCGCGCGTCTTCGGGCGAATAGTGGTCGTGGCCCTGCGGGCGCTGCAGCGACAGGAACACGTCGTAGTGCGGCTGGCGCTCGATCAGGCAGGCCATCACCGATGACTGTTCGAATTGCCGCAGGAACTCGCCGTAGAAGGGCGACTTGCGCATCGCCTGCGCGCCCAGCTCGCGTGAATCGATATACCAGTTGCCCACCGACATGCGCCTGGCGAACGGCAGGGCCGGGTCGATGGCTACGTATTGTTCGCTGTAGGCGGCCACCGCCTCCGGCATGGGGTTGACCTCCTGGTTCACCAGCACGCGCTCGTTGACGGTGTCGAGCACCAGCAGATGGGCATGCGTGCTGCCGCTGGCCTGGCACAGCGCGCCCAGGCTGCGCTGCCAGGCATCGGCATCGAAGATCCCCTCGTACAGCGCGCGAATGGTGTCGTGCATCTGTGTGTCGCTCATGGCTTCCCTTCTTTTTACTTCTTTTATTTTTAGCACTTTCTTCGCGGGGCAACGGGCGGGCCGCGGGCGCGGCGCCGGCCCGCTGCCGGGCGCGTGGTGTTCAGGCCTGGTCCAGCGCCGCGCCCAGGCGCGAGAGCAGATGCGTCAGCTGGGCCTGGCTGTTGCAGCCGGTCTTGTGGAATATGGCCTTGAGCTGGGTGCGCGCGGTTTCGTGGCGGATGTTCAGCTGCTGGCTGGCTTCGGGCAGGCCCTGTCCGGTGGCCAGCTGGGTGGTCAGCCGGGTCTCCGCCGGGGTCAGTCCGTACAGGTCGCGCAGCACCGGCGCCAGCAACAGCGGCGCGCTGTCCTGCTCATGCACGATCACCAGCGCCGCCGGTTCCTGCCATTGCGCGGCAAACGCGTGCGAGGGCGGCAGCGGCAGCACGATCACCTGCGCGCAGGCGCCGTTGCCGTCGGTGGCGCGGGCGGCCTGCGCGGCGACCGCGCGCTGCGGGTCGCAGGCGGCCTGGACCATGTCGGCGAACGGGCGCGACAGGGTCCAGTCCGACACCTTGCCGGCCGGGTCCAGGCGCCGCGCCCAGCGCTCGCCGGCGCGGTTGCTCAGCAGCACCTGGCGCTGCGGCGAGAACACCAGCAGGGCAAAATTGAGCCGCTCCACCAGCTGCGTCGACAGCCGCGCCAGCACCGTCAGCCCCAGCGTGCGGTCGCGCATGGCCATGGCGCTGCGCATATGCGGGATGATCCAGTCCATGCCGCGGGTGTCGTCGGGCGAGAACAGCGGCTGCGTGCGCGCGCGCTGCATCGAGAAATAGACTTCGTAGTGGGGCTGGCGCTCGACCAGGCAGGCCACGTAGGAGCGCAGGTCGTAGCGGTGGAAGAAGTCACGGTAGAACGGATGGCGGGCCATGGTGCCTTCGCCCAGTTCGCGCGCGTCGATATACCAGTCGCCCGGCCGCAGGCGCGGCGCGAACTGCTTGGCCGGATCGATGGCCTGGTAGTCCGATTCGTACTCGGTAAACAGTTCCACCACCGGATTGACGATCTCATTGACGGTGACCTGGTCGCGGACAGTGTCCCAGACCATCATCGAGGCGTGTGCCGTGCCCGCCAGATCCGTCAGGGTGCGCAGGCTCTGCTGCCAGGCACCGGGATCGAGAATGCCCTCGTACAAGCCACGGATCGCTCCGTGCATGTCGGCTTCTTTCATCTGACTCACCCCCTGCATTCGCGACAAGGAAATGCGCGGCGCCGGCGGTGCGTCTGATCGCACACCGGCTGCTTTCTTTTTGGCTGCTTGTTATTTTGGCCGCCTGTTGTCATGGCCGTTTCAAGACCGGCTCTGGCGCTTTTGCGTGTCTGTTGTAGCAGACGTTGCATACATTACCGCACTCGGGGGTCAAGAGGGGCACGGAGCTGCCCCTTCTTTCGTGGGGAGGGGCGCCACCTGGCTTGTGCGGGATTGCGCATAATGTGCTGTAAGAGGCATATCACATGTGCGTAACGGTCCGGAATCGGCAAAGCGTTGACCACGATCAGGTAAAATGCCCGTTTCCCCGAATTCCAGCGAAATCTCGCGCCATCCATCGCCATGACCTCTGTCCTGCGTCTTTCCGACCTGATTTCCCAAGGCAAAATCTCCGGCAAGCGGGTGTTTATCCGCGCCGACCTGAACGTGCCGCAGGATGACGCCGGCAACATCACCGAGGACACCCGCATCCGCGCCTCGGTGCCGGCGATCGAGGCCTGCCTGGCTGGCGGCGCCGCGGTGATGGTCACCTCCCACCTGGGCCGCCCGACCGAGGGCGAGTTCAAGCCCGAGGACTCGCTGGCGCCGATCGCCACGCGCCTGTCCGAGTTGCTGGGCAAGCCGGTCAAGCTGGTGCAGAACTGGGTCGACGGCGTCGAGGTGGCGCCGGGCCAGGTGGTGCTGCTGGAAAACTGCCGCGTGAACAAGGGCGAAAAGAAGAACAGCGACGAACTGGCCCAGAAGATGGCCAAGCTGTGTGACGTCTACGTGAACGATGCCTTCGGCACCGCCCACCGTGCCGAAGCCACCACGCATGGCATCGCCAAGTACGCGCCGATCGCCTGCGCCGGCCCGCTGCTGGCCGCAGAGATCGACGCGCTGGGCAAGGCGCTGGGCCAGCCGGCGCGCCCGCTGGTGGCGATCGTGGCCGGCTCCAAGGTCTCGACCAAGCTGACCATCCTGAAGTCGCTGGCCGACAAGGTCGACAACCTGATCGTTGGCGGCGGCATTGCCAATACCTTCATGCTGGCCGCCGGCCTGAAGATCGGCAAGTCGCTGGCCGAAGCCGACCTGGTCGGCGACGCCAAAACCATCATCGACATCATGGCCAAGCGTGGCGCCTCGGTGCCGATCCCGGTCGACGTGGTGTGCGCCAAGGAATTCAGCGCCACCGCCGCGGCCACCGTCAAGGACGTCAAGGACGTGGCCGACGACGACATGATCCTGGACATCGGCCCCAAGACCGCCGCGATGCTGGCCGAGCAGCTCAAGGCCGCCGGCACCATCGTCTGGAACGGCCCGGTGGGCGTGTTCGAGTTCGATCAGTTCGGCAACGGCACCAAGGTGCTGGCCCAGGCCATCGCCGAATCGAAGGCGTTCTCGATTGCCGGCGGCGGCGACACGCTGGCGGCCATTGCCAAGTACGGCATCGCCGATCGCGTGGGCTATATCTCCACCGGCGGCGGGGCGTTCCTGGAATTCCTGGAAGGCAAGAAGCTGCCCGCATTCGAAGTGCTGGAGCAGCGCGCCGCAGGCTGACGCATCCGCCGGGCCCGGCGGTGTTGCCGGGGCCCTGAACCAGGAATTCCGCGCATGACTCGTTCCACCAAGATCGTCGCCACCATCGGCCCCGCCTCCAGCTCGCTGGAAATCCTGACCCGCATGATCGCGGCGGGGGTCGACGTGGTGCGGCTGAATTTTTCGCACGGCACCGCCCAGGACCATCTCGACCGCGCCCGCCTGGTGCGCGAAGCCGCGCAGGCATGCGGGCGCGAGGTCGCCATCATGGCCGACCTGCAGGGCCCCAAGATCCGCGTCGGCAAGTTCGAGCACGGCAAGATCACGCTCAAGGCGGGCGACCCGTTCATCCTGGATTCGAGCTGCCAGCTAGGCAACGAGCAGCGCGCCGGCCTGGACTACCAGGACCTGCCGCGCGACGTCGGCCCGGGCGACCTGCTGCTGCTCAACGACGGCCTGATCGTGCTGGTGGTGGACCGTGTGTTCGGCAGCGAGATCTTCACCACCGTGCGCGTGGGCGGCGAGCTGTCCAACAACAAGGGCATCAACCGCCAGGGCGGCGGGCTGTCGGCGCCGGCGCTGACCGCCAAGGACATGGACGACATCAAGACCGCCATGGCCCTGGGCGCCGACTACGTCGCGGTCAGCTTCCCCAAGAACGCCACCGACATGGAAATGGCGCGCCAGCTGACCGCGGTGGCCGGCCAGCCGCACGGCCACAAGGCCCGCATGATCGCCAAGATCGAGCGCGCCGAGGCGATCCGCCCGGGCGTGCTGGAAGAGATCCTGCAGGCGTCCGACGGCATCATGGTGGCGCGCGGCGACCTGGCCGTGGAAGTCGGCAATGCCGCCGTGCCGGCGCTGCAGAAGCGCATGATCAAGCTGGCGCGCGAGGCCAACAAGCTGACCATCACCGCCACCCAGATGATGGAGAGCATGATCGTCAACCCGGTGCCCACGCGCGCCGAGGTCTCGGACGTGGCCAACGCCGTGCTGGACGGCACCGACGCGGTGATGCTGTCGGCCGAAACCGCCGCCGGCCGCTACCCCGTGGAGACGGTCGAGGCCATGGCCGCGGTCTGCATCGAAGCCGAGAAGTCCGAGGTGGTGCAGCTCGACACCGATTTCCTGAACCAGACCTTTTCGCGCATCGACCAGTCGGTGGCGATGGGTGCGCTGTTCACGGCCTATCATTTGCAGGTGAAGGCGATTGCCGCGCTGACCGATTCCGGCGCCACCGCATTGTGGATGAGCCGTCACCGCATCCATGTGCCGATCTATGCGATGACGCCCAACCTGGCCTCGCAGCGCAAGATGCAGCTGTACCGCAACGTGGTGCCGCTGCCGCTGCAGTCCAGCGCCGACCGCGACACCGCGCTGGAGCAGGCAGAAGAACTGCTGCTGGCGCAGGGCGTGGTGCAGCGCGGCGATTTCATCGTGCTGACCATCGGCGAGCCGATGGGCCAGCCGGGCGGCACCAACACCCTGAAGATCGTCAGGGTGGGCAGCTGAAAGTGAGATGAAGCAATGCGTGCCATGCCGGACGGAGCGCCAGCGCGGAATGCGCAAGGCTGACGGAGCCGGCAGGCACGGGCAGCGCCACGTAAGTCGATGCACTGCGTAAGCGCCGATTAGAAGAATACGCGGAAGACACCCCATTTTTTATTAGGAGTTAGACATGCCACTCGTATCGATGCGCCAGCTGCTGGACCACGCGGCCGAGAACAGCTACGGCCTGCCGGCCTTCAACGTCAACAACCTCGAGCAAGTGCAGGCCATCATGCAGGCTGCCGACGAGGTCAACGCCCCGGTAATCATGCAAGCCTCGGCCGGCGCGCGCAAATACGCCGGTGAGCATTTCCTGCGCCACCTGATCGAAGCCGCGGTAGAGGCTTATCCCCATATTCCGGTGGTGATGCACCAGGACCACGGCCAGTCGCCGGCGATCTGCCAGGGCGCGATCGACCTGGGCTTCTCGTCGGTGATGATGGACGGCTCGCTGCGCGAAGACGGCAAGACCCCGGCCGAGTACGAGTACAACATCGACGTCACCCGCAAGGTGGTGCAGCTGGCCCACGCCGTCGGCGTGACCGTGGAAGGCGAACTGGGCTGCCTGGGCTCGCTGGAAACCGGTGAAGCCGGCGAAGAAGACGGCATCGGCGCCGTCGGCGTGCTGGACCACTCCATGCTGCTGACCGATCCGGAGCAGGCCGCCGACTTCGTCAAGGCCACCCAGCTGGATGCCCTGGCCATCGCCATCGGCACCTCGCACGGCGCTTACAAGTTCACGCGCAAGCCCACTGGCGACATCCTGGCGATCAGCCGCATCAAGGAAATCCACGCCCGCATCCCCAACACCCACCTGGTGATGCACGGCTCGTCGTCGGTTCCGCAAGAGCTGCTGGAAGAGATCCGCAAGTTCGGCGGCGACATGAAGGAAACCTACGGCGTGCCGGTCGAGGAAATCCAGGAAGCGATCAAGTACGGCGTGCGCAAGATCAACATCGACACCGACATCCGCCTGGCCATGACCGGCGCGATCCGCCGCTTCTTCGCCGAGAACCCGAGCAAGTTCGACCCGCGCGAATACCTGAAGCCGGCCCGCGAAGCCGCCAAGCAGGTGTGCAAGGCGCGCTACATCGCCTTCGGCTGCGAAGGCCAGGCCGGCAAGATCAAGCCGATCGGCCTGACCGACATCGCGCAGCAGTACAAGGCGGGCAAGCTGTCGCAGGTCGTGCAGTAAATGTCCCTAGTCCGCCTTCCGCGCAAGGGGAAGGCGGATTGCAGTTCCGGCCGCCGCGGCACGCATCCAGCGCCCGGCGGCTTCGCCGTTTTATCGGAACCATCATGTCCAACGCTCTCTACCAGTCCTCCATCAACTCGCTGCCGCTGCTGGGCCACGGCAAAGTGCGCGACAACTATGCCGTCGGCAATGACAAGCTGCTGATCGTCACCACCGACCGCCTGTCGGCGTTCGACGTCATCATGGGCGAGCCGATTCCCGACAAGGGCCGCGTGCTGAACCAGATGGCGAACTTCTGGTTCCGCAAGCTCGCGCACATCGTGCCGAACCACGAGACCGGCATCGCGCCCGAGACCGTGGTCGCGCCGGAGGAAGTGGAGCAGGTCAAGGGCCGCGCCGTAGTGGTCAAGCGCCTGCGGCCGATCCTGGTCGAAGCCGTGGTGCGCGGCTATCTCGCCGGCAGCGGCTGGAAGGACTACCAGGCCACCGGCAAGGTGTGCGGGATCGAGCTGCCCGCCGGCCTGCAGAACGCGCAGAAGCTGCCCGAGCCGATCTTCACCCCGGCCGCCAAGGCCGAGATGGGCGAGCACGACGAGAACATCTCGTTCGCCGAAGTCGAGGCCCGCATCGGCATCGCGCTGGCGCGCCAGATGCGCGAGATCTCGATCCGCCTGTACAAGGAAGCGGCCGAGTTTGCGGCCACGCGCGGCATCATCATCGCCGATACCAAGTTCGAGTTCGGCCTGGACGACAATGGCGTGCTGACGCTGATGGACGAGGTCCTGACCGCCGATTCGTCGCGCTTCTGGCCGGCCGATTCCTACCAGGTGGGCACCAACCCGCCGTCGTTCGACAAGCAGTTCGTGCGCGACTGGCTGGAAGCCGTGCGCATCGACGGCAAGCCCTGGCCCAAGACCGCGCCGGCACCGCAACTGCCGGACGAGGTGATCGAAAAGACCGCCGCCAAGTACCGTGAAGCGCTGACGCGCCTGACGGGCGAAGAACTGCAGTAACCAAAATGTGTTCCCCTCTCCCCTCATGGGGAGAGGGCAGGGTGAGGGGTGGTTCAGCAAGGCGCCACGCGTCAAGAGGCGCCGGCCCTCACCCCCGCCCCTCTCCCGCAAGCGGGAGAGGGGCGCAAACAAGGAAGGATCAAACGTGAGCAAGCAAGACAAGCCGCTGGTCGGCGTGGTGATGGGCAGCAGTTCCGACTGGGACGTGATGCAGCACGCAGTGGCCATGCTGAAGGATTTCGGCGTGCCGTTCGAAGCCCAGGTGGTGTCGGCGCACCGCATGGCGGACGACATGTTCCGCTATGCCGAGAGCGCGCGCAGCCGCGGCATCCGCGCCATCATCGCCGGGGCCGGCGGGGCCGCGCACCTGCCCGGCATGATCGCCGCCAAGACCATTGTGCCGGTGTTCGGCGTGCCGGTGCCGTCCAAGTACCTGCGTGGCGAGGATTCGCTGCTGTCGATCGTGCAGATGCCCAAGGGCGTGCCGGTGGCCACCTTTGCCATCGGCGAGGCCGGTGCCGCCAATGCCGCGCTGCACGCGATCGCCACGCTGGCCACCACCGACGAGGCGCTGGCCGGCGCGCTGGAAGCGTTCCGCGCGAAGCAGACCGAAGCCGCGCGCGCGATGACGCTGCCGCTGTAATCATCCGGACATCCCACGGAACCTAGCAATGCCTACCGATATCCATCCCTACCTCTCCGAAGCCCACACGCCGGAATCGCGCGCCGAGTTCGGCGTCGACCGTCCCGACGCGCCTATCCTGCCCGGTGCGTGGCTCGGCATGCTGGGTGGCGGCCAGCTCGGCCGCATGTTCACGCATGCGGCGCAGGCGATGGGCTATCGCGTATGCGTGCTCGATCCGGACCAGGACAGCCCGGCCGGCTCGGTGGCGGACAAGCATATCTGTGCGCAATACACCGACGAGGCCGCGCTGGCCGAAATGGGCAAGCTGTGCCAGGCGGTAAGCACCGAGTTCGAGAACGTGCCGTCGCTGTCGCTGGACCGGCTCGAGCAGCTGGGCGCCTTTGTCGCGCCGCGCGGCTACTGCGTGTCGATCGCGCAGAACCGCATCGGCGAGAAGAAGTTCTTTGCCGCGTGCGCCGAGCGCACCGGCGTGTCGCCGGCCCCGCACTGGGTGATCCAGCACGATGCCGATGTCGACCAGTTGCCCGACCACGTGCTGCCCGGCATCCTCAAGACCGCGCGCATGGGCTACGACGGCAAGGGCCAGGCGCGCGTGAAGACGCGCGACGACGTGCGCGCCGCCTGGAATGCCATGCAGCACGTGCCGTGCGTGCTGGAGCAGATGCTGCCGCTGGCCTATGAGGTCTCGGTGCTGGCCGCGCGTGCCGCGGACGGCTCCACCGCCACCTGGCCGCTGGCCGAGAACGTGCACCGCGACGGCATCCTGTTCTCGACGGTGATGCCGTCGACCAGCGTGTCGCCTGACATTGCCGACCGCGCGCGTGCTGCAGCGGCTGCCATCGCTACGGAGATGGGCTACGTCGGCGTGCTGTGCATCGAGTTCTTCGTGCTGACCGACGGCTCGCTGGTCGCCAACGAGATGGCGCCGCGCCCGCACAACTCCGGCCATATCACCATGGATGCGTGCGAGACCAGCCAGTTCGAACAGCAGGTGCGCGCCATGGCGCGGCTGCCGCTGGGCAGCACGCGCCAGCACTCGGCCGGCAAGATGCTGAACCTGCTGGGCGACGTGTGGTTCGAGTTCGGCCTGGAGCGCACGCCGTCCTGGGACGAGGTGGTGGCGCAACCCGGCGCCAAGCTGCACCTGTACGGCAAGGGCGATGCGCGCCCGTCGCGCAAGATGGGCCACGTCAACTGCGTGGGCGAGCATGCCGAAGCGGCCGACGCCGCCTTTGCCGCCGCCGCGCAGGCGCTGCATATCCCGCTCTGAAGCCATAGCTCCAAGGAACACGATGTCGCCGCGCATGCCCACGGCCGCTGAACTGGACGAAGCCGTCCGCCTGCTCGAGGCCGGGCAACTGGTCGCCTTTCCCACCGAAACCGTCTACGGGCTCGGTGCGGACGCCGAGAATCCCGAGGCGGTCGCCCGCATCTTCGCGCTCAAGGGCCGGCCGTCGAACCATCCGGTGATCGTCCACGTGGTGGACGGCGCCGATATCGGCTACTGGACCGACGAGGTCCCCGAGGCCGCGCAGCAGCTGATCGACGCCTTCTGGCCCGGCCCGCTGACGCTGATCCTGAAGCGCGCCGCGCATATCCATCCGGCCGTCGCCGGCGGCCAGGACAGCATTGGCGTGCGTTGCCCCTCGCACCCCGTGGCGCAGGCGCTGCTGGCCCGCTTCAAGCGCGGCCGCGGCGGCATTGCCGCGCCGTCGGCCAACAAGTTCGGCCAGGTCAGCCCGACCACCGCGCAGCATGTGCGCGACGAGTTCGGCGATGCGGTCTATGTGCTGGAAGGCGATGGCGTGGAGGTCGGTATCGAATCGACCATCGTCGACCTGTCGCGGCTGGACCAGGGCATCGGCCCGGTGCTGCTGCGGCCGGGGGCGATCACCGCGGCGATGATGGCGCAGGTATTGGGCGCGGCCCCGCTGCCGCCCGATGCGGCCGCGCCGCGGGCTTCAGGCACGCTCAAGGCCCACTACGCGCCGCACACACCGCTGCTGCTGGCCGATGCGCAAGCAGCATCGGCGCAGCTGGCCTCGCTGCCGGACGATGCCCGCGTGGCGTGGGTCGGCCGGGCGCCGCTGGTGGACCAGCGTTGTACCTGGGTGCAGGCGCCTGCGGACGCGGCGGCCTATGCGCGCGAGCTTTACCGCTTGCTGCGCAAGCTCGACAAGCAGGGCTATACGCAGCTGATGTTCGAGGTGTTGCCTGAAGGGCAGGATTGGGCCGGGGTGCGGGATCGGCTGGAGCGGGCGGCGGCGGCGTTTGGAGGATGAGGCGGGCGGTGGCTCGCCGCTGGCCTTACTTCGTCGACGCGCCGGCCCTCACCCCAGCAACCTCAACGCCGTATACACCGCCATCCCCACCATGATCATCCCCACCATCTTCCGCGTCAGCAGGTAGAACAGCGTGGCCGCAATCCCGGCCATCAGCTTGTCGTTGGAGAACGCCACCGTGAAATGCCCCTGCCAGGTCATCAGGTCCGGCAGGATGATCGCCGCCAGTGCCGCGGCCGGCGCATAGCGCAGCGCCCGCGCGATGCGGTCGGGCACGGTGACATGCTCGCCGGCCATCAGGAACAGCGCGCGCGTGACGATGGTGACGACCGCCATGCCAAGGATGGCAATCCAGATTTCAAGATGGCTCATGCGCGGTCTCCCGGCGGCGTTTCCGGCGCGGCGGCGTTGGTGACCTCGGGGGCCTTGGGCTTGCGCCGGCGGATGCCGCGCAGCGCCGCGCGCGCGGCCAGGTCGTCGCTGGCCATGCCGGCGGCAATCGCGCCCACCACTGCCACCACCAGGCTGAGGCGGTACGGCAAGTCGAAGCAAAGCAGCGCCAGCACCGCCGACACCACCACGGCCAGCAACGTGGAGCGCGAGTTGATGGTGGCGATCATCACCGGGATCAGCGCCATGGTGCCCGCCAGCCCCAGGCCCCAGCTGTCGGGGAACAGGCTGGCCAGCACGATGCCGATGATCGACGACAGCTGCCACATGCAGAAGTTGGTCAGCGCCATGCCCCAGAAGTAGCCTTCCTTGCCGGGCTCGTAGCCGGGCGTGCTGTACTTCTGCAGGAAGTAGACGAAGTGCAGGTCGCCGTTGAACGAGCCCAGGATGGTGCGCCGCCATAGCGGCATGTAGCTGAAGTGCGGCTGCATGCCGGCGCTGAAGATCACGAAGCGCAGGTTGACCACGGCCGCGGTCAGCCAGATGGTCCACAGCGGCAGGCCCGCAGCGAACAGCGGCAGCACCGCCAGCTGCGCCGAGCCGGCATAGACCAGCAGCGACATGCCGATGGCTTCGGGCACGGTCATTACGGATTTGCTCATCGCCACGCCGGTCACCAGGCCCCAGGAGAAGACCGCGGGCAGGGACGGGGCAAAGTAGCGCGCGCCGTCGATAAAGCCGGCGCGTTCGGCCGGTGCGAAGCGATGCCAGAGGCGCAACCACACCGGGGGTTGTCGGGAAGTCATGTCAGAGGGCGAGGGGGCAATGCAGGCCCGGGGCCGAGGGCCGGCCCGGAAGGCTGCCGCCGCAGGACGCGGCCGGCACCCTGGCATTATAGGGGCGGATCGGACGCTGGTAAGTGTCCGCTTAACAAAATGCGGCCGCGGCGTTGGCGCCAGGCCACGGCGCCGCGCCGCAGCCTGCCCGGCGCGGACTCAGGGTGCGCCGCGGTACACCCATTGCAGCAGGGCGTCGTGCGCTTCCTGCGCCTGCGCGGCGTTGGGGTGGTTGATCATGCTGATCACCACGTAGCGGCCGCCCTCGGCAGCATCCACAAAGCCGGCCAGCGCGCGCACGTCGGCCAGCGTGCCGGTCTTCAGGTAGCCGTTGCCGGCCGCGTTGGCGCGCGTCAGGCGGTTGCGCAGCGTGCCGTCGACGCCCAGCACCGGCAGTGAATCGATCAGCACCGGCCCCACGCTGCTGGCCGCGGCCTGCTGCAGCAGGCGCGCCATGTCATAGGCGCTGATGCGTTCCTCGCGCGACAGGCCCGAGCCGTTGTCCAGCACCAGGCCGGGCATGTCCAGCCCCTGGCGTGCCAGCCAGCGCTGCACCACGCGGATCGAGCGCCCGGTGCTGGCCGGGCCGCCGCGGTCCATTTCGGCGCCGATGGTCAGGAACAGCTGCCGCGCCATCACGTTGTTCGAGAACTTGTTGATGTCGCGCACGATATCCGCGAGCGGCAGGCCGTAGTGGCGCGCCAGCAGCACCGCGCCGCGCGGCACCTTGCCGCTGCGCAGCCCGGGCATATGGGCAAAGCGCCCGCCGGCGCGCTGCCATTCGGCGACGAAGCCGCCCCAGGTGAACTCCGCATGCGACAGCGTGGCGATATTGAGCACGTGCTCGCCGCAGTCGCTGGCATAGTCGCCCGAGAACGACGCCAGCACGGTGCCGTCCGCCTGCGGCAGCACGCTCGGGCTGGCGCTCGACTGCCAGTCGCCGCAGCGGCCGTTGGTCAGCGTGAGCCGGTTGTCCAGCTTGAGCTGCGCCAGCTCGGGCGTGACGCTGACTGCCACGGTCTGGCTGGCCGGGTCCGGCGTCAGCGTGAACGACAGTGTCTTGAACGCATAGAGCAGCGCATCCGGGCCGACGTTGTAGGCGCGCTGCACCTCGCCGTCGATGGTGCCGTTGCCGTCCAGGCCATCGGCAAAGTAGCTGCGGTCCAGCACCAGGTCGCCGTTGATGCCGGTGGCGCCCCCGGCGCGCGCCTTCGCCACCAGCTTGGCCATTTCCTCGGGCACCAGCTTGGGATCGCCGTGGCCGCGCAGGTAGACGTTGCCGTTGACGGTGCCGTCGAAGCCGGGCTGGGCGTCGGCGTAGAGCGAGGTCTGCCAGCGGTAGTCGGGGCCCAGCAACTGCAGCCCGGCAAAGGTGGTGACCAGCTTCATGGTCGAGGCCGGGTTCATCGGCTGCTGCGCATTCCAGCTGGCGCGGGCGGTGCTCGCGCCCAGCCTGACCACGTAGAAGCTGGCGGCGGACGCCGGTACGCCGGCTCGGCGCAGCGCCGCGGCCACCGGGGCCGGCACGCCGGCGCTCACCAGTGCGGGATCGGCAGCGGTTTTTGCGGCGGTGGCGGCCTTGGCCGCTTTTGCCGCCTTGACCGTCTTGACGGGCGCTTTGGCTTGCGCCGGGGTGAGCGCGGGACCGCCGGCCAGCAGCACGGCGGCAAGGATGGGCGAGAGCAGTGGCGACAGGCGGCGCAGCAGGGCGCCGGGTCGCGATGCAGTAGGCGCGGCGATTGTTCTTGGCATGGCGGCCATGTTAACGCATGGCCACTGGCAGGCGGGTGACAGTCTTGCCGGCTGCCCTCAGCCGGCGCGCGGCGGCGCCAGCCGTGCCAGCAGCGACTTCAGCGTGGCCTGCTCGGCCTCGCTCAGCGCCGAGCCGACGTGCGCGTCGTGCGCCACCACCGCCTGCGTGGCGGCTTCCAGCGTGCGGCGGCCGGCTGCCGTCAGCACCAGGCTGTAGGCGCGGCGATCGCCGGCTGCCGGGCGGCGCGCCACCAGGTTCATCTCTTCCAGCGCGTCGACCAGCAGCACCGCCCCCGAGCGCGCGATGCCGAGGATCTGCGCCAGCTCGGTCAGCTTCAGGTGCGGGTTGCGCGAGATGATGATCAGCGCCGAAAAGCGCGGCGGCGTGATCTGCCATTGCGCCAGCGACAGCACAAAGTCTTCATAGATGCGGATCTGCGCGCGGCGGATGGCGTAGCCGATCAGGTTGTCGAGCACGCCATAGTCGATATTCGGCACATGCGGGTCGAAACCGGCATCGGCACCGGCGCTTGCGGCCGGATCCGGCGCGAGCGGGTCGCGCGCCTTGCGCCGCGCGGACGCGGCGGTGGTGCTGCGCGGGCGCGGGGGTGCGGCGGGCGGTGTGCCGGATGCTTCGGGATTCATTTCAGCAGTTTCCAGTTGCCGTTGTCGATGGTCAGCATAACCCGCCCGCGCTGGTCGAAGCCATAGTGGTCTTGCCCACTGTAATTCAGCACGCCGTGCGAGACCACGATGTCGCGCTCGGTCTCCAGTGCCTGCCGCAGCGCCTGGCGGAATGCCGGCGTCCCCGGCTTGGCGTGCCTGAGCGCCACCGGCACGATGCGCTCAAGCACCAGCCCGGCGTCGTAGGCATGGGCGCCGAACTGCGTGCGGCTGTCGGCCCCGTATTGCTTCTCATAGCGGGTGACGTAGTCCAGCCCCGGCTTGCGCACCGGGTCGCCCGCGGGCAACTGCTCCGGCACGATCACCGGCCCGGCCGGCAGGATCGCGCCATTGACCATGCGCCCGCCGATGCGGATCAGGTCCTTGGTGGCCGCGCCATGGGTGTGGTAGATGGTGCCGCCGTAGCCGCGCTCGCGCAGCGTGGTGTGCGGCAGCGCGGCGCCGGTGCCGGCGCCGGCGATCAGGATGGCATCGGGTTTGGCGGCGATCAGCTTGATGGCCTGCGCGGTCACGCTGGTATCGGCGCGGCCGTAGCGCTCGGTGGCGATCAGGCGGATGCCGTTGGCGCTGGCGGCGGCGGTAAAGTCCTTCAGCCAGGTCTCGCCGTAGGCATCGGCAAAGCCGATAAAGCCGATGGTCTTGACGCCGTTGGTCTTGGCGGTGGCGGCCACGGCATTGGCCATCAGCCGCACCGGCTGCGCCAGCCGGAAGGTCCAGGCACCGCGCCCGGGCTTGAGTTCGATCGGCGAGAACGCCAGCTGCACGGTCTGGGCCTCATCGGCCACCTCGGCAATGGCGATCGACGGCGCCACCGCGGACGAGCCCAGGATGATGTCGACCTTGTCCTCGGAGACAAAGCGGCGCGCCACCTTGGCGCCCTGGGTGGGGTCCGAGGCATCGTCCAGCACGATGTAGCGTACCGCCTCGCCGCCGATCTTCTGCGGCAGGTAGGCCAGCGAGTTCTTCTGCGGGATGCCCAGCGACGCCGACGGGCCGGTGGTGGACAGGCTGACGCCGACGGTGATGTCGGCCAGGGCGGTGCCGGCGCTGAAGGCGAGGGCCGCGGCCAGTGCGAGGCGGGCGAGTGTCGTTGGGGTTTTGGGCGCCATGGTTGTCTCCTCTGTCTGAATGATCTTATGTGTTTCCGACGCTGCTGGTTTGCTCCCTCTCCCGCTTGTACAGACCGGAGACATGGGTAACAGGTGTTCGGAGACATAGGTGACACGTGACCTGCGCGCATCATGATGCGCG
>NZ_JBYSXC010000027.1:0-29838 GCF_058781795.1 Cupriavidus sp. FW306-1B-F12B
AAAAGACACTGCCAGCCAGTCTAGTTGTGTTACCCATGTCCCCGAACAGGTGTTACCTATGTCCCCGGTCTATACACGCGGGAGAGGGGAGCAAACCGGCGGCTGCATCGGCCGGCAGCAATTTCCCGGCCGTCTCCCCTTCCTTTCCCTCTTCCTCCCGTTCCAGCAGCAACAGCTCATTGCCGGTGTCGACGGTGGAATGGATGGCCTCGGACAGCATGGCCGAGCTGCCGGTCACGGCGGCGACGACAAACTTGGTCGCAGCGATCGCCACGTTGGCGGCAATCGCACCGTAGACAGCGATACGCGACCCCGAAGGCGCTGGGCTTGCCGGGAGCGTCTGGGATGCGGCAGGCGCCGGGGACGCTGACATCCCGCCCTGCTGCGCAGTTTCAGGCCCATGCTGCATCGCTTTCCTCCACGAGGCTGCGCCCTTTGCATTGGAAGCAGTTCGCGCCAGTGTACTGGCGCGTTTGGGTGTGAAGGTAAAAATACGGCGGTTAATTGCGTTTTATAGATTTGAGAAAACGGACGCGCGATGCGTCCGCTCCGGATTCAGAACATGGCACTGCTCATCAAAGCCTTGGCCACCAGTACGCCCTCGTCCGGCGCTTCTGCATAGACCGACACGTCGGTGACCACCTGCCGGCGCCCACGCCGCACCACCATCGCCACCGCGCGCAGCGCCGCACCCTGTGCCGGGGCCAGGTACTGGATAGAAAGCGAACTGGTCGCCCCACCCTTCACATTGTCGGCACTGGCGCCAGAAGCTGCCGCCGCGGCGCCGGCAATATCGATCAGCGTGGCAATGACGCCGCCATGGACGATGCTGCCGTGGGTCACGTTGGTCGGCAGGAATGGCATCGCCAGCTCGACATGATCGGGCGCCAGGCTGGCCAGCCGCACGCCTAGGGCGCGCGCCACCGGGGAGCCGATCAGGACGTTGTCGACCATAATGCGCATGCGGGGGTCGACTGCGGCGTGGCGATCGTGTTGGCGGGGCAAGGTGGCAAGGGCTTGGGACATGCTGGGCTCCTGTGAACGGCTTACGTCCTGCCAGCAGCGTAAGGGCATGGCCTACGCTGCTCAATTACGTCAGACGTAATCCTCGCCGGCCCAGCCCGGCATTCCGACTGCCTGTCATTCGTACCCGATATAATGGCTGGCCGTTTCACCCCAATCCCTCCAGCCATCATGCCGTCGCCCTCAGAATCCGCCCCGCTCCGCCTCGAACCGGACCACGGCACCACGGATTCCACGCTGTCCGAGCGCCCGGACAGCCCCTGCATCGGCATTTGCTCGACACTGTTCGACGAGATCTGCCAGGGCTGCGGCCGCACCGCGGCCGAGGTCAGCAACTGGGTGTTCTTCAGCGAAGAGGAAAAGCAGGTGGTCTGGGAGCGCATTACGCGCGAAGGTACAGGGAAGCGGTTCCGCCAGGGCTGAGGCGGCGGCGCTCAGCCGCCCGCCAGCCGCCGCTCCATATCTTCGATTTCGCGGCGTTCCACGCGCTGCCGCGCAAGCTTGCGCCAGTTCCCGGCCAGCGGTGCCAGCTCTGACATTTCCGCGAGCGCGGCATAGTCCAGCCGGTCGACATACAGCACCTGCAGCAGGCGCTGCAGCGACCATCGCGGACAGGGGCGCGCCACCAGTTCCAGCGCATCGCCCGCCGCCACGTCGCCAGTCTCCAGTACACGGTAGTACCAGCCGGTGCGCAGGCTTTGCTGCACGGCGCGCGACATGCCTGCATAGCCGAATCGATGATTGAGCTTCCAGCACGGCTGGCGTGCCTGCGATACCTCCACCAGCGCCGTGCCCAGACGGAAGCGGTCGCCGATGCAGACGGCGGCCTCGGTCAGCCCGGTGGTGCTCAGGTTTTCGCCGAAGGCGCCCGCAACGTCGAGCACACCGTTGCCTTGCGCGCCCTGCGCAGCCAGTTCCTCGCGCCACGCCGGGTAATGATCGAAGGCGTAGTGGTGCAACGCCTTTTCCGGACCACCGTGATGGCGCGGATCGCCCTGCCCGTCGCCTTCGAGCCCAAGCGCGGTCACGCGAATCCGCTCGCCAGCCGCGGTCTTGGCGATGCCGCTGGGCACGCCGTTGGGTCCAAACGGGCGCGCCTGCCCCGTCAATACGGCGCTGATCACCGCGCGCACGGACGATGCCGGCTGGCTCATAGCCCGGCTTCCTCCAGCCAGCGCGCGAACATGCGCTCGCCCGCGGCCGCCACCGTGGCACCGACTTCCGCAGTACGCGCGCGGATGGTGCGCGGATCGATGCCGGCCTTGGCCAGCTCGACGGTATGGCCGATCAGCCAGGCCTCGATATCGCGCGGCATGACCTCGGGGTGGAATTGCATTGCCAGCACCTGGTTGCCGATGGCATAGGCCTGGTTCTGTACCGCGGCGGTGGATGCCAGCAGTTGCGCGCCGGGCGGAAGGTCGAAGGTATCGCCATGCCAGTGCAGCACCTCCCAGTGGGCGGCGGCCAGTTCTGCCAGCGCGGAATCCTGCCCCGCTGGCGTAGGCGCAATCGGCGCCCAGCCGATCTCGCGCGTGCCCGCGTAGACGCGCGCGCCGGCAGCACGCGCGATCAGCTGCGCGCCCAGGCAAACCCCGATCATCTTGCCGCCAGCCGCCAGGCGTTGGCGGATCAGGGCGATCTCGGCCTCCAGCCAGGGATAGGCATCGGTTTCATAGACACCGATGGGGCCGCCCAGGATCAGCAGCAGGTCGGCCGGATTGTCCGCGATGGGTGCCAGGTCATCGACACCGGCCTGGAACACCTGCAACGCGTGCCCGCGCGCGCGCAAGGCATTGCCGATCACGCCCGCATGCTCGAATGCGACGTGCTGGATCACATGGGTGGTACGCGTTGCCATCGGGGACTCCTGCCGGTCGAAAGGGGTCCCCATGGTAGCGTCAATTGCTGCGCCCCGCGAAGACCATGGCAGGATCTCGCCTATTTGCGAGCATTCTCAGCACGGCATGTCGTAACCTGCGCTATTTTGTCGCAACCGGCACCAGGATCAGCGCATCTGGCGCATCCTGCTGCGGCAGCGATGGCACGCGCGGGATCGTCACGTACTCGACCGCGGCCCATTTGCCGGACCAGTCGCGGTAGCGCGGCAACAGCGCGTTGCCTGACTGCCCGGTGGAGTCCATGAACCGCGACGCCTCCAGGTCCGCCAGGTCATAGAGCGCACGCACGCTGGCCGCGTGGGTGTTCTCGAACGGCGCCTTGTCGTCGCGCAGGTTGTGCCGACCGACATTGACCGTATAGGTATCGCCGCCGGTCGGCACGCGCAGGTTGAACAGCGGCGACAGGTACGCCACCTTGCCGAAGGGCTTGTGCTCGGAGCGGGCCGTGTGCGCCTCGCCCCAGCGCCAGCGGGCGGCGTCGTCGCCGTAGCGGCGCGACAGGTCCGCCATGGCCCGGGTCCAGGCGTCTGCGATGGCGTCGTCGCAGGTCTCGGCCGCGCGCGTATGCTGCCGGTCGCACCAGAACGCGCCCAGCGTGCGCGGATCGCGCAGGATGTTGAGCATGGGCTGCTGCACGTTACGCTGGTCCCACAGGCGGACAAAGATCGCCTCGCCCGCCTTCTCCTCGAACAGCCGCCGCGACAGCTCGCGCAGCCACGCGGTGACCACCAGCGGCTCGGCGCGCGCCGGGTCCATGTTTCCGTCCCACTTGCGCAGCGCTCCCAGCAAGGCGCGTTCGCGCTCGGGCCGCCCCGCATCGCGGCTGACGGGCGCGGCCAGCAGCAGCGGCAAGGCATCACGCACGGCCAGCGAGACCACGTCTTTCTGGATTGCCGCAAAGCTGTCGAAGCTGTGCCTGGGCGTGGCCGCCAGCAGCGCCTTGATCCGGTCAAAGCGATACGGCACGGTCCATTCGCTGGTGATGAAGTACGGGTAGTCCGGTGCGACGATGCGCTGGTTGGCCGTCACGATCACGCCGTCGGCCGGGTTGTAGCGGTGCGGCAATGCCTCGAACGGGATAAAGCCGGTCCAGTCGTAGCGCGCATCCCAGCCGGGCGCCGGCGCCAGCCCCTTGAGGTCGTTGTCGGCCCGGCGCAGCGGCACGCGTCCGGGCGCATAGAAGCCGATATTGCCGTCGACATCGGCATAGACAATGTTCTGCTGCGGCGAATGGAAGTCGCGCAGCGCCGCGGTGAAGCCGGCCCAGTCGCGCGCCTCGTTCATGCGCAGCCCCGCCTGGAAGGTGCGGTCGTCCGGGCGCAGCGCGGTCCACTGGAAGGCCACCACATACTGTGCGCCAAGCGGTCCCGCGGCAGCCGAAAGCGGCTCGGACAAATCGGAAATCACCGGGCCGTGGCGCGTGGCGCGGACCTTCAGCACCACGTCCGGGGCGCCCTTGACGCGGATGGTCTCGGTGCGGGTCTCGAATGCGGCCCAGCCGTCCGGGGTCTGGTACTGGGTGTCGTTGCCGGGGCGCAGCCGTTCGATATACAGGTCCTGCACGTCGGGCGCGGTATTGGTCAGGCCCCAGGCGATGCGGTCGTTGTGCCCCAGTACCACCAGCGGCATGCCGGGCAGCGTGGCGCCGGCCACGTCCAGGCCGGGCGCTGTCATCCTGGCGAAATACCACAGCGCGGGCGCCTGCAGCCCGAGGTGCGGGTCATTGGCCAGCATCGGCTTGCCCGATTGCGTATGCGCGCCCGACACCACCCAGTTGTTCGAGCCCATGCCCTCGACATATCCCGGCGGCGCCTTGTCGCCGACGCTGGCCATGGCACTCGCCAGCGGCGCCAGTTGCCGGTACAGATGGCCGTAATCCATGGTGCGCACCGGCTGCTCGCCCGGATACGGCGCCAGCAACTCGCTGATGCGGGCCACAGGCAGCACTTGCGCCAGCCGCATGCGCAGGGTTTCCTGGGTCCAGTTGCCGCCCAGGTCCCAGGCCATCATGGTCTGCCAGCCCAGCGTGTCGGCCGGCTCCCAGCGCTCGGGCTGCGCGCGCAACAGCAGGAATTCAGGTGGCAACGGGCCTTTGCGATGGTCGATCCAGGCATTGACGCCGTCGGCATAGGCCTGCAGCGCGGCACGGGTCTCGGGCGAGGCCTGCGCCAGGATGGCCTCGGCATTACGCCGCACGCCCAGCGTGCGCAGGAACTTGTCGGTATCGAGCGCGGACGGTCCCAGGATCTCCGCAAGCCGACCTGCAACGACGCGCTTGTTCATCTGCATCTGCCACAGCCGGTCCTGTGCATGGACGTAGCCCAGCGCGAACCAGGCGTCCGCCTTGCTGGCGGCGCGGATATGCGGCACGCCATGGCCGTCGCGCACGACCGTGACCTGGCCGCGCAAACCCGCCAGCGCTTCCTGGCCGGAAGCAGGCGGCTGCGCCGCATGGCGATACCAGACCAGGGCCGCGGCAGCGCCGGCCACCGCCAGCACCAGCAGCCCCGCTACAAACCTGGTCAGCCGACCAAACCAGCGCATCGTTGCTCCCCCAATGACTTTCGTTATGTTGTGCGTGTTTTCCGCACATTATCCGCACGAAAAAATGCCCGGGCCAGCCGGGCATTTCCCATATTGCATCAGCGCCGCTCAGCGCCGCATCAGGCCGCCGGCTTCTTCAGCTGCAGCGACTTGTACTCCAGGAATTCCTCCAGGCCGTACTTGCCCGCTTCTCGTCCGTTGCCGGACTGCTTGTAGCCGCCAAACGGCGCCTGCATATTGAACGGGCCGCCGTTGATATCGACCTGGCCGGTGCGGATGCGGCGCGCCACGCGGATCGCGCGTGCCTCGTCACCGGACCAGACCCCGCCGCCCAGGCCATAGATGCTGTCATTGGCGATGCGCACCGCGTCTTCCTCGGTGTCATAGCAGATGATCGACAGCACCGGCCCGAAGATCTCTTCCTGCGCCACGGTGGCGCGCGGCTCCACGTTGCCGAGCACGGTCGGTTTGACGAAGAAGCCCTTGTCCAGCCCTTCCGGGGTATCGGGACCGCCAGCCACCAGCTCGGCACCCTCGTCCAGGCCCCGGCGGATATAGCCGGTCACGCGGTCCTTCTGCACCGCGGAGATCAGCGGTCCCAGCTTGCTGGTTTCTTGCAGCGGATCGCCCACGGTAAAGCCCTCGACCACCTTCTGCGCGATCGCCTTCACTTCATCGTAACGGGCCCGCGGCACCAGCATGCGGGTATGCGCCGAACAGGTCTGGCCGGAATTCAGGAAGCAGGCATTGATGGTGCCCTTTACCGCCGACGGCAGGTCGGCGTCGTCCAGGATCACCGAAGCGGACTTGCCGCCCAGCTCCAGCGCCACGCGCTTGACGGTCTGCGAGGCCAGTTCCGACACGCGCTTGCCGGCTCGGGTCGAACCCGTGAACGACACCATGTCGACTTCCGGATGGCTGGCCAGCACCTCGCCCACCACCGGGCCATAGCCGGTCACGAGGTTGAACACGCCCGGCGGCAGGCCGGCGGCCTCGATCACCTCGGCCAGCACGAAGGCATTGAGCGGCGCCACCTCGGAGGGCTTGAGCACCACGGTGCAGCCGGCGGCCAGGGCCGGCGCCACTTTCAGCGTGATCTGGTTGAGCGGGTAGTTCCACGGGGTGATGGCACCCACCACGCCCACGGGCTCGCGCACCACCAGGGAGTTGCCGACCTCTTCCTCGAAGCGGAAACCGTCCAGCAGCTTGGCGGCCTGGCCCCAGTTGTAGACCGGCCCGCCCACCTGGATCGCGCGCGCCAGCTTGATCGGCATGCCGACTTCGCCGGCGATCAGCTGGGCCAGCTCTTCGCTGCGCGCCTTCAGGCCTTCGGCGATCTTGGCGATATAGCCGGCACGCACCGCCGGCGGCGTGGCCGACCAGCTGTCGAAGGCCGCGCGGGCCGCCTGGATGGCATCCTCGGCGTCGCGCGCCGAGCCTTCGGGGATGGTGCCCATCACCGCCTCGGTGGCGGAATGGATGACGTCGATCGTGCCGTTGCCGTGGGGAGCGACCCACTTGCCGTTAATAAAGAGTTTGTCTCGTTGTTGCATGGCCACAGTTCTCGGTTTGGTGAATTGGCGATTGCAATTTTTTTGTTACTTTTATGGTGCACGCACATTGTAGAGCGGATTCGGGACTATGTTTTTGCGCCGCGGAAAGCCGCGCCTACCGCTCCGGGCAAGAAGGTGGCGATAATCGGCCGCACCACCTGACAGGGACTCTAGCCAAAGGCGGCCGGACATAACAAGGGGTGAGACATGGTCGATCCGATCTACCGCAAGACGGATGCGGGACAGGACGAGATCCGGACGCGTGCACGCAAGCTTGACCACAAGCTGCGCGCGCTGCTGCTGATGGTCAACGGCGAGCGCCGCGGGCAGGAATTGCTGGCGCAGGTGGCCGGCATGGGGGTGGCCCCCGAGGCCATGGACACACTGGTGGCACAAGGGCTGGTCGAAGCCGTCCCGGAGCCGGCACGGCCGCCCGCTGTGATGGCAGCGGCACAGGCCCCGGCGCGGGTCCCGCCTGCCGCCGACACCAATATGTTCTCCGTGTATGCAATGCGGCACGCACCCGCCCCCGAGGAGCCGGAGACGCCGCAACCGGCCGATACCGCGGCCCACACGCCCGCCGACATCGCGGCCTTCGAGAGCCTGTATTACTTCTATACCGACGTGATCGGCCAGCATCTGGGCCTGCGCGGCTACATGCTGCAGGTGAAGGTCGAAAGGGCCACCGACCTGGCCGGCCTGCTGGCGCTGCGCGAACCGCTGCATGCGGCGCTGCTCAAGGCCAAGGGCGACATCACCGCGCGTGCCATCACGAGCCAGCTCGACCAGATCACAGATCGCATCGCCGCCGGCTGAGATTGCGGCGCAGCAATGAAAAAAGGCCGCCCCGAGGCGGCCTTCTCTCATCGTCAACGTCCCGACGCTCAGCCGTCGATACCCTGCGACTGCAGGTACTCGTCATACGTACCCAGGTAGTCCGTCAGCGTGCCGTCGGTGCGCACTTCGATCACGCGCGTCGCCAGCCCGCTGATCAGCTCGCGGTCGTGCGAAACGAAGATCAGCGTGCCCGTGAACTTGTCCAGCGCGATCTGCAGGGATTCGATCGACTCCATGTCCATGTGGTTGGTCGGCTCGTCCATGGCCAGCACGTTATGGCGGCCCAGCATCAACTTGCCCCAGATCATGCGGCCCTTCTCGCCGCCGGACAGCACCTTGACCGACTTCCGGATGTCGTCGGCCGAGAACAGCAGGCGGCCCAGCGTGCCGCGCAGCGAGGTCTCGTCGTCGCCGGCCTGCGTCCACTGGCTCATCCAGTCCATCACGTCGCGATTGTCCGGGAATTCCTCGTAGGTATCCTGCGGCATGTAGCCGACGTTGGCGTTCTCGGCCCACTTGACCGTGCCGCGGTCCACTTCCACGCCGCGCTGCACGCCGGTCTGCACCGCGCCGTTGAGCAGACTGCGCAGCAGCGTGGTCTTGCCCGCGCCGTTTTCGCCGATGATCGCCACGCGCTCGCCGGCCTGGATCGCCAGCGACAGGCCGTCGATGATCTTGCGGTCGTAGGTCTTGGTGATGTTCTCCACTTCCACGGCCAGGTTGTGCAGCTTCTTCTCGAACTCGAAGCGGATGAACGGGTTCTGGCGCGACGACGGCTTGATGTCGTCGACCTTGATTTTCTCGATCTGCTTGGCGCGCGAGGTGGCTTGGCGGGCCTTGGACTTGTTGGCCGAGAAGCGGCGCACGAAGTCCTGCAGCTCGCTGATGCGCTCCTTGGCGCGCGCGTTGGCGGCGACCTGGCGCTCGCGGGCCTGCATCGACGCTTCCATGTAGTCGTCGTAGTTGCCCGGATAGACCTTGAGCGTGCCGTAGTCCATGTCGGCCATGTGGGTGCAGACCGAGTTCAGGAAGTGGCGATCGTGGGAGATGATGATCATGGTGGAGTTGCGCTCGTTGAGCACGGTCTCCAGCCAGCGGATCGTGTTGATGTCCAGGTTGTTGGTCGGTTCGTCCAGCAGCAGCACGTCCGGGTTCGAGAACAGTGCCTGCGCCAGCAGCACGCGCAGCTTCCAGCCAGGGGCGACGTCGCTCATCGTGCCCTGGTGCTGGCTGGTGGGGATGCCCACGCCCAGCAGCAGCTCGCCGGCGCGGGCCTCGGCGGTGTAGCCGTCGTATTCGGCGTACTTGGCCTCCAGCTCGGCGGCCTTCATGTAGTCTTCGTCGGTCGCTTCGGGGTTGGCGTAGATGGCGTCGCGCTCCTGCGCGGCGGCCCACATCTCGGTGTGGCCCATCATCACCACGTCCAGCACGCGCATGTCTTCATAGGCGAACTGGTCCTGGCGCAGCTTGCCCAGGCGCACGCCCGGCTCCAGCATGACGTTGCCCGACGACGGTTCCAGGTCGCCGCCCAGGATCTTCATGAAGGTGGACTTGCCGCAACCGTTCGCGCCGATCAGGCCGTAGCGGTTGCCCTCGCCGAATTTGACCGAGATATTCTCGAACAACGGCTTGGGGCCGAACTGCATGGTGATGTTTGCGGTAGAAAGCACGTCTTGAACCTTGTCTGGAGATTGTGGCGCCGCGGCGCTGGCCGCGGCTTGCCGGTTTTGCGCACGAGGCGCACCCCATGCCGCTCAGGGACGGGCCTTGCCGGAGATGCATCGCGCTGGCCCGGAGTCATCCGGCGGCCATGGCTGGCGATGCGGCACGGGCCGCGCCCGGTTCATGCGAGAACCCGGCAGGAAGTCAGGAAATAACCGCACATTCTATCATCCGGACGCATTCCTTGCACCCGGATGCGCGGCATCGGACGCTGCGGCCGGTCAGGCCAGTGGCGCCAGCACCGGATAGCCGGAAAACGCCATGTTGAAGCCATCCGCACGTGCGGCCAGCCGCACCTGGGCGCCGACCGGCAGCGTCAGCTTGCGCGCGCAGTGGCCGAACGGCAGCCCGGTCAGCACCGGCACCGGCAGTTGGTCGCCCAGGTAGGCCACCACTGCGTCCATGTCGTAGCCGTTGTCGTAGTCGGTGACGCGGTAATTGGAGAAATCGCCCAGCACGATGGCGCGCTGCGCGCCCAGCACGCCTGCCTGCTGCAGCTGGATCAGCATGCGCTCCACCCGGTACGGCGGCTCGTTGATGTCTTCCAGGAACAGCACCCCGCCCTCCACCTGCGGCATGAAAGGCGTGCCCAGCAGGCTGCACAGCATGGCCAGGTTGCCGCCCCAGAGCGTGCCTTCCACGCTGCCTGAGAACGGTTGGCCGCCCGACTGCGGCGCCGCGACATCGACGCTGTACGCCGGGTTGCGCAGGATGCCTTCGAAATGCTCCCACATGAAGGGATCCACCACCTCGGCACCAAAATCCGCCAGCAGCATCGGCCCCGCAAAGGTGACGGCACCCGTCGCCGCCAGGTAGGCCAGCTGGAACGCGGTGAAGTCGCTGTGGCCGACGATGGGCGTGCCGCTGGCGCTGGCCTGCGCGGCGATGCGGGCAAAGTCGACTTGCGCCAGCAGCCGCGCGATGCCATAGCCGCCGCGCACCGCCAGCGTCAGCTCGTGCGGCGCGCCGGTGCCGATGGCGTGCAGGTCGGCCAGCCGCTCCGCATCCGTGCCGCCAAAGCGCAGGTAGCGCCGCGCCAGCACGTCGGGGTTGGTCATGTGGTAGCCATGATGCTTGAGCCAGGCACAGCCGCGTGCGGCGATGGCGACGTCGTGCGGATACCCGGACGAGGCGATCAGTCGGACTTCGGTATGCGGCGGCCTGCTGTTCGGCGTACTCATGCTTCGGTGTCGTTGTTCTTGTCGGGATCGGTGACAGGCGCGGCGGCGTCCTGCTGTGCCGCCTTCTGCGCGGCTTTCTGCGCCCGGCGGCGCGCGCCGAAGAAATCCTTCAGCATCTGGCCGCAGGTGTCGGCCAGCACCCCGCCGGCAATGGTGGTCTGGTGGTTGAGCTGCGCCTGCTCGAACAGGTTGAGCACGCTGCCGGCGGCGCCGGTCTTGGGGTCGGCTGCACCGAACACCACGTGGCGCAGCCGCGCGTGCAGGATCGCGCCGCTGCACATGACGCACGGTTCCAGCGTCACGTACAGCTCGCACTCAGGCATGCGGTAGTTGCCGATCACCTGGGCGGCGGCGCGCAGTGCCTGCATCTCGGCATGGGCGGACGGGTCCACCGAGCGGATCGGCAGGTTGTGGCCGCGCGCGATGATGGTGTCGTTCCAGACCACCACCGCGCCCACCGGCACCTCGCCGGCGGCTTCGGCCAGGCGGGCTTCTTCCAGCGCGGCGCGCATGTAGCGCGCATCACGCTCGGCAGCCTCGGCCGGGTCTTCAGGCAGGGCGCGCAGCGCGCGCAACGGCAGCGGTGGCGTCTCTGGCATCGTCCCCGCTCAGTCCTGCGCCGGCAGCACCGCGGGCGCGCTCACTTCCGCCCAGCAGTTGGGCGTTTCGAACAGCACCAGCCTGGTCAGCTGCAGGTGGTGGCCGAAGCAGTCCTTGAACACCGGCGCCAGGATGTCGAAGGCAACCTGGGCCAGGTTCTCGACCGTCGGGATCGCGTCCAGCACCACGGTCTTGTGCCCTTCCATCGATTGCAGGAAGTTCAGCAGCGCGGTATCGCCACGATAGATCAGGAAGGCATGGTCCCACTTGTTGACCAGGTGCTCGTTGGCGAGCGCCTTGATGTCGCCGAAGTCCAGGATCATGCCGTCATCCGACGCGCCCTCGCGGTGCAGGACCTCCCCCGACAGCGTCAGGTCCAGCCGGTAGCGGTGGCCGTGAATATTGCGGCACTGGCCGCAGTGGTTCGGGATGCGGTGGCCGGAGTCGAACTCCAGCCGGCGGGTAATGGAAACTTGTTTGCTCATGTGTACCGGCGCCGGTGCCGGCCGCCTGCGTTGGAACGGACACTGCGCGCGCGTCCGAAGCCTGTATTGTGTACGTTTTGCCGCCCGTTGGGCGACCTGTCGATACCGTGGATGCCGCGCCGCTCAGCGGATGCCCAGCAGCTTGTGGGTCTGCAGCGACAGCCGCCAGCGCGGGTGACGCTGGCAGAACGCCACCGCGGCGGCGGTATTTTCCCTCGCCAGCGGGCCATCCATGGCCTGCACCAGGAAATGGCGGAAATCAAGCTGCTCGTATGCGGCAAAGTCCTGGCCCTCCTGCGGGATCACGACTTTGAGCTCGTCACCACGCGTGACCACCAGTTCCGAGCCCATCTTGGGGCTGACGCAGACCCAGTCGATGCCCGGCGGCACGGCGATGGTGCCGTTGGTTTCGATCGCGATCTCGAAGCCCTGCGCATGCAGCGCGTCGATCAGCGGCGCGTCGAGCTGCAGCAGCGGCTCGCCCCCGGTACAGACCACCAGCGGCTGGCCGCCGCCGCCCTGCGGCCATTCCGACGCGACCACCGCGGCCAGCTCCTCGGCCGTGCGGTACTTGCCGCCGCGCGTGCCATCGGTGCCGACGAAATCCGTATCGCAGAACTGGCACACCGCGCTGGCGCGGTCGTCTTCGCGGCCGCTCCACAGGTTGCAGCCGGCAAAGCGGCAGAACACCGCGGCGCGGCCGGCGTTGGCGCCTTCGCCCTGCAGCGTATAGAAGATTTCCTTGACGGCGTAAGTCATGCGTGGGGGTCTCTCTGGGACCGTTTTTCGACCGTTAACGGGCATTCGGCCGCCCTTGGGCTGGCCGGGGTTCCAACAGGTATTGGGCAAAGGCCGGATAACAAGTATCACGGATCTGGGCTCGGGCTCCCGGATCGGCGCCCCATGGCTGGCAGCGCGGGCGGTGTGCACCGGGTTTTCCGTGCAGGGCTCCGGGCACTGCCGGAGGAACCGCCTGTGGCCTGTCGCAGGCTGCGTCCGGCCGGTCCGGACGTAATGCAAGTATACCAGAGGGGTCAGGGTTTTCGCTTAGAGGCTGGCGGGATGCGGTCCCGGCCGCCGGCCAGGCGCGCGGCAAATATCTTCTGCAGATCACCCGGTTTTGCTGCAAAGGGCCGCCATCGGCGCCCCGGTGCTGACCGCGCTGACCGGCGGCCGCCCAAGCGGCTGTTCGACAATGAAAAAGCCGGGATCCGCGCCCGGCTTTTTCCTACTGGCCCCGCTCGGCTTCTTACTTCAGCCCCAGGTAGTCGCGCTTGCCGATCTGCACGCCCTTGTGGCGCAGGATGTCATAGGCGGTGGTCACGTGGAAATAGAAGTTGGGCAAGGCAAAGCCCAGCAGGTAGGACTTGCCGTCGAATGTCATCGGCCCCTGGCGCAGCTTCAGCTCGATCTCGCGCTGCTCGCTGCCTTCCAACTGTTCAGGCGTGATCTGCTCCAGGAACCCGATGGTGCGGGCGATGCGGTCCTGCAGTTCGGCAAAGGTGGTTTCGGTATCGGCGAACGAAGGCACCTCGATGCCTGCCAGCCGCGCGGCGCAGCCCTTGGAGGCGTCGCTGGCGCGCTGCACCTGTGCCGACAGCGCATCCATGTCGGCGATCAGGCGGGTCTGGATCAGGTCAGCCGGGTCCATGCCCTGCGCCTGGGCGTGGGCCGCGCCCTTGTCCAGGATCGCGGCGAGGTTGCCGAGCGCGCGGATGAACAAGGGAATCGAGACTTCGTACATCGAGAGTGCCATGGGGTCTCCTGTGCAGGCCTAGGTTGGAAATTCCTGTTGTCGGGGGCCGTCGGGCCACGCCGCTGCCGCGAGCATAGACCGGATCGGCATTTGCTGCCGGACTACCCCTGCGCGCACGCGGCAGGCGGCCGGATGTCGCGCAGCACCTTGCCAACCGAGGCCAGGAAGCGGCGCCCCGCCAATGGCAGCGGCGCAGGCTGGAATGGGTCGCCCAGATTTCCAGGCCGACCGCGGGCAACAGCGGCCGCACCGCCAGGGCCGCGCGCATGGCCGGCGGCTCACCCTCGCGTCGGCCCATATCGAGCAGCTGGACGGAACCATGTCCGCGCACAATGGCGAACAGGTGTGGGACGGCAGGGCGCGGCCAGGCCAGGTGCCGCGGCCGCAGACCTGAGGTGCTGCGGGAAAGATGGCGTGCCCGCAGCGGGCAACCGGCGACCGGCAACCTGAATTAACATATCCGGTCATCGTCCCCGCTATCTTGCGGCCTTGTGGCCGCGCCCCACATGAACGCGCCGTTCCCTCTTCGCACGGAATGCCCGCCCGGCGCCTGTATCTGCGGGCGCGAAGCCTTGCTGAGTGACCCCAACGCCGACCTGCGCGTGCTGCGGCTCACCCGGGCCGAAGAAAAGCGGCTGGTCGAACGGCTTGAGCGCCTGACCAGCCTGGCTGAATTGCAGCGCATGGAAAGCCTGATGCAGACCCAGCTGGGCATCGTGCTGACCATCACCCCCAGCGCGCGCGGCGTGCGCACGGTGCGCGGCATCAGCATCCAGGTGCAGGAGCAGCCCGGCCTGTGCCGCAAGATCCGCCAGTCGATCCCAGCCGCCATCCGCCGCAGCATGGAAGAGCATCCCGAGATCGCCTATGCGATCGTGGATGCGCATGACCTGCTGGGCGGCATCTGACCAGGCCCGCGGAGCCGTTCAAGCGTTGCTGTCCGCAAGGCGCATCGCGTGCTCGCGGATATCCACCGGCCATGCCTCGAGCCGCTGCGCAAAGCCCGCCACATCGCCCGCGAACAAGGCCCGCGTGGCTTCCTCGAAACCGGGCAAATCCCCCGCCATCGCCACCATGAAGTGGTAGGCCCGTTCGCTGGCGCGGCGGCTGCGGTCCTTGTCCGCGTGGTCCCGGCGCGCCTGCTCGACCAGCTTGCGCAGGGCCACCGATGCCCCGCCTGGCTGGGCGGCCAGCCATTGCCAATGGCGCGGCAGCAGCGTCACCTCGCGCGACACCACGCCAAGCTTCGGGCGCCCGCGGCCCCGGGGCTCGGCCACGTCCGCCGCTTCATCGTTGTCGCCGGCTGGCAGCCGCACGGATTCGAGCTGTGCGGCGCGCTCGGCCGTCCGCTCAAGTACGGCGGCCTCGGTCCCGCTCGTATCCAGGTCGATCGAGCGCCCGGTGCCGTCGTCGAAAACCAGCACGGGTCTGCCCGCGCCGGCTTCCAGCGCGCGCTTGAGCGCCAGCGCATTGGCTTGCAGCGAACCAGTGGCGATACGCCGGTGGCCGTCGAAGGTGGTGTAGCTGTGAAGCGTTGCGTTGGTCATGGGGATGCCCCTGGGAGACGATTCCCGAATATTACCCGGATAAAATCCGATGTCAATATCATCCGGGTATAAATAGACCGCCTACCAGGGTTCCAGCTTCCACCCGTCCGGCGTTGCCGCCAGGCGATGGGTCAGCCCCAGGCTGCCCATGAACACATCGTCGTGGGACACCACCACCAGTGCGCCCTGATAGCCGCGCAGCATCGTCTCCACCGCCTGCACGGACGGCAGGTCCAGGTGGTTGCTGGGTTCATCGAACAACAGCAGCTGTGCCGGCGGATCGGCATACAAGGTACAAGCCAGCGCGGCCTTCAGGCGCTCGCCGCCGCTGAGCAGGCCGCTGGGCGCGGTGACCTTCTGCGCATCGAGATCCAGCAGCGCCAGCCGCGTGCGCAATGCCGCCTCCCCGGCGGTGTGGTTGGCGGCCAGCATCTGTTCGATGGTTGAGCGCTGCGGCAGCAGGCCGGCCAGTTGCTGGTCGAGGTAGGCGCGCTCGGCATGCACCGCGCAGCGGCCGGCAAGCGGCTGCAACTGGCCGGCCAGCAGCTTGAGCAAGGTGGATTTGCCGCAGCCATTGGGGCCGACGACGCCCACGCGCTGCTGGCCCGTCAGCATCAGGCTGATGCGGCGCGTGGCGGCCGGCACGAACGGCAGGTCGACCTCGTCCAGTTCAGCCACGCGGCGTTGCGCGGCCTGACTGACAGGCAACGCGAGCAATACGATCGCGGCATCGCCCTCCACCTGTTGCGCGGCGTCGTGCACGCGCGCATCGAGCGCTTCGCGCGTGGCGGCCTGCTGCAGGCGCAGCCTGCCCGCCGAGGCCTGGCTGCGCTCCTTCTGCCGGCCCAGCAGGATGCTGGCCTGGTTGGCATCGCGCGCCTGCCGGTTGCCACGGGCCTGCCGCCGCTCCTGGCGTTCACGCTGCGCACGCAGCGACTGTTCTTCCCGCTTGCGTTCGAGCTTGCGCTGATCCAGCTGCTGCAGGGCGTTCTCGCGCTCCTGCGCCTTGCATTGCGCATAGAACGAATAGCCGCCGCCATAACTGCGCAGTCCGAGCGACGACAGCTCGACCATGCGCGCCATGCCCTCCAGCAACTGCCGGTCATGGCTGACCACCAGCAGGCCGCGCTGCCAGCGTTGCAGTTGCGCGATCAGCGCCAGCCGGTTCGGCCGGTCCAGATGATTGCTGGGTTCGTCGAGGATCAGGAAATCGGCATCCGACAGCAACGCACCGGTCAGTGCCACGCGCACGGCTTCGCCGCCGCTCAGGGTGCTCGCCGGGGTGTCCGCCTGCAGGTGGCCCAGGCCATTGCGCTCCAGTTCCTGCCGCAGCCGTTGCGGCATGTTCCAGTGCTCGCCGACGTCATCGAAGTCTTGCGCCGCGGTGCTGCCGGCCTCGATGCGCTGCAGCGCATCCAGCACCGATTGCACGCCAGCCAGCCCGGCCACCGACGTCTGCACGGCATGCGCGGCCTGCTGGGACAGGTAATGCACGCTGCCCGACCGCACGCAACGCCCCGCGGAGGGCTCCAGCTCCCCGCCCAGGATGCGTGCCAGCACGGACTTGCCGATACCGTTGCGCCCGACCAGGCCGGTGGGACGATCGTCGAATTGTTCGGACAGTTCAGAGAAGAGCGTCCGGCCGTCGGGCAGGACGTAGGAAACGCTTTCCAGCGTCAGCTTGGGATTTGACATGCGGGATTCCAGGGATGCCAGGAACTCCCCCTGCTTGGGGGCGGTGGAGACTGGCCGTCATGCAGACGGCGGCATCAATGGCGCATGGCTTGAATCCTCCGAGGATGGGGTTTGAATCGGCGAGGCATGGGCAAGCATGCCTGAACACGCCGCCCCGCCCTACTCTCTGACTCGATCCAGATTATAAGTTCACCGGATCGGTAGCCAGCAGGTGATTGGTGAACGCCGCCTTGGTCTCGCACCGCCACGTCGCCCACAGCTTGCAGCCGTTCGGGTTGTCCGTGCCCCGGTCCACCTCGATCGCAAGCCAGTTCCTGGCCGGCATCACGTACCGGTTGGATCCGGGAAAGAGCATCATTTCCGCGGACAGGTTGACATCAAGCGCCTGCTTCGACTGAGCGACGTTGTTCAGCACATGGAAGAACAGACGCTCCATGACCCCGACCAGCGAGGGATGCACCACGGCAGTACTGGTCAGCTGCTGTATCTGCGCCCAGTTGTCCTTCGGCCCCACATCTTTCCTGTAGGCGACACCCCAGGCCGCGACATGGACATCGCCAGAGATGATCGTGACCCGCAGCTGCTTCTGGCTGGCGGTCTTGAGCAAGGTCTCCACCAGGCGCTTCCTCTCGCCCTCGTGGTCGTCGTGGGTCCAGTGGTCCTTGAGGTCATCGGCACTGCTGTCGAGCACATGATCCTGGCCAAAGTTGTCCAGGAAGGCTTCGGCCAGCGACAGCTTGGGATGCACCACGGGCACGGAAGACATCAGCAGCAGGTGCTGGCAATTGATGCCGCCAGGGTTGGCGGCGTGGCCCGATTCGATCCCCGACAGCCACCGCTGCAGTGCGCCCCAGGTACCGGGTCCAAGCACCTGTTCCTGGGATCGTTCGGTCCTCAGGTCGGCAACGATCAGGCCGACTGGGCCAGCCGAATGCGCGAACGTGAACCCCGGCTGCTCGTCCAGCAACGGCAGCGCAAGCTTGTCGCCGGACAGCACCTGAGACCACTTGACCGGCTCGAACAATGGATCGTCAGACCGGACCCTGACGTCAGTGCGCGGCACCAGGTCGGGAAGCTGTTCGACACCATGCTGCATCTGGAAGACCCAGAAGGCCCGGCGCGCATGGAAGAACAGCCGCTGGAACAACGGACTGCGCTGCATCTCGGAGCTATAGGAACCCCAGCCGTCGAAGATGTCATGGTCATCCCACATCATCACCGTGGGGATCCGTGCCATGGCCTGGGCAGCATCGAGCGGCTTGTCTGCGCTACCCCATCCTGACCTTGCATGAGGCAGCCAGCGCGCGCTGTAGTGCTTGAAATAGTAGTCCTCGATTTCCTTCTCGAGGTCAGCGTCCACCGGGTACTGCAGCTGCTCCTCGCGCGTCAGCCCGATCCAGCGCTTCAGCAGCTTGAGGTCTTCCCAGATCGAATCGAAGTAGATCTGGTCGCCGCCCATCAGCATCAGATGGAAGCGCTGGTTGCCCTGGTCATGGGTACGCGCCTCGTGCCAGAGCTGCTCCTTGTCCAGCTCATAGCCTGCCGGACGGATGTCCTTGTCGTGGTTGCACAGCAAGTCCGCCCATACCGCATTCTCAGCCTTGACCAGCTTGCGCATGCCGCTCGGGTCGGAGAATCCGTTGCACGAAACATAGGCCATGCGCGGCGCGTAGCCCTTGCCGGGCACGGTAAAGTGCCACGCTTCCCCGACACCTTCGATGCTGTACGGTACCCGCCGTTCGTTCTTGCGCAGCTTGCAGGACAAGTCGTAGCGCAGATAGGTGTGGCCCGCATGCTGCAGCAGGATCACCGGCTTGCCGGCCTTGCGGCCCTCCACGGTGACCTGAGGAACCCTGGCTTGATCTTCGATGCCGATGAGCGCCGTCACCTTCCATGAGCCATCCGTTCCGAGGCCACGAAACGACAGCACGGGTCCGAGCAGTAGCTTGCTCATTGCGATGGTCTCCCTTTGGTCACCTTTTGTTGTTCGCCCGCGGGCTGCACTGGCGCGATCGCCGCGCAAAGCCCGGCGCCGGCAATGGGACGCCGGCCATGCCGGGGACATAAGGTGAACGAAGAGAGAATGCGCGTCAAGCGCCACCTGCTGATTACGCAAGGGTCGGCGCTTCAGACACCCCGCCCTGTGAGCCGCGCCAACGTCTGTTCCAGCTCGCGACGATCCGCCTGCCGCCTGGCTGCCGAGCGCTGGGCCAGGTTATGCAAGTTGCGCCGTACGCCCGGCAACTCACCTGCGTGAGGAAACCCGATGAGTTCGAAGTCCGCCATGTCAGCCACCATGACCAAAGTCAAGCAGCACCTTGCAGCATTCGCCCGGATTGCCCTCGGCCAGTGCAAAGGCGCCGGCAACATCGCGAAAATCGACGTGGTGCGTGACAATTTGCCCGGGATTGACCAGGTCTTTCGCGATCCAGTCAATCACCGTCGGGAACATCGCGCAGTTAAGCCGCGAGGCATACAGCGTCAATTCCTTCTTGGTGAGTTCCTGTTGCGGGATCGCCGATGGCGTCGGCGAAAAGCCCAATACCCCGATACGCCCGGCCGGTGCCGCAATGCGCACGGCCTCCTCCAGGATGGCCGGATGGCATACGGCATCGAAGATCAGTGTCGGACCGCCTTCCACGCCTCGCGCCGCCAGCGCCTGTTCGATGGGTTCGCGCGCGGTGTTGATGACCTCGTCCTCTCCGGCACCGCATTGCCGCGCGAGCGCGAGGCGCTCGTCGAGGTGATCCGTGATGTAGGCGCGGAGGCCATGGACGCGCTTGAGGACCTGCATCAGGTTGAGGCCGACCGGCCCCGCGCCATAGATCAATGCCACATCCTGCGCAAGCACGCCGGTGCGGTGCGTGACATTGGCCGCCACCGCGAACGGCTCGATCACCGAAGCGCTGGCTTCGGGCATGCCGTCCGAAATCACATAGGCATTGCGGGCCGGCACGCAGGCGTACTCGCTGAAGCCGCCGTCGCGGTGCACCCCGATCACCTGGAGCCGGCTACACACGTTCTGGCGGCCGATCCGGCATGCATGGCATTGTCCGCAGCTGATGACCGGATCCGCCACCACGCGCTGGCCGATGCGCGACGCATCAACCCCGGCACCCACGGCATCGATGGTGCCGACGAACTCGTGGCCGATGACGCGCGGATACGCCACGAACGGATTGTGACCGCGGAAGATATGCAGGTCGGAACCGCAGATGCCGGCATAGCGCACGCGTACGCGCACCTCGCCGGCAGCGGGCTCCGGCATTGGCCGCTCGCACACGGCCATGCTGTTGGGTTCTTCGACAACAATGCTGAGCATCGGAAACTCCGGCTACCAGTGCCACATCGAGCCATCCGCCAGCCGCGCAACCGGCAGGTAGGCACGTTCGTAGGGATACTTTGCGGCCAGTGCTTCGTCGATATCGACACCAAGGCCCGGCACCTCGTCCATGACCAGGTAGCCGTCTTCGAAGCGGTAGTTGTGGGGAAAGACCGCATCAGTCAGTTCGCTGTGCGGCATCAGCTCCTGGATGCCGAAGTTGGGCGCCCACAGGCCGAAGTTGACCGCGGCCGCCATGCACACCGGCGACAGGTCGGTCGCCCCATGGAACCCAGTCCGCACCTGGTACATGGCTGCGAAGTCCGCGATGCGCCGCACATGGGTAATGCCGCCCGCATGCACGATGGTGGCGCGGATGTAGTCGACCAGTTGCTCGCTGATCAGCGTCTTGCAGTCCCAGACCGAGTTGAAGACTTCCCCCACCGCCAGCGGCGTCGTGGTGTGCTGGCGGATCAGCCGGAACGCCTCCTGGTTCTCTGCCGGCGTGGCGTCTTCCAGCCAGAACAGGCTGAAGGGCTCAAGTTCCTTGCCGAGCCGCGCGGCCTCGATCGGCGTCAGGCGATGGTGGGCGTCGTGCAGCAGGTGGGGCCCGAAACCCACGGCATCGCGCACCTTGCGGAACAGTTCGGGCGTATGGCGCAGGTAGAGCGATGTATCCCAGGGCTCTTCCGGCGGCAGGCCTTTCTCGGCAGGCTCGTAATGGCCGCCACCCTTGCCCACGCCATACACCTTGCCCAGGCCGGGCACGCCGGACTGCACGCGGATGGCCTTGTAGCCCTGCTCCACATGACGCTGCACGGCCTCCACGGCCTCGGCGTGGTCGCGTCCGTTGGCGTGGCCATACACCATCAGCCCTTGCCGGCTTCTGCCGCCCAGCAACTGGTACACCGGCATGCCGGCCAACTTGCCCTTGATATCCCACAAGGCCATGTCGATGGCGGCGATGGCGGTCATCGTGACCGGGCCGCGGCGCCAGTAGGCGCCGCGATACAGGTATTGCCAGATGTCTTCGATGTTGCGGGGATCGCGCCCGATCAGGCACGGGATCACGTGCTCGTCCAGATAGGCCTGGACCGCCAGTTCCCGTCCGTTGAGCGTGGCATCGCCCAGGCCATGGACGCCTTCATCCGTCATCACCTTGACGGTGACAAAGTTGCGTCCCGGACAGGTGACAATGGTCTGTACAGATTCGATCTTCAAGTCGCGTTCCCCCGCGAGGTCAGTCAGTGAAATGGCTCTCCGGCGCCTGCTTGCGCAACGCCTGGAGATGCTCGGTGATGTGGTTGATGTGCGCAGCGACGCTGGCCCCGAGGCCCGCGACATCGCGCGCCGCCATCTGCGCCAGCATCTGCTCGTGCTCCTGCAGCGCGCGGCTGGCGTGGTCGGCCACCCGGCCCAGCAGCAGCCAGCGCACCCGGTCGAAATGCCGCTTGATGGGCTCGAGCATGGCCCACACGTTGTGCCTGCCCGCAAACTCGAACAGCCTGCGGTGCATCAGTTCATCCAGCTCCGAGAACAAATCGGTCTGGTTGCTGGCGACGGCGGCGCGCTGGCGCTCGACGATGCTGCCGAATTCCGCCAGTTGCTCGCTCGTGATGGACAGCGCCAGTTGCACGTGATTGGCGCACTCCAGCGTGCAGCGCACGAAGCGCCCCTCTTCGATCAGCGAAGTGCGCACCGGCGCGACGATGGTGCCGACCTGCCGGTAGATCTGCACCAGCTGCTCGTCGGCCAGCATGGCCAGCGCTTCACGCACCGGCGTGCGGCTGACTTCGATCGCCTGGGAGATCGCCGCCTCCGACAGCGCCATGCGCGGGGGCAGCGTGCCGCGCACGATGGCTCGCTGCAGCATCGCATGGACCTGGGCGGTGTAGGAACGGTCCTTTTCCAGCTGGAATCCAGCCAGTGCACGGGCCAGGACCTCTTCGGCATTGAAGGCTTCCTGGGAATTTTCGCGAACAAGCGAGATACGAGAGGCGCGCATTTGGGGTCGGTTATTTGTGTGTTACTGCCATGGTAGCACGTCGACGTTTTCCCCATGGTTCGGCGTAAACCCGCATGGATTCGCCAATTACTCGACGCTACAGTGCACAAAACCGCCGCACTACCATGGCAGTAAACATAGAAATGTGATCCTTTGTCGATATGCAGCCCATTTCCGCCACGGCAGCACGCCATCAGCGCCTCTCACAAGAAGCCCTTCTCAAGGTGCGTGCCGGGGTCGAGCGTCCTCGCTACGATCGCTCCGGCCTGGGCCGGGGCATCGTGCATCTGGGTCTGGGTGCATTCCACCGCGCCCACCAGGCGCTGTACACCGAAGCCGCCCTGGCGCAGGGCGATACCCGGTGGGGAATCATCGGCGTCAGCTTGCGCAGCCCCGCCACGGGCAACACGCTGCAAGCCCAGGACCATCTCTACTCGGTCACCGAGCGTCATGGCGATGCCAGCCACACACGGATCGTCGGTGCCGTGGTTGCGTCGCTGTATGCGCCGCAGGCCCTGCAGCAGGTGATCGACGCCATCGCTGACCCGGCCGTCACCGTCGTCACCAGCACCGTGACCGAGAAAGGCTACAGCCAGCATCCGTCCACGACCGGGCTCGACCTCGGCGATGAAGACATCCGCCACGACCTGGCCAACCCGGAGCGCCCCCGCAGCACCCTCGGCATCCTTGCGGCGGGCATACGCCGCCGGCCGCGCGGCGCCCCGCTCAGCGTGGTGTGCTGCGACAACATGGCGGGCAACGGCGACACCTTGCGTCGGCTGCTTGCACAGTTCGCGGCGCTGTCCGATCCAGACCTGGCACGGCGCATCGAGGACGAGATCGCACTGCCCAATTCGATGGTCGACCGGATCGTGCCGGCCGCCAGCACAGCATCGCTCGACCTGGCCAGCCGGCTGCTCGGCGTGCGCGACGAAGCCGCCGTCGTGTGCGAGCCCTTCACGCAATGGGTCATCGAAGACCGTTTTGCGGGGCCACGGCCCGCATGGGAAGCCGGTGGCGCGCTGCTGACGACCGATGTCCGGCCTTACCAGGCGATGAAGCTGCGCCTGCTCAACGGCACCCATTCGGCAATGGCCTATGCCGGTCAGCTTGGAGGATTTGCCAGCATCGCAGACGTCATGGCGAATCCCGCTGCCGCCGCATTCGCGCGGGGCGTGATGCAAGACTTGCGCGCCACCGTTGCGGCGCCGCCAGGCTATGACGTCGACCGCTACTGTCGCGACCTGCTGCATCGCTTCGAGAATACCGCCCTCGCCCACCTGACCGCGCAGATCGCGACGGATGGCACGCAGAAGATCCCCGTGCGCTGGCTGCCCGCCTTGCGCGAAAGCTGCAGCGCGGGCGTCGAACGGCAATTCCTTGAGCGTGCGCTGGCGATGTGGCTGCATTACCTGCGAACCGGCCGCAGCGACCACGGCGAGGTACTTGCGATCAGCGACCCCGGCGCCGCCGCATTGGCCGAGCGCCTGCGCAGCGCAGGCTGCGACGCCGATGCCGTGCGCCAGGCGCTCGGCCATGCCGCCGTCTTTGGCACCACGCCGTGGCCTGCGCCCCTTGCCGCCCGCCTTGCCGCTTACCTGGCGGTACTGGCAAACCGCGGCGCGGCGGCATTGCTGTCCATGCCGCCGCGCCAATAAGGCGCCAGATCTTTCGATACAGGAGCACACATCACCATGACCTTCTCCCTGACACGCCGCCAGTTCGGCGCCTTGGCCGCCGGCAGTCTCGCGCTCGCATTGCCGGTACGTCACGGCTTTGCCCAGGGCGCCAGCATCCGGCTCAAATACGGCACGGCGTTTCCTGCGGACCACCCGGGCACACTGCGCATCAAGGAAGCGGCAGAGGCCATCCGCAAGGACACCAGCGGCAAGGTGGATCTCCAGGTGTATCCCGCCAGCCAGTTGGGCAGCGAGCCCGACATGATCTCGCAGACCCGCGCCGGAGCCATGGATTTCATGTCCACTGCCGGCACCAACCTGCAGACGCTGGTGCCGACCGCCGGCATCAACGGCGTCGCCTTTGCCTTCAAGGACTACGCCACGGTCTGGGCGGCCATGGATGGCGACGTCGGGGCGCACGTGCGGGCAGCGCTGGGCAAGGTCAACCTGCACGTGTTCGACAAGTGCCTGGACAACGGCTACCGCAATATCACCTCGGCCAGCCGGCCGGTTCAGACCCCTGCGGACCTGAAGGGCTTCAAGATCCGCGTGCCCGGCATCCCGCTCTGGATCTCGATGTTCAAGGCGCTTGGCGCCTCGCCGACCGCCATTCCGTTCGGCGAGCTCTACTCCGCGCTGCAGACGCGAGTGGTGGACGGCCAGGAAAACCCGCTCGCCCTGATCCGCAGCGCCAAGCTCTATGAAGTCCAGAAGTTCTGCTCGCTCACCGCGCATACCTGGGATGGCCACTTCATCTTCGGCAACGCCAGGAAATTCCAGGCGCTGCCGAAGGAAGTGCAGGCGACCATCGCCACCCATTTCAACAGCGCGGCGCTGCGCCAGCGTGAAGACATCGCCAGGCTGAATGTCGATGCGCAGGCGGAACTGGGCAAGCTGGGCATCACGCTGAACCGGCCCGATCCCACGCCTTTCCGCCAGTTGCTGCAAAGCGCCGGCTTCTACACCGAGTGGAAGAAGAAGTACGGCGACGAAGCCTGGGCCAGGCTCGAGAAATACGCGGGCCGCCTGGCCTGACGCCATACCACCACACTGAACGAGAAGCCGCGCCTCAGCGCGTGCCGCATGGAGACACGACGATGGAGCACACTGCCGAAACCTTCGCTGCCGCACCGCAGGAACCAGGCGCCGCCCTTGCCTTCTGGGGCCGCGCCATGCGCTGGGTCGTGGAGATTCCGGCCGCGCTGATCGTGCTTGCCGAGATCGCCATCCTGGGCCGTGGTGCGTTCGCGCGCTATGTCCTGCATGCGCCCATCCCCTGGACCGATGAACTGGCCAGCATGCTGTTCCTCTGGCTGGCAATGCTGGGCGCCATCATTGCGCTGCAGCGCAGCGCGCACATGCAGCTGACCACCTTCATCAAGGACCTGGCACCGGCCAGGCGCGCGTGGCTCGATGCCTTCGGCATGTGGCTGGTAGTGGCGTTCCTGCTGATGCTGGTCTGGCCGGCCTACGAGCACCTGAGTGAACACATCGAGGTCTCGTCGCCAACGCTGGAGATCAGTGAAGGCTATCGCTCCGCGGCGGTGCTCGCCGGCGCGCTGTTGATGCTGGCGACGGCCGTCATCCGGCTGGTCGCGCAGGCCGACTGGAAGCGGGTTCTCGTCAGCGGCGTGGCGGTGGGCGTGATCGGGGCAATATTGTGGGCCTTGTCCCCGGTGCTGGCAGAACTCGGCAACATCAACCTGGTGATCTTCTTCCTGCTGATGCTGGTGGCATGCGTCGCCATTGGCGTGCCGATCGCCTTTGCCTTCGGCCTGGCCACCATGTGCTACCTGGCCTTCACCACCACGACCCCGCTGTCGATCGTCCCGAACCGCATGCAGGAAGGCATGTCGCACCTGATCCTGCTCGCCGTGCCGCTCTTTGTCTTCCTGGGCGCGTTGATCGAGATGACCGGACTGGCGCGCGCAATGATCAGCTTCCTCGCCAACCTGATCGGGCATGTACGCGGCGGCCTGCAGTACGTGCTGCTCGGCGCCATGTATATCGTGTCCGGCATCTCCGGCGCAAAGGCAGCCGACATGGCCGCGGTCGCGCCCGCGCTGTTCCCGGAAATGAAGCAGCGCGGCGCCAGGGACGGCGACCTGATCGGATTGTTGTCGGCGTCCGGCGCGATGTCCGAAACGATCCCGCCCAGCATCGTGCTGATCACGGTGGGATCGGTCACCGGCGTGTCGATCACCTCGCTCTTCATCGGCGGCCTGATGCCGGCGGCGGTGGGCCTGGTCATGATGGCCTGCGTGGTCTGGTTCCAGGCGCGCAAGGAAGACATGAGCACGGTGGTACGCCCTACGCGCGCCGTGATCGTGAAATCGCTGCTGGTGGCCCTGCCGGCCCTGGCCTTGCCCGTGATCATCCGCACCGCGGTAGTGGAAGGCGTGGCCACCGCGACCGAAGTGTCCACCATCGGCATCTTCTACGCAGTGCTCGCCGGCATCTTCGTCTACCGGCGCTTCCACTGGCGCAGCATCTACCCGATGCTGGTCGATACCGCTGCGCTGTCCGGCGCGATCCTGCTGATCGTCGGCTGCGCCACCACCATGGCGTGGGCACTGACGCAATCGGGCTTTGCCGACGACCTGGTGAAGATCATGTCCGCCGTGCCGGGCGGCAAGACCGGATTCCTGCTGGTGTCGGCGCTGGCATTCGTCCTGCTCGGCAGCCTGCTTGAAGGCATCCCGGCCATCGTGCTGTTCGGCCCGCTGCTGTTCCCGATCGCAAAGATCGTCGGCGTGCATGAAGTCCACTACGCCATGGTGGTGATCTTCGCCATGGGCCTGGGCCTGTTTGCGCCACCGTTCGGCGTCGGCTTCTACGCGGCTTGCGCCATCGGGCGGGTTTCGCCTGACGTGGCCATGCCGCGGGTCTGGCCGCACATGGCGGCGCTGCTGGTGGCCTTGCTGCTGCTGACGCTGGTGCCTTGGTTCTCGATCGGGTTCCTGTGAATGCAGTCTTTCGTGCACCCCTCGATGTCTGCCTGAAAATTCGTGTCGTCCCTTCCGGTTAGCCGATACCGGACCGCTGTCAGGTTTGGGCGCCGTCCGCGCCTCCAGCGCATGCCTGCATATAGCAGAACACCATCGCCGCGCGCGAACGGACGCCGAGTTTGCAGTAGATCGTCTTGAGATACGAGCGGACGGTAAATTCGCTGATATGAAGCCGGCCCGCGATCTGCTTAGTCAAATAGCCCATGCAGACGAGTTGCACGATCTGCAGTTCGCGCACGGTCAACACGCTTCGCACATCGGGGACGGCGGGACGCGGCTCGCCGGCCGGCAGCGGCGCGGCCGCCGGCACGGCCACCGGATCAGCGATCAGGGCGTAATAGTTCCCCTCGAACTCGAACTGGGTAATCTCGCCTTCCCCGTACGCCCCCCCGCGTGGCGCACGCAGGCCGCCTACCTGCAGCAACCGACATCGCCGGCCGCCCAGTTCGACCTCGCAGACCTCTCTCCCCCAACTGCCCGACCGGATTGCCGCCGCCCCGTACCCGGCCGTGGGCAAATCCCCTAATGCGCTGTACGGTGCCAGCAGCGCGCCCCGGCGGAATCTGTGAAGCATGGTTTTTCCTTCTTGTCGTTCCGCCTGGCAACACGACGACGAGCGAACGGCACGCCGGATGCCCGCATGACGGCACAGCTCAACTGCCGGCTTCGAGTCCGCATTCGTATCCATGCGCGCTGACAAGCTGCGTTCCCTGAGTCATGCTGCAGTGCCCCCGCTGCACTTTTCCCTGACACAGGCCGCTCGAAACTTCTTTGTTTTGGCATATGGCCGGTGACTTTGCAAGGAAAAAGCGAGAGCGCAAGCAGGCTACCCCATTCCGGCTACGGCAAGTCGGCACGCCCCGCCTTGCGGGCCCGTTGTGCCGTACCCCGATGCGCCGGTCCTGTCGCGCCCGGCCGGTCGCGCGAATCCCGCCGTGCCAGAGGCATCGGGCGATGCGGCGGGCACCTCGCCGCATCTAGAGTGGCCATGACAGCGGCATGACACACGGCCGCGTGGAGGCATGCGATGAGCGACCAATTCGACAATGACCTGATGGAAGACCTCGGCGTGGACGAATACGCCAGTAGCACGGACTACGGCGACACGGCCGACGACGCCGCCGATCATGCCGGGCTGCAATCGGGCTTCGCGCGGACCGCGTCCCCGTTTGACCAGGACGGGGGCGACGATACTTTCACGGACGAGACAGATTCGGCCGATATGGCGGCCGCGCAAGACACCGACATCGGCGACCACATCGACCAGATGGCCGTATGGAACGCCTTCGAGGAAGAAGTAGCCGACGGCCTCGACGCCGCCGACGACGACGAATTTCTCGGCCGCCTGCTGGGCGGCCTCGGCCGCGCGGCCGGGGTGATAAGCCGCCAGGCCGGACGCATGCAGGGCGTCGCACGAAGGGCGGGCCGCGTGGCGGGACAGGTGGGCCGGGTGGCGCAGGCTGCTTCCCCCACCGCCAACGCGGCGGCCGCCCTTGCGCGCATGCTGGGCACGCCGAACCTTGCGCGCGGCCTGCAAACCGCTGGCCGCCTTGCCGGGGACGTCAGCCACGCGGCGCGCCAGGCGCGCCGGCAGGCGGGCGCCTTCGGCACCCTTGGCGGCGGCACGCAGGACATGCTCGCGCAGATCAGCCAACTGCTCGCCTCGCAGGCCAGCGCGAGCCAAGGCATGGACGCGATGATCGATCTCTATGCCAACGACGGCATCGACGAGGCCCTGCCCGCAGCGGTGGCGCTCGCCACGCGCGCCGCCGCGCGCGGACTCGGCCTGTCAAATGTGGCGCAACTATCGGCCGCGGGCCGGCGGCAACTCGTGCGCGGCGTCGCCAGCGCGGCACGCGAACTGGTGCGCGCAGGCGGACCCGGGGCCACACGCGCCCTGGCACCGCTGGCGCGCGCCGCCACCCGCGTCGCACGCCAACGCCAGCAACCGCCGAACCAGGCCGCACGGGCGCTGCGCCGTGGGCTGCCCCAGGCCGCGCGCCGCGTCGTCGCCAATCCCCGCATGCTCGATCGCCTGGCGCAACCCGCTCCCCCTGCGCCGATGGCCCGCCCCACAGGCATCGGCCGCGGCGTGCGCACCATCCGGCAGAGAAGAGCCCGGACCTTCCACTTCGGCGGACCTGTGACGCTGACGGTCGCACCCCGCTGAGCCAATCAACTTGATCCGCACACCAAGGAGCACACCATGGACCGATTCGAGGCCGATGTAATGGACGAGCTGATGGATGAAGCCGCCGAGGGCCCCACTCGAGGCAGCGCGATGGACCTGATGCACGACGACGGGTACGACGAATCCGACGAGGGCAACGACAGCTACGACGAATGGGATGAAGGCGAGGACAACTTCGTCGGCCGCGTGCTCGCAGGCGGCGCGACCCAGTATGACGAAGGCGAGGACGAGGGCGATACCTACGAGGACGTGGACGGCATCGACTCCGTCGACGAATACGAGGCCGCCTACGACGAACTGGACGGCATGGAGGACGCCGTGGCCGATGCCATGGAAGCCGGTGACGCCGACGAGTTCTTCCGCCGCCTGCGGCGCATGGCGAGCGGCGCGGTCAATGTCGCGCGCCGCGTGGGGCAAGGCATTGGGCAGGCCGCGCGTGTGGTGGGACCGATCGCCAGCATGATTCCTCTTCCACAAGCGCAGCTGATCGGGCGCATCGCCAATGTGGCCGGGCGCATGCTCGCCGACGGCGCCGACGAGTATGAGACCTTCGACGAACTGGTGGATGGACTCGACGAGGATGCGATCGACGCCGCCGCGCCGGTGCTGGCCGGCATGGTGCTCCGCCGCGCCCTCCCCTCGGTCGCGCGCGCCGCGCCCGCCGTGCGTCGCGCCGCGGTGCGCGGCGTGGCCCAGGCGGTGCGAACGGCCACCCGCACCAGCGGCTGCGACAGCTGGCGCGCCGCCTGGGGTCGCCGTGCCACGGCTTGCGCGGTGCGGGTGGCGGTACGC
>NZ_JBYSXC010000028.1:0-21513 GCF_058781795.1 Cupriavidus sp. FW306-1B-F12B
ATACTCCTGAACTACCTTGCGCTTGAATGCCTCGTCGTACTTCGTCATGAAAAACACCCCAAAGATTGGATCAACGTACAACTTTTGGGGTGCATGCGCCGTTCTTGTTTGCAGCCTCAGGTTTGCCGCATCAAGCCGCGCCGCCCACCGGCAGCGCCGTGGTGTCCTTGATGCTTTCCAGCGCAAAACTGGAGCGCACGTCGATCACCGACGGGTGCGCCAGCAACTGCTCCTGCATGAAGCGCGCGAAGTGTTCCATGTCTTCCACGTAGACCTTGAGCAGCAGGTCCATCTCGCCGGTCATGGCGTGGCACGCGGCTACCTCCGGCCAGACCGCGATCGAGGCGCGGAACAGGTCCAGCGGAGCCTTGCCCTTGGGCGCGCCGCCATGCTTTTCCAGCCGGACATTGATATAGGCCAGCAGGCCAAGTCCGATCTTGTTGGGCTCCAGCAGCGCTGCGTACTGCCGGATCACGCCGATCTCCTCCAGCCGCCGGATGCGGCGCAGGCAGGGGCTGGGCGACAGGTTGACGCGCTCGGCCACCTCCAGGTTGGTCAACCGGCCGTTGGTCTGCAGCACTTCCAGGATCTTCCGGTCGATCTTGTCCAACTCCACCTTGCTCACGATATTGTTGCTCCGCAATATGTTTATTGGCAATTTTTTTGCGCAAATTTAGCAAGCCGTGCACAAGTACGCAATTTTTTGTGAAATTACGTCCGATTCAGGGCCGATTCTGATGAGCTGGCAGCCTTATCGGTCACTCGCGCGGCAGCCGGTCGGGCTGGGCAGACCTGTGGGGTGGCGCCACCGCAAATCGCGGCCGCGCCCCACCGGCCGGAAGCAGGCAAGGATGGTGCCAAGCCCGGCGAACAGGGAAGCGGCATTCTACGGGCGTTTGCGGGCGAGGTCAGATTCTTCCCAGTGCACGCACAAGGCGAACACGCAAAGAAAAAGCGCGCGAACCCGGAGGCTCGCGCGCTTGGTGAGACCTGGCAAGGTCCGCTGGTGCGGCCCTGCCCGGGCCGGTCAGCCGCCGCTGGTGGACGGGGCGCCCGGTGCCGCGGGCGCCGGCTGGCTGCCCGGTGCCGCCTGGCCACGCGGGCCGCGGTGCGAATGGTCGCGGTGCATCTTTTCCATGCCGGCGCGGATTTCGTCGCGGGTCAGCTTGCCGTCGCGGTTGGCGTCGAGCTGGTCGAAACGCTTGGTCAGGCGCGGCAGGCCGGCGTTGGCCTCAGCCTTGGTCAGCGCGCCGTCGCCGTTCTTGTCGGCAGCCTTGAACTTCTCGTCGAACGCTGCCCGCATGCGCGCATGGCGCTCGGCCATGGTGGCCTTGCGGTGCGCGTCCATCTCGGCCTTGTCGATCTTGCCGTCGCGGTTGGTGTCGAGCTTGTTGAACCAGGCGTCGGCTTCCGCCTTGGAGATCGCGCCATCGCCGTCGGTATCGATTGCCTTCATCCACATGCCGCCACCGTGGTGGTGATGGTGACCCATGCCGGGCTTGGCGGCTGGCGCAGCGGATGGTGCGGGGGCGCTGGCCTGGGCAAATGCGCCACCGGCGACCAGGAGGGCGGCCGATGCGGCCAGGAACTGCTTCAGGATCTGCGGCTTGTGATTGCGTTGCATGTCTTGCTCCTTTTCATCACGTTTGGCATGTACGGATTAGAACGCAGACGATGCGGGGAAGTTGGCGCTTTTAATACGATGTTACCGGGCTCACAGAAAGGCCCGCGCGCCGTAAGGGAACGCAAGCAAGCGCGAATATTTGGCGCCCGGAATCAGTCCTTCGGCGCCAGCTGGCCTTCGCCGGCCGCCTGCGGCGCCATCGCCGGCTGGTACTGGCGCGGATCGACCGGTTGCGGCTGCGGTTGGGCGGGCTGGGCCTGCTGCGCCGGCGCCTGGCCTTGCGGCTGCTGGGCCGGTGCGGCGGGCTGGCTCACCACCGGCGCCGGGGACGGCATCGGCGTTGCCATCGGTGCCGCGGCGCCGGCGGGCGGCGTGGGCAAGGCACCGGCCGCTGCCGGTGCGCCGCGCGCGGCACCGGCCTGCAGCGGCAGCACGATTTCCTGGCGCACGCCGCTGCGCTCGATCACCACCGCACGCTGGCGGATCTCCGCCAGCCGGATCTGCGGCGACAGCTCGGCGCCGGCGCGCACCGCCTTGGGCGGGCCGCCATCGATCGACACGATTGCCGCGCCCGCACCGCCATCCACCTCGGCCACCACGCCGATCAGCTGCACGTCGCGCGGGCCGCCCTGCGCCGAGCCGCCGAACAGCGTCGCGACCGCGCCAGTCTCGACCGCCTCGGTCTGGGCCACGCGCGCGCTCTGCGGCACCGGGATGGTACGCATCGCGCTGAAGGCCAGCACCCAGTGGGTGGCGAGCGCACACAGCGCGATAAACAGCACCAGGCTGGCCAGGCGCGGCAGCCAGGGCGCGGAAGCATCGAAACGGAGCGAAGGCCGGAGGGACAGTTGCATGGGATCGGGACCCTGGATGCCCACAGGGCGGGCAATGGCGCGTGAGCGCGGACGCGCCAAGCCTACCAGAGCCCCATGACACTGTCTGCCGTGCCGGTGCCGCGCCGCCGACCCTTAGAGCAGGTCGTCGAGCAGGTCCGGCCCGAACACCTCGCGCTCGATATGCGCCACCGGCACGCCTGCGCTGACCAGCGCATGGCGCTGCGCCTGCATGAAGCCGAGCGGTCCGCACAGGTAAAAGCTGCCGTCGACAAAGCGCTGCAGGTCAGGCTGGCGCAGCAGTTCGGCCACCGGCATGGTGCCGGCGTGGTCGTAGTCGCGACCGGCGACATCGCCCGCTTGCGGGGTTTCATAGCTGATGTGCGTGGCCAGCTGCGGCAGGCGCTCGCGCGCCCATTGCAGGTCGGCGCGATGGGCGTGATGGCGGCCGTCGCGCGCGGCATGGGCAAACAGCACCTGGCGCTGCGAGCGCTGCGCGGCCAGCGTGCGCAGCACCGACAGCATCGGCGTGATGCCGATGCCGGCCGACAGCAGCACCAGCGGACGGCGGCCGTCGAGCGCCGGCGTGAACTCGCCGAACGGCGCGCTCACCTTGAGTTCAGTGCCCTCCTGGGCATTGGCGTGCAGCCAGTTGGACACGGCGCCGGCCGGGGTGCTGCGGTCACCCGCCTCGCGCTTGACCGAGATGCGCCAGGTCGGCAGCCCGCTTTCGGCCGACAGCGAATACTGGCGCAGCTGGCGCTGGCCATCGTCCAGGCGCGCCTCGACGCTGATGTACTGGCCTGGGCGGAACGCACGCAGCGGCTGGCCGTCGGCGGCAGCCAGCGTCAGCGCCACCACCTGGTCGCCCTGCGCCTCGCGCCGCACCACGCGCACCGGCGTCAGCTCGCCTGCGGCCACGCCGGTGCGCTGGTACAGGCGCGCCTCGGCGGCGATCAGCTCGCCGGCCAGCAACCAGTAGGCCTCGTCCCAGGCGGCCAGCAGCGGCGGCGTGGCGGCCTCGCCCAGCACCGCGGAGATGGCGCCCAGCAGGTGGCGGCCGACGATCGGGTAGTGCGAAGGCGTCAGGCCTACGGCCGCATGCTTGTGGACGATGCGCTCGAGCACCGGCCCAAGCGCCGCCGCGTTATCGATATTGGCCGCATAGGCGAACACGGCCGAAGCCAGCGACTGCTGCTGGCTGCCGTTGGCCTGGTTGCCCATGTTGAAAATCTGCGTCAGCTCGGGCCGGTCCGCGAACATCTCGCGGTAGAAATGCGTGGTGATGGCCAGGCCGTGCTCGCGCAGCACGGGGACGCTTGCATCGATATAGGGGCGGGAAGCGGCGGACAGCATCAGGAAACACTCCGTTCTAAATCATGCAAATTAAATGCATGTTTTTGCTCAAAATAAAACCGGCTCTCGCCGGCCCGCGCGGACAGGATCCGCTCAGGCCGAACGCCGGTTCAGGAAATCGCGATGCAGGCGGATGATCGACTCGGCCGTCTGGCTGCCGGTGACATCGGCCAGCGTGACGTCGTCCAGGGCAACGTAGAAAGCCTGCTCGGCCACGTCCAGCGCGCGCTTCAGGCGGCAGTTGCCGTTCAGCGCACAGGGCGGGTTGTCGCAGTCGATCACCGCCTTGTGCCCTTCCAGCTCGCGCAGGATGGTGCCGATGGTCAGCCGCTCCGCGCCGGGCCCCAGCTGCAGGCCGCCGTGGCGGCCGCGCGTGGCGCTGATCCAGCCCAGCTTCGACAGCCGCGCCGCCACCTTGACGAGGTGGTTGTGCGAGATGCCGAACTGCTGCCCCACCTCGGCAATGGTGATCGGCCGGCTGCCGTCGCCACGGGCGACGTACATCAGCAGGCGCAACGCATAGTCGGAAAAGCGGGTCAGTTGCATCGTGACGCCATCTTAAAAAAGATGCATCCAGGATGCAAGTTATTTGGCTGCCGAATGCACGTTCCCAGTAGCTGTGATCCGGATCAGACTTTGCCGAGGTGCCGAAGGGGCCGCCCATAAAACAGTCATGTGGCGCCGGTTATACTGACTGGCGAACCCGGCCCGCCGCCCCCTCACTGGTGCGGGCCCAGCCATTCAAGCCAAGAGGTCCACCGACGATGCGCAGATTCACTCCCCAGATTGCCAGCCCCGCCCGCTCCGTGCGCGCCCGCCGTGCGCGCGGCTTCACCCTGATCGAGATCATGGTCGTGATCGTGATCCTTGGCGTGCTGGCGGCGCTGGTGGTGCCCAAGATCATGAGCCGTCCGGACGAGGCCCGCATCGTGGCCGCGCGCCAGGACATCTCGTCGGTCATGCAGGCGCTCAAGCTGTATCGCCTGGACAACAGCCGCTACCCCACCACCGAACAGGGCCTGGCCGCGCTGGTGGCCAAGCCCACCACCGAGCCCGTGCCCAACAACTGGAAGGGCGGCGGCTACCTGGAAAAGCTGCCCAAGGATCCCTGGGGCCATCCGTACCAGTACCTGAACCCGGGCGTGCGCGGCGAGATCGACGTGTTCAGCTTCGGCGCCGACGGCCAGGCCGGCGGCAACGGCAACGACGCCGACATCGGCAACTGGGAATAAGCGCAGCCCCGCCGCCGCCCCCTGCAACCATGACCACGGCGCCGCGCCGCCGCGCGCCCGGCCCCCGGCGCCGCGGCTTTACGCTGCTCGAGCTGCTGGTGGTCATGGTGATCGCCGGCATCGTGATCTCGCTGGTGGCGGTCAACGCCTCGCCCAATGAACGGAGCCGCGTGCTCGACGACGGCCAGCGCATCGCGCGGCTGTTCGAGCTGGCGCAGGAAGAGGCGCAGCTTGGCGCCCGCCCGCTCGCCTGGGAGGGCGATGCCAGCGGCTGGCGCTTCCTGGAATCGACCCCCAACGGCTGGATCCCCATGCGTACCGACGTGTTTGCCCCGGGCCACTGGCGCCTGGCGCTGGACCAGGTCATCGTCGCCGAAGGGGGCCGCAGCACCGGCACCAGCAGCCCGCCCCGGCTCATCTTCGGGCGCGAGCTGATCGATGCCCCGCAGCGGCTGATCCTGGTGCGCGGCGATATCCGCGTGGACGTTGCCGGCGACGGCAGCGGCCGCTATTTCGCCAGCACGCCATGAAACCCTGCCCTCGCGCTTTGCCCCGCCCGGCCCGGCGCGGGCGCCGCACCGGCTTCACGCTGATCGAAGTGCTGGTGGCGCTGACCATCCTGGCAGTCGCGCTGACCGCGGCGATGCGCGCGATGGGCTCGATGGTCGATGCCAGCGCTTCGCTGCAGGCGCGCATGCTGGCCGAGTGGAGCGCCGAGAACCACCTGGCCGCGCTGCGCCTGGCCAAGACCTGGCCCGAGCCCGGCGTCAGCGGCTATGCCTGCCCGCAGGGCGGCACGCCGCTGTATTGCGAGCAATCCGTCTCGGGCACGCCCAATCCCGTTTTCCGCCGCGTCGAGATCGCGGTCTACCCGTCCGCCACGGACAAATCCGTACGCCTGGCATGGCTGGTCACCATAGTCCCCAATGAAACCCGCAACGTGCTCTGAGCGCCGCCGCCCGCGCCAGCCCGGCGGCTTCACGCTGCTGGAGATGCTGGTCGCCATCACGCTGCTGGCGGTGATGGCGGTGATCGGCTGGCGCGCGCTGGACAGCCTGACGCGCAGCCGCGAGCGCCTCACCGACCACGATGCGCGCCTGGACGCGCTGAAGGTGCTCTACGGCCAGCTCCAGGCCGACTGCGAGCACCTGGCCAACCCCACGCTGCTGCAGGCCAGCCCGGTCGAGATCGGCCAGAACCGGCTGCTGCTGGTGCGCGACCGCCGCGACGAAGGCCAGCCGCCGACCTGGCAGGCGCTGTCATACCAGCTCGACGGCAATACCCTGGTGCGCGTGGCCGCGCCGCCGGTGAACAGCCGCGCCGGCCTGCAGTCGGCCCTGCTGGCGCTGCGCCAGGGCGGCAGCAACACCGCGCAGGTGCGGCGCGTGCTGGCCGACGTGGACGGCATCAGCACGCGCGCATGGGTGGAGCCCGCCGGCTGGCAGGCCGACAGCGGGCGCATCCGCAACGTGCTGTTCACAGGCAACGCCGCCAGCGCCGTGGCCGCCTCCGCGCCCGGCGCCGCGCTGCCCAACACCGCGGTGCGCGCGGTGGAACTGACCATCTTCGCCCGCATGGGCGACGGCGATGCGCCGCGGCAGTTCCAGAAGATCTGCATGACCGGGCTATGAGGCAAGCCAGCCGCCCGCCTCGCCTGGCGCCGTTGCGCCGCCGCCCGCGCGGCGCGGCCGTGGTCACCGCGCTGCTGATTGTGACGCTGGCCGTGGTGGTGGTGTCCGGCATGCTGTGGCGCCAGCAGGTGCAGATCCGCGCCATCGAGAACCAGCGGCTGCTGGCCCAGGCCACCTGGATCGAGCGCGCCGCCGTGGACTGGGCGCGGCTGATCCTGCGCGACGACCAGCGCCGCACCAACGTCGACGAACTGGGCGAGCCGTGGGCGGTGCCGATCGCCGAGACACGGCTGTCGGACTTCCTCGGCGCGGCACTGCGCACCGACGTCGCGGGCGAGACCTCGTTCCTGTCGGGCCGCATCCTGGATGCGCAGGCGCGCCTGAACCTGGCCAACCTGGTGATATGGACCGCCACTGGCGGCGCAGACGGCCAGCCAGGCCGCGCGGCCTCGGTCGACCCGGCGGCGCTGGCCGCATACCGCCGCCTGCTGCAGACGGTCGGCCTGAACCCGGAGCTGGCCGAGACCACGGCGCGCTACATGCTGCAGGCCGCGCAGGGCGGCAATGCCAGCGGGCAGCCGGCGCCGCGCCCGCTGGACAGCGTGCAGGGGCTGATGGCGCTGCCCGGCTACACGCCGGAGATGGTGGCGGTGCTGGAGCCCTTTGTCACCGTGCTGCCCGAGCGCACGCCGGTCAACGCCAACACCGCCGAGGCCGAGGTGCTGGCCGCGGTCATCAACAAGCTGCCGCTGGAGCGCGCGCGCGAACTGGTGCGCCAGCGCGACCGCGCCTACTTCAACAACCTGGGCAACCTGCAGACCCAGCTGGCCGCGGTGGCGCCGCAGGCGGATGCCGCCAACCTCGGCAACCTGCTCGACGTGCGCACGCACTACTTCCTGGTCTACGGACTGGTGCGGCACGAGCGCGCCACCCGGCTGCAGGTGTCGCTGGTCTTCCGCGGCGAGCCGCTGGGTACGGCCAACACCACCCGCGTGGTCTGGATCCAGGATGCGGACCGGCTGCCGGACCTGCGCTAGGCGGCGCCCACCAGGCCAGGCGACAGGCCGAATTTGCACGCGCAGGCAACCGGGGAGAATGGTATTGACGCGGTTTAGTCACACAGGCAAGGTATGCTGCGGCGCTGGCGCGAGCGTGGCACCAGCCTACCCGCCGCCGTCCGGCCTTCCTGGCCGCCCGCCGGCGTCCCCGCACCCCGGCATGTTTCCGACTCCGGGGCGATCCAGGGCGCATCCCAACCGGCCATGCGCCTGCCCGAGCCGCTCCATTGACGCCAAAGCAAGGAAACCTTGAGCACCACCCTGTACGTCCGCCTGCCACACCGGCCGCATGACCAGCCGCAACCGTGGCAGTTCGGCACCCTGCCGTTCGCGCTGGTGCGCACTGCCACGGCCGATACGGCGCGGCGTGGCCAGGCCCGTGCGACGCCGGAAGTGTTGCGCGAAGGCCACGCCCGTATTGCTGACCTGCCCGCGGCCGAGCGCCTGGTGCTGATCCTCGCCGCCAGCGACGTACTGCTGACCACCGCCAGCGTGCCGCCGCTGCCGCCCGCCCGTTTGAAACAGGCGCTGCCCAACCTGGTCGAGGACGCGCTCGCGACCGAGGCGCAGCCGTGCCATATCGGCGTGGGCCCTGCCCTCGACGGCAGCGCCGCGCGCGGACCGCGCCAGCGGCTGCTGATGGTGGCCGACCGCGCCTGGCTGCGCGCCGTGCTCGACGCCTTTGCCGAACACCGCCACCGGCGCCGCCATGTGCTGGCCGCGCAGCTGTGCGTGCCGCTGGCTTCCGCCGCCGAAGCCAGCACCGAGCCGTCACTGGCGAGCGCCGACGCGCCGGCGCCGGCGGCCGCGCTGGTGGTCGAAGCCGCCGCCAGCGCCCTGGCCCGGAGCGCCGAGTTGGGCGATGAGTTAGGCGGCGAGCTGCCCGGCACCGGCTCCGACGCCGCGCGCCAGTGGCAACTGACCGTGCGCACCGGCGCACACGCCGGCTACGGGTTGCTGCTGGGCGACGATGCCCTGGCCGCGTGGCAGGCGCTTGCGCCCGCCGGCACCTGGTATGCCGATGCCGACGCTGCCGCCGCGGCGCCGGTACCCGATCTGCGCCAGGCTGCCCGCGCCAGCTGGCACCTGTGGATAGAAGGCGCGCAGGAATGCCTGCGCGAGCCGGCGCTGGACCTGGCGCAGTTTGAATTCGCGCAGGGCCGGGCCGACCGCTGGAATTTGGTGGCATGGCGCTTGCCGCTGGCATTGCTGGCGGGCATCGTGCTGGTGCAGGTCATTGGCATGAACACGCACTGGCTGCTGCTGCGGCGCGAGCAGCAGCGGCTGGAAGCCGCGCAGCTGCAGGCGCTGCGCGGCGCCTTCCCGCAGATCCAGACCGTGCTCGACGCGCCGCTGCAGATGCGGCGGCAGGTCGAGCAGCTGCGCACCGCCAGCGGCCGCAGCACACCGGAAGACTTCCTGCCGCTGGCCGACCGCTTTGCCCAGGCCGCGCGCAGGCTGCCGCCCGACGCGCTGCAGGCGCTGGAGTACCGCGGCCGCATGCTGGTGGTGACGCTCAAGCCGGGCACGGACACGGCCGGACTGCGCAGCGCCGCGCGCCAGGCCGGGCTGCAGATGGAAGAAGACAAGACCGGAGGTGCCGCTGGCAGTACCAGCCGCAGCGCAGGCACCCCGGTGACGCCCGGCTCGCGCTGGACCGTCAGGCCCGGCCTGTAAGCGGGCCCACCAGCAAGCATGAATCCGATGAAAGACACAGCCCGAAGCCAGACGCCACGCGCCAGCCGGCCAGGCGCGACCTCTGCGCTGCGCACGCGCCTGGCGCGGCTACGCCCGTCCGTGCCGCAGGCGTGGCAGGAGCGCTTCAACGCCTTCTGGTTGGCGCGCAACCCGCGCGAACAGGCCATCCTGGCCGGCGGCGGCGCCCTGCTGGCGCTGGTGATCGGGTACCTGGTGCTGTGGGAGCCAGCCGCCGACGGCCGCGAGCGCCTGGCGCGCAACCTGCCCAAGCTGCGCGCCGACCTGGCCGAAATGGAATCCCTGGCTCAGGAAGCCCGCGGCCTGAAGGCCACGCCGGCGCCGTCGCTGCGCGGTGACGCGCTCACGCAGGCGCTGCAGGACAGCCTGGGCCAGCACGGCCTGAAGGCGACCCGGCTAGCCGCCGGCGCCGACAACAGCGTGCAGGTGCAGCTGGACAAGGTGCCGTTCGGCGCGGTCAGCGGCTGGCTGCAGGACGTGCGCCAGCAGCAGCGCATGAAGGTGATCGACGCCCGTATCGTCTATGTCGGCGCCACGGCGCTGGTGAACGTCAGCGCGACCCTGCAGGGTCCGGGCGGCCGCAGCTGATGGTACGGCTGGAAACGCTGCGCCTGCCGCGCCGCAAGCTGCGCCAGCCGGCCGCATGGCGGCGTCTGCGCTGGCTGGGGCTTGGCCTGGCGAGCGCCGCGGTGACCGTGGTGGCGATGCTGCCGGCGGCATGGATCGCCGCGCGCGTGGCCACGCAGACGCAGGGACGGGTACTGCTCGCCGATGCCAGCGGCTCGCTCTGGCATGGCAGCGCCACGCTGGCGCTGTCGGCCGGCGCCGGCAGCCAGACCGCGACCGTGCTGCCGGGCCGGCTGCAATGGACGCTGGCGTTCTGGCCGCTGCTGGGCGGCAGCGCGCGCCTGGTGGTGAGCCACTCCGAGGCCATGGCCGCGCCGGTCGCCATCACCGTGACACCCGGCGGCTGGAGCGCGCAGGCAGGCGCCATGCGGCTGCCCGCGGCGCTGCTCGAAGGCATCGGCGCGCCGTTCAATACGCTGCGCCCGGACGGCCTGATGCGCGTGGACTGGTCCACGCTGCAGGGCCGCTTTTCGGGCCAGGGCATGAGCGGCCATATGACGCTGCGCATCGAACAGGTGTCGTCGGCCGTGAGCCGGCTGCGCCCGCTGGGCAGCTACCGCGCCGAGCTCGACTGGACCGGCGAGGCTGGCGGCAAGCTGCAGCTGAGCACCATCGCCGGGCCGCTGCACCTGGAGGGCAGCGGCACGCTGGGGCGGCAGGCGCGCTTCGAGGGCACCGCGCACGCCGAGCCCGAAGCGGCAACCCAACTGACCAGCCTGCTGAGCCTGCTGGGACGACGAGACAACCATGTGACAAGGCTGCGCTTCTGATGCCAGGCCAATCCAGGAGCGCCCGGAAATGACTATGAAAACCCACGCCATCCGACCTGTTTTCCATACCGCCTGCGCCCGCGCCGTGGCCCTGCTGTGCGGGCTCTCGCTGCTGGCGCCCGCGCCGTTGTGGGCCCAGTCCGGCGCGCGCACCGGCACCCCGCCCGCGCCGCCCGACATCACGCCGTCCAACCGCGACCAGGTGGTGCTGAACTTCGTCAACGCCGACCTGGATTCGGTGATCAAGGCGGTCGGCCAGGCCACCGGCAAGAACTTCGTGATCGACCCGCGCGTGAAGGGCACGGTCAACCTGGTCACCGAGCAGCCGGTCTCGCGCGCGCAGGCGCTGCAGACGCTGGGTTCGGTGCTGCGCATGCAGGGCTATGCCATGGTCGAGAGCAACGGCTTCACCAAGGTCGTGCCCGAGGCCGACGCCAAGCTGCAGGGCTCGCCCACGGTGATCGGCGCCAGCCCCAGCCGCGGCGACCAGGTGGTGACGCAGGTGTTCCGGCTGAACTATGAATCGGCCAACAACCTGGTGCCGGTGCTGCGGCCGATGATCGCGCCGAACAACACCATCACCGCCTACCCGGCCAACAACACGCTGGTCATCACCGACTACGCCGACAACCTGCGCCGGCTGGCGCGCATCATCGCCGCGGTCGATGCGCCGGCCTCGGGCGAGGTCGAGCTGGTGCCGCTCAAGCACGCGCTGGCCAGCGATACCGCGGCGGTGCTGCAAAAGCTGCTCGACCCCGCCGCCGCGGGCGCCGCCGGCGGCGGCGCCCCGGGAGCCGATGCCAGCCTGCGCACCTCGGTGGTGGCGGAGCCGCGCAGCAATTCGCTGATGATCCGCGCCACCAGCCGCGCGCGCCTGCAGCAGGCGCGCCACCTGATCGAGAAGCTCGACCAGCCCTATGCACGCCCGGGCAATATCTGGGTAGTGCCGCTGAAGAACGCCGATGCGGTCAAGCTGGCGGCCACGCTGCGCGCCATCGTCGCCGCCGACAGCAGCTTCGCCAGCGCCACCCAGCCCGGCGGGCAGGCCGGCGGCATCGGCGGCGCGGCGGGCATGACCAATGTCTCGACGCCTGCCGGCGGGCAGTTCACCGGCGGCGCCACCGGCACCCAGGCCAGCATGCGCGGCGGCACCGGCGCGTCCGGAGGCACGGGCGGCGCCTATGGCAACTCGGCCTTCGCCGCGTCGTTCGGCACCAGCACCCAGCCGACCACCGGCGGCATCATCCAGGCCGACCCGTCCACCAACTCGCTCATCATCACCGCCAGCGAACCGGTCTACCGCAACCTGCGCGGCGTCATCGACGACCTCGACGCGCGCCGCGCGCAGGTCTACATCGAATCGATGATCGTCGAGGTGACCTCCACGCAGGCCAGCGAGCTCGGCATCCAGTGGCAGGGCCTGATCAGCTCGCCGGGCGGCAACAACAACGTCTTTGCCGGCACCAACTTCGGCACCGGCGGACAGAACATCCTGAACCTGACCCTGGCCGGGGCGCTGGCCGACAGCAACCGCACCGCCGGCATCGCCGCGGCGCAGGGGCTGGTGCAGGACATCGGCGGCCTCAACCTGGGCATCGTCAACAAGGCCATGGGGCTGGGCGCGCTGTTGCGCGCGCTGGGCTCCAACGGCAGCGTCAACCTGCTGTCCACGCCGAACCTGATCACGCTGGAGAACGAGGAAGCCAAGATCCTGATCGGCCAGAACATCCCGATCACCACCGGCTCCTATGCCCAGACCGGCGGCGCGGCCTCGGTCACGCCGTTCCAGACCTTCGACCGCAAGGACGTGGGCATCACGCTGCGCGTGAAGCCGCAGATCACCGACGGCGGGCTGGTGAAGATGCAGATCTTCCAGGAATCGTCGAACGTGGTGCAGGCGACCGCCAACCTGATCCAGGGCCCGACCACCAATGTGCGCTCGATCGAGACCAATGTGCTGGTCGACGACGGCCAGATCATCGTGCTGGGCGGCCTGATCGAGGACTCGTACGGCGACGGCGTGCAGAAGGTGCCGCTGCTGGGCGACATCCCATGGATCGGCGGCCTGTTCCGCTACGAGAACAAGAACCGCGCCAAGACCAACCTGCTGGTGTTCCTGCGCCCCTATGTGATGCGCACGGCCGGCGCCGCCGACCGCCTGACGCAGGACCGCTACGACTATATGCGCGCGCAGCAGCAGGGCTTTGTTTCGCCTAACATCATGGTGCGTGATACCAACACGCCGTTGCTGCCGCCGGCCGACGCCCCGTCCACGCCGTTCGTCGATCCGCGTGCAAACGGTCCGCTTGCCGCCCCGCTGCCGCTGCAGCAGACCCTTCCGCAGAATGCCCCGCAGCCCGGCGTGCCGGGCCAGCCACAGCCCATGCAGCCGGCACCGCAGCAGCTGCCGCAACCACCGGCGAACGCACTCCAGCCGCTGAACCCGCGCGGCGAGTCTGCGCTCCAGAACTAAGCCCCGACATGGCCAGCGAAGTCCAAACTGCCCTGCCCGCCGGCGCCAGCGCGCCGGCCGAGACCCTGGAGCCGCCCTCGCCGATGGCGGCGCGGCTGGTCTCGTACGGCTTTGCGCGCGAGGCGCCGCTGCTGGTCGCGCACCAGCGCCCTGACGGACTGGAAGTCTGGGTGACCCGCGCCACCTCTCCGACCGCGCTGGCCGAGGTCGCGCGCGTGCATGGCGCGCTGCGCCTGCGCGTGCTGGAGCCCGACGCGCTGGAGCGCGCCATGACCGATGCCTACAACCGCCAGGACGCCGGCAGCGCCGCGCAGGTGGTGGGAGAAGTAGAGGGCGAGGTCGACCTGTCGCGCCTGATGCAGGACATCCCGGCGGTGGAGGACCTGCTTGAATCCGAGGACGACGCGCCGATCATCCGCATGATCAATGCGCTGCTGACGCAGGCCGCGCGCGAAGGCGCCTCGGATATCCATATCGAGCCGTTCGAGTCGTCGTCGGTGGTGCGCTTCCGCGTCGACGGCACGCTGCGCGACGTGGTGCGGCCGAAAAAGGCGCTGCACGGCGCACTGATCTCGCGCATCAAGATCATGGCGCAGCTCGACATCGCCGAGAAACGCCTGCCGCAGGACGGCCGCATCACGCTGCGCGTGGGCGGGCGCCCGGTCGACGTGCGGGTCTCGACCCTGCCCACCGGCCATGGCGAGCGCGCGGTGCTGCGCCTGCTGGACAAGGAAGCGGGCCGGCTCGACCTGGCCAAGCTGGGCATGGCGCCCGGCACGCTGCGCGGCTTCGACCACCTGATCCGCCAGCCGCACGGCATCGTGCTGGTGACCGGGCCGACCGGCTCGGGCAAGACCACCACGCTGTATGCGGCGCTGTCGCGGCTGGATGCGCGCACCACCAACATCATGACGGTGGAAGACCCGATCGAGTACGACCTGGACGGCATCGGCCAGACCCAGGTCAACGCGCGCATCGACATGACTTTCGGCAAGGCCCTGCGCGCGATCCTGCGCCAGGATCCGGACGTGGTCATGATCGGCGAAATCCGCGACCTGGAAACCGCGCAGATCGCGGTGCAGGCCTCGCTGACCGGCCACCTGGTGCTGGCCACGCTGCACACCAACGACTCGGCCTCGGCGGTGACGCGGCTGGTCGACATGGGGATCGAGCCGTTCCTGCTGTCGTCTTCGCTGCTGGGGGTGCTGGCGCAGCGGCTGGTACGCCGCCTGTGCCAGCACTGCAAGCGCGAGGAGGTGATCGAGGTCACTGCCGCCGAGGCCGAGGTGCTGCACGCGCAGGGCAAGCCGCTGCAGACCGTGTGGCACCCGGTGGGCTGCGACAAATGCGGCCAGTCCGGGTACCAGGGGCGCATGGGCGTCTATGAGCTGCTGACCGTCGGTGACGAGATCCGCACCATGATCCACCGGCAGGCGCCGGAGTCCGAGATCAAGCAGGTGGCGCTGGCGCACGGCATGCACACCATGCGCGGCGACGCGCAGCGCTGGGTCGACAGCGGCGCGACCTCGCTTGAGGAAGTGCTGCGCGTGACGCGCGACTAAAGCGGAGCCGCCCGGATGCCAGCCTTCCGCTATGAAGCCGCCGACGCCGCCGGCAAGACCGACCGCGGCGTGATCGAGGCCGACAGCCCGCGCCAGGCGCGCTCGCAGCTGCGCGCGCGCGGGCTGACACCGCTGACCGTCGACCCGCTCGCCGGTGCCGGCCTGGCGCCGCGCAGCGGCAGCCAGCTGTTTGCGCGCAAGCTGTCGACGCAGGAACAGGCGCTGTTCACGCGCCAGCTGGCCAGCCTGATCGTGGCCGGGCTGCCGCTGGACGAGGCGCTGGGGGCACTGGCCGACCAGGCCGAGCGCGCCTATGTGCACGAGCTGCTGGCCGGCATCCGCGCCGAGGTGATGGGCGGCAGCTCGCTGTCGGTGGCGCTGGCCCAGCATCCGCGCGACTTCCCCGACATCTACCGTGCGCTGGTCTCGGCCGGCGAGCACTCCGGCCACCTGGGACTGGTGCTGGAGCGGCTGGCGGGCTATATCGAGTCGCGCAACACCCTGACCTCCAAGATCCGGCTGGCCTTCACCTACCCCGCCATCGTCACGGTGGTGGCGTTCGCCATCGTGATCTTCCTGCTGTCGTACGTGGTGCCGCAGGTGGTGAGCGTGTTCGCCAATACCAAGCAGAAGCTGCCGATGCTGACCATCATCATGCTGGCGCTGTCGGACTTCGTGCGGAATTGGTGGTGGGCAGCGCTGGCGGTGCTGGCGGCGGCAGCGTTCACGATCCGCCGCGTGCTGAAGCAGCCCGCGGTGCGGCTGGAATGGCACCGCTGGCTGCTGACCGCGCCGCTGCTGGGCAAGCTGATCCGCGGCTACAACACCGCGCGGTTCGCCGGCACGCTGGCGATCCTGGTGTCGGCCGGCGTGCCGATCCTGCGCAGCCTGCAGGCGGCGGGCGAGACGCTGACCAACGAGGCGCTGCGCGCCAACGTGGAAGACGCCAACACGCGCGTGCGCGAAGGCGCCTCGCTGGCGCGCGCGCTGGCGGCGCAGAACCAGTTCCCGCCGGTGCTGGTGCACCTGATCCGCTCCGGCGAGGCCACCGGCAACCTGCCGGTGATGCTGGACCGCGCCGCGCAGGGCGAGGCGCAGGAACTGGAACGCCGCACGCTGTTCCTGACCAGCCTGCTGGAGCCGCTGCTGATCCTGACCATGGGCGTGGTGGTGCTGCTGATCGTGCTGGCAGTGCTGATGCCGATCATCGAGATCAACCAGCTGGTGCGGTAAGGACCTCTGCCAAAGAAAACGCCGGCGCGAAGCCGGCGTTTTCTTTGGCGGGTAAGGCCGGCATTGCGCCGGCCAGCCACATCACTCCGCTTTCTTGGCCGGGCGCTTGCGCGTCTTCCTGGCCGGTGCCCGGGCTGGCGCCGCCTCGGCAGCGGCTGCCTCCGGCTGGGGCTGGGCCTCTGGCTGCGCTTCAACATGCGCCGACAGCACCGTCGTGCCCGGCGCGGCAAAGATCGACTGGTCGATTGGCCACGGGGTTTCGCTCAGCGTCACGTCAGGGCGGCGCGTGGCGCGCTTGCGTGCGGAGCGGGCCTTGGACTCAGCCTGCGGCGCTGCCTCCGCCACTGGCTCGGCCATCGGCTCCGGCTCGACCACTTCGGCGGCGACGACGGAAAGCTCGATCTCGGGTTCGCGCACTGGCACCGGCTCGGGCGCCGCCTCTGGCTGGGCCACGACGGGCGCAGGCGGATCCGCGGGCACGGGCGCCGGTGCCGGCTGGCGGCGTGCTTCAGGCGGCGCCGGACGCTGCTGCTGTTGCTGTTGCGGCTGGTGCTGCGACTGCTGCTGGCCGCGGCCATCGCCCTCGCCACCGCCCTTGGCGCGCTTCTTCAGGCGCACCCAGATGGTCTTGTTGTTGCCGCCGTTGCGGGTCTCGACCTCGAACAGGCCGGTGGCCTGCACCAGCTCCGAAAGCTTGCCGTACCCGTAGTTGCGCGAGTCGAATTCCGGCGCCTGCTTGGCGATGTGGTTGCCCATGCTGCCCAGCGTCAGCCAGCCGTCCTCGTCCGACACCGCCTGCGCCGCACTCTGCAGCAGGCGCACCAGGCGCGAGTCCTGGCGCAGCTCGCCGGTGCTGCGCTTGCGCGTGGGCGCGGCAGCCCCGTCGACGCCTTCGGCCCCTTCCGTATCCGCGTCGGCGCGCAGCACGTCGGAGTAGATGAACTTGTCGCAGGCGGTGACAAAGGGCTTGGGGGTCTTGCGTTCGCCGAAGCCATAGACGGTCAGCCCCTGCTCGCGGATGCGCGAGGCCAGCCGGGTGAAGTCGCTGTCGCTGGAGACGATGCAGAAGCCGTCGAAGCGCCCGGTGTACAGCAGGTCCATGGCGTCGATGATCATGGCGCTGTCGGTGGCGTTCTTGCCCACGGTGTAGCGGAACTGCTGGATCGGCTGGATCGAGTGCGACAACAGCCGCTCCTTCCAGCCGGCCAGGTTGGGCCGGGTCCAGTCGCCATAGATGCGCTTGACGGCGGCCACGCCGTACTTGGCGACCTCGGCCAGCAGGCCCTCGACAATGGCGGGCGCCGCGTTGTCGGCATCGATCAGCACGGCCAGGGTCGCGGTGCCCTGGCGGGGGGAATTGGTCATGTTCAGGTAGTCACTGGTTTGCCCGTCCCGTGCGTGCATCAGGACGGCAATCGGAAATCAGGTTGCACCAGGCTGGCTGTGCAGATGTGGCGCATCGCAGGCAGCCCGGCAGCGGCACGGGCCATCTCGATGCAACGCAGTGTACACGCGAACCCCTGTCCATACGGGAAATCACGGGCGCGGCGGGCACGCTTTGTGCTGCATTGCAAGGTACCGCCGATTTTGTGGCGGTGCTACCATGCCGCGCAGAGACACGACCGTCCAACACCTTCACAAGAGGTCATGAGGCGGTCGCCCACAACTGTAGGTGTCGGTGATCCCGACAGCACGCCCATAGAGGAGCACCTATGAATGCCCCCCTGACCTCCCCGGTCAGCGACGCCATCCGCCGCGCGCTCGAAAACGTTTCCCTCGAAGACAAATACACGCTGGAGCGTGGCCGCATCTATATCAGCGGCACGCAGGCCCTGGTACGCCTGCCGATGCTGCAGCAGGAGCGCGACCGCGCCGCCGGGCTGAACACCGCCGGCTTTATCTCCGGCTACCGGGGCTCGCCGCTGGGCGCGCTGGACCTGTCGCTGTGGAAGGCCAAGAAGCACCTCGCCGCGCACCACATCGTGTTCCAGGCCGGCCTCAATGAGGACCTGGCCGCGACCTCGGTATGGGGGTCGCAGCAGGTGAACATGTACCCGGACGCCAAGTTCGATGGCGTGTTCGGCATGTGGTACGGCAAGGGGCCGGGCGTGGACCGTACCGGTGACGTGTTCAAGCACGCGAACTCGGCGGGATCGTCGAAGCACGGCGGCGTGCTGGTGCTGGCCGGTGACGACCACTCGGCCAAGTCCTCGACGCTGGCGCACCAGTCCGAGCACATCTTCAAGGCCTGTGGCCTGCCGGTGCTGTACCCGTCGAACGTGCAGGAGTACCTGGACTACGGCCTGCACGGCTGGGCCATGAGCCGCTACTCCGGACTATGGGTGGCGATGAAGTGCGTGACCGACGTGGTGGAATCGTCGGCCTCGGTGGAGCTGGATCCGCACCGCGTGCAGATCGTGCTGCCGGACGACTTCATCATGCCGCCGGGCGGCCTGAACATCCGCTGGCCGGACCCGCCGCTGGAACAGGAAGCGCGCCTGCTCGACTACAAGTGGTACGCGGGCCTGGCCTATGTGCGCGCCAACAAGATCGACCGCATCGAGATCGATTCGCCGCACGCGCGCTTCGGCATCATGACCGGCGGCAAGGCTTACCTGGACACGCGCCAGGCGCTGGCCGACCTGGGCCTGGACGATGCCACCTGCTCGCAGATCGGCATCCGCCTGTACAAGGTCGGCTGCGTGTGGCCGCTGGAGGCGCACGGTGCGCGCGCCTTTGCCGAAGGCCTGCAGGAAATCCTGGTGGTCGAAGAGAAGCGCCAGATCATGGAGTACGCGCTCAAGGAAGAGCTGTACAACTGGCGCGACGACGTGCGCCCCAAGGTCTACGGCAAGTTCGACGAAAAGGACAATGCGGGCGGCGAATGGTCGATCCCGCAAAGCAACTGGCTGCTGCCGGCGCACTATGAGCTGTCCCCGGCGATCATCGCCAAGGCCATCGCCACGCGGCTGGACAAGTTCGAGCTGCCGATCGACGTGCGCGCGCGCATCACTGCGCGCCTGGCCATCATCGAGGCCAAGGAAAAGGCGTTGGCCACGCCGCGCGTGACCGCCGAGCGCAAGCCGTGGTTCTGCTCGGGCTGCCCGCACAACACCTCGACCAATGTGCCCGAAGGCTCGCGCGCGCTGGCCGGCATTGGCTGCCACTACATGACGGTGTGGATGGACCGTAATACCAGCACCTTCAGCCAGATGGGCGGCGAAGGCGTGGCCTGGATCGGCCAGGCGCCGTTCGCGGGCGACAAGCACGTGTTCGCCAACCTGGGCGACGGCACCTACTTCCACTCCGGGCTGCTGGCAATCCGCGCGTCGATCGCGGCCAACGTCAACATCACCTACAAGATCCTGTACAACGATGCGGTGGCGATGACCGGCGGCCAGCCGGTGGACGGCCAGCTGTCGGTGCGGGACATCGCGTGGCAGGTGCACAGCGAAGGCGCGAAGAAGATCGTCATCGTCAGCGACCAGCCGGAGAAGTACAACGGCGCGATCAAGCTGCCCGAAGGCATCACCATCTATCACCGCGATCAGCTCGACAGCGTGCAGCGTGAGCTGCGCGAGGTGCCGGGCTGCTCCATCCTGATCTACGACCAGACCTGCGCCACCGAGAAGCGCCGCCGCCGCAAGCGCGGCACGATGGAGGATCCGCAACGCCGCGCCTTTATCAACGACGCGGTGTGCGAAGGCTGCGGCGACTGCTCGGTCAAGTCCAACTGCCTGTCGGTGGAACCGCTGGAAACGGATTTCGGCACCAAGCGCCAGATCAACCAGTCGTCGTGCAACAAGGACTTCTCGTGCCTGAACGGCTTCTGCCCGAGCTTTGTCACGGCCGAAGGCGCGCAGGTGCGCAAGCCCGAGCAGCACGGCGTGTCGATGGACACCCTGCCCGCGCTGCCTGAGCCGGAACTGCCGCCGATCCGCCGCGCCTACGGCATCCTGGTGACCGGCGTGGGCGGGACCGGCGTGGTGACCATCGGCGGCCTGCTCGGCATGGCCGCGCACCTGGAGAACAAGGGCGTCACCGTGCTCGACATGGCGGGCCTGGCGCAGAAAGGCGGCGCGGTGCTGTCGCACGTGCAGCTGGCCGCGCGCCCGGACGACCTGCACGCCACCCGTATCGCCATGGGCGAGGCGGACCTGGTGATCGGCTGCGATGCGATCGTGTCGGCCACCGACGAAGTCATCTCCAAGACCCAGGCCGGCCGCACCCGCGCCGTGGTCAACACGGCGCAGACGCCGACCGCCGACTTCATCAAGAACCCGAAGTGGCAGTTCCCCGGCCTGTCGGCCGAGCAGGACGTGCGCACCGCGGTGGGCGAGAAGTGCGAGTTCATCAACGCCTCGGGTCTCGCCGTCGCGCTGCTGGGCGACGCGATCTACACCAACCCGCTGGTGCTGGGCTACGCCTGGCAGAAGGGCTGGATCCCGCTGACGCTGCAGGCACTGGAGCGCGCCATCGAACTCAACGGCGTCGCCGTCGAGAAGAACAAGGCCGCGTTCGACTGGGGCCGCCATATGGCGCACGACCCGGAGCACGTGCTGTCGCTGACCGGCAAGCTGAAGAACACCGCGGAAGGCGCGGAAGTGGTCAAGCTGCCGACTTCGAGCGGCGCGATGCTGGAGAAGCTGATCGCCCGGCGCATGGAAAACCTGACGGCCTACCAGGATGCCGCGTACGCGCGCACCTACCGCGAAGCCATCGACCGCGTGCGCGCGGCCGAGAGCACGCTGGCTGGCAGCGGCAAGGCGCTGCCGCTGACCGAGGCCGCGGCGCGCAACCTGGCCAAGCTGATGACGTACAAGGACGAGTACGAGGTGGCGCGGCTCTACACCGACCCTGTCTTCCTCGACAAGCTGCGTGCGCAGTTCGAAGGCGAGCCGGGCAAGGACTACCAGCTCAACTTCTGGCTGGCACCGCCGATGACCTCAAAGCGCGACGACAAGGGCCACCTGGTCAAGCGCAAGTTCGGGCCGTCGACGATGAAGCTGTTCCGCGTGCTGGCCAAGCTGAAGGGGCTGCGCGGCGGTGCCTTCGACATCTTCGGCAAGACCGAGGAGCGCCGCACCGAGCGCGCGCTGATCGGCGAGTACCGTGCCTTGCTGGATGAACTGGTGGCGGGCCTCAATGCCGCCAACTACGACACCGCGGTGACCCTGGCCAACCTGCCGGACGATATCCGTGGCTTCGGGCATGTGAAGGAAAACAACCTGAAGGCAGTGCGTGGGCGCTGGGCCAAGCTGCTGGAGCAGTTCCGCCATCCGGAGACGGCGCAGCGCGCGGCCTGATGCGTGCTGTTCCTCCCCTCTCCCGCTTGTATAGACCGGGGACATAGGTAACACCTGTTCGGGGACATGGGTAACACAACTAGACTGGCTGG
>NZ_JBYSXC010000029.1:0-20985 GCF_058781795.1 Cupriavidus sp. FW306-1B-F12B
GGTCGTTGCCGGTGCGGCCGACGGTGCACAGCGCGGTATTGCCGGCGGTCACGCCCGACAGGGCGACGGATTTCTTGACCCGGGGTGCGGCCGGCTCGCTGGCCGTGGCGTCGGGTGCAGCGGCAGGTGCGGCGAACTTCGAGGCGGACATCCATGTCTCCTTGGGCGCTGCCCTGTTTGTTTTTTGGTATGAGTATCGGCTTCAGGCGAAGAACAGCGCTTCCACGTTGGCCGGCAGCGGCGTGCCGGTGGCCTGCGCGCGCTGCAGCAGCGACCAGTAGTAGCGGTAGCTGGCGCGGTCGTGCAGCTGGCCCTCGTGGCGGATCGGGGCCCAGTTGTTCTCATGCGCCGCCAGCAGGATCTGGCTGGCCGCGCCGATTTCTTCGGCACCGGGGCGGAACGCCGCCACGATCGGTGCGATCTGGCCCGGATGGATGCTCCACTTGCGCAGGTAGCCGAACTCGCTGCGCGCGCGCAGCGCATCGTCGCCGGCGCGCTGCGGCGCCTGCACGTCGGTGCTGACGTTGTGCGACGGCACCTTGCCGTGGCGGTGGCAGGCGGCGGAGATCTCCAGCATGGCGCGCCGGATCAGCGGGTGTTCGAACTGCTGCGGCGAGCGCATGGCCCCGCCGGGGATGGCGCCGTGGTGGGCCGAGACAAAGTCCATCAGGCCGAAGCTCAGGCATTCCACCTGCACCAGCGCGGCAATATCGAAGGCCTGTTCCAGCGCGGCGTGGGTCTCGACCAGCACATGGATCGGGATATGCCGCGCGATGCCGGCATTGCGCGCCACCTGGTTGACGTGATCGGTCACGCGCGCGACCTCGACCACGTCGGTGACCTTGGGCACCACCACATAGGCCAGGCGCGCGCCGGCGGCGCGCACCAGCACGTCGACGTCCTCGCGCCAGCTCGGGTGGGCCGGGTCATGGATGCGCACGCCGACGCGGTTGTGGGCATTGAGCGGGCTGTTGACCAGCTGCGCGCACAGCTCTGCATGCTCGCGCTCATGGCCGACGGCGGCGCCGTCCTCGCAGTCGAAGGTGACGTCGAAGACGGGACCAAGCTCTTGTTGCAGGGCAAGCGATTTGCGCATCAGCTTTTCGCTGCCCGCGTAGTGGTCACACACCGGCAACTGGACCGGGATGGCTTCGCCCTGGAACAAGACCTCGGAAGGATGCACGTTGATTCGGATCGGTTTGGGTTGATGGGGGGAGCAGGGGCCATGGTAGCCCCTGGATATGAAAAAACCGGGGTCCGCGCTGATTCGTGAATCGTTGCGGAACCCCGGTCTTTCCTCGAGCGATCGGAGGATCAGCCCAGCAGGTGCTGCACGCCGGCCTTTTCTTCTTCCAGTTCGTTCAGGGTGATGTTGATCTTTTCCTGGCTGTAGGCGTCGATCTCCAGACCCTTGACGATCTCGTACTTGCCGTTGGCGGTGGTCACCGGGTAGCCGAACATGGTGTCGGCCGGGATGCCGTATTCACCGTTCGACGGGATGCCCATGGTGACGACCTTGCCGTTGGTGCCCAGCACCCAGTCGCGCACGTGGTCGATGGCGGCGTTGGCAGCCGAGGCGGCCGACGACAGGCCACGCGCTTCGATGATGGCGGCGCCGCGCTTGCCGACGGTCGGCAGGAACACGTCGTTGTTCCACACCGGGTCGTTGATCAGGTCCTTGACGCTCTTGCCGTCGACGGTGGCGTAGCGGTAGTCGGCGTACATGGTCGGGCTGTGGTTGCCCCACACGAACAGCTTCTCGATCGACGACACCGGCTTGCCGGTCTTGGCGGCGATTTGCGACAGGGCACGGTTGTGGTCCAGGCGCAGCATCGCGGTGAAGTTCTCGCGCGGCAGGTTCGGTGCCGACTTCATGGCGATGTAGGCGTTGGTGTTGGCCGGGTTGCCGACCACCAGCACCTTGACATTGCGGCTGGCGACTTCGTCCAGCGCCTTGCCCTGCACCGTGAAGATCTGGGCGTTGGCTTCGAGCAGGTCCTTGCGCTCCATGCCCTTGCTGCGCGGACGGGCGCCAACCAGCAGGGCCACGTCGGCGTCCTTGAAGGCAACCTTGGGGTCATCGGTGATGACCACGCCGGCCAGCAGCGGGAACGCGCAGTCTTCCAGCTCCATCACCACGCCCTTGACGGCTTGCTGGGCTTGCGGGAGGTCGAGCAGTTGGAGGATGACCGGCTGGTCTTTGCCCAGCATGTCGCCATTGGCGATGCGGAACAGCAGGGAGTAGCCGATCTGGCCAGCGGCGCCGGTCACTGCGACGCGCATTGGGGCTTTAGCCATGAGTAAATCTCCAAACGATAGAAGGGGGGAAGCCGGTCGGTGGCATGCCGTTGCCGAAACAAGGGGCGCGGCGGGTCACCGGGTGCTGGTTGTCGCCACAGCGGGGAGCGGCCGTCCGCCGGAACCAGGTGGCGGGGCCACGGGGCGGAACCGGTGAGGGAGAGCCACAACGGGTCATGGTGATGCAACAAAGCGTTAGTCTACTGCGAAGCGTGGCGCCATTTCCAGACCGGAGCGCTGCCGGGAATCTGCCGGGCCGATACATTCCGGTATCCTGGCTGCTGCTGGCGGGCCTGGGAGGGCCATCGCGGGCGTGGACCAGCGCGAGTGTAGGCCGGGCCTCCCGTGATGTCAATTCATATGTCTTATATAAGACATAAGACAATTAACGTAAGGCTGGACGTATCTTGCCCTTTTGTGGTGAAATCCCGCTATGTCCTCCCTGCCTACGTCCCTGACTGGCGCAGCCGCACCCGGCGCGCCGGAATCTGGCGCCGCCACGCCTGGCGCCGGGGCGCAGCCGCCTTCTTCGCCGCCCGCGCCTGTGCCGCAGGCGGCCCCGCCATCTGGCCCCGCCTCTGGTCTGCAGTCCGTGCCATCGCCCACCTTCAGCCCGCTCTACCAGCAGATCAAGGCGCTGATCACGCGCAGCCTGCAATCCGGCGAATGGAAGCCCGGCGAGATGATCCCCAGCGAAATGGAGCTGGCCTCGCGCTACAAGGTCAGCCAGGGCACGGTGCGCAAGGCCATCGATGAACTCGCCGCCGAGAACCTGGTGGCGCGCCGGCAGGGCAAGGGCACTTTCGTGACCACGCACCATGAAGACGTGGTCAAGTTCCGCTTCCTGCGCCTCGTCCCGGACGAAGGCGAACCCCATTATGGCGCCAGCCGCGTGCTGGAATGCAAGCGCCTGCGCGCCCCCGCCGAAATTGCCCGGCTGCTCGACATCCGCACCGGCGACAGCGTGGTGCAGATCCGCCGCGTGCTGAATTTCTCGGGCGAGTCGACCGTGCTGGATGAAATCTGGCTGCTCGGCGCCAACTTCAAGGGCCTCACCGCTGAAAAGCTGACCGAGTGGAAGGGCCCCATGTATGCATTGTTCGAGGCCGAGTTCGGTACGCGCATGATCCGCGCCTCGGAGAAGATCCGCGCCGTGCCTGCCGATGAAACCGCGGCCGAGTTGCTGGCTGTCCCGGTAGGCTCGCCGCTGCTGTCAGTCGAGCGGGTGTCGTACACCTATGGCGACCGCCCCGTCGAAGTGCGCCGCGGGCTGTACGTGACTACGCGGCACTATTACCAGAACGACCTGAGCTGACGCCGGCGCATGGCATGATGTGCCCGCTGGCGTTGATTATTGTGGCTTTCGTCATGACGGTGCGGGCTGTTGCGCGGCGCGGCTAATGTTGCGCTGGATTGCCCGCCGGATGTGATTAGTGTGCGATTGTCGGGCGGCACCTGTTGGTGCCTGATAGCTGAAAATTATTGGTGCAGCGCGCAACAAAGGCGCTAAAATCTCATGGATTTGCCCTAATGCATCCCGTTGCATGCAGGGCAGTGGCAGTTTCGTTTTTTGTTTACCGCAAATGGGGTCTCGCATGGCTGAAGCCGTCAAACAAGCCAGGCCGGAGTACCGGAATATCGGTATCGCGCAGATTGCGCGCTACCGGTTGCCCTGGGCCGGCAAGGTATCCATCCTGCATCGCGTGAGCGGTGCACTGATGTTCCTCCTTCTTCCCTTCGTCCTGTATCTGTTTGAGCAGAGCATAACTTCGGAACTGAGCTTCGCAAAGTTCTCGGCGCTTCTGTCCGGTGGCTTCGTCAAGCTGGTTCTGCTGGTCCTGATCTGGGGTTATCTGCATCACTTCTGCGCGGGTATCCGTTTCCTGCTGCTGGATGTGCACGTCGGCGTTTCCAAGCCGGCCTCGGCCAAGTCTGCCATCGGCGTGCTGGTTGTGAGCCTGCTGCTTACCCTGATTTTCGGCCTGAAGCTGTTCGGCCTGTTCTGAGGAGAATCAAGGTGGCAAACAATAATATCGGTCCCAAGCGTCTTGTCGTCGGTGCGCACTACGGCCTGAAAGACTGGCTGGCGCAGCGCGTCACGGCCGTGATCATGGTGGTCTTCACCGTGGTCCTGGCCATTGCCTTCCTGCTGTCGAACGGCGCTTCGTATGAAGCGTGGGCAGGGCTCTTCTCCAACCAGTGGATGAAGATCATCACGTTCCTGACCATCCTGTCGCTGCTGTATCACGCCTGGATCGGCGTGCGCGACATCTGGATGGACTATGTGCGTCCGATGGCGGTTCGCCTCGTGCTGCAAGTTCTTACGATTCTGTGGCTCGTCGGTTGCGCGGGCTACGCTGCTCAGATTCTCTGGAGGGTGTAATAAATGGTCGCAGTCAAGACTGGATTGCCGCGTCGCCGTTTCGACGTGGTCATCGTCGGTGCTGGCGGCGCCGGGATGCGCGCATCCCTCCAGCTCGCGGAAGCCGGCCTGAACGTGGCCGTGCTGTCCAAGGTGTTCCCGACGCGCTCGCACACGGTGGCGGCACAGGGCGGCATCGGCGCTTCGCTGGGGAACATGAGCGAAGACAACTGGCACTACCACTTCTACGACACCATCAAGGGCTCGGACTGGCTGGGTGACCAGGACGCGATCGAGTTCATGTGCCGTGAAGCCCCGAAGGTCGTGTACGAGCTCGAACACTTCGGCATGCCGTTCGACCGCAACCCCGACGGCACCATCTACCAGCGTCCGTTCGGCGGCCACACCGCCAACTACGGTGAAAAGCCGGTGCAGCGCGCCTGCGCCGCGGCTGACCGTACCGGCCACGCGCTGCTGCACACGCTGTACCAGCGCAACGTGCGCGCCAAGACCCACTTCTTCGTCGAGTGGATGGCGCTGGACCTGATCCGTGACCAGGACGGCGACGTGCTGGGCGTGACCGCGCTGGAAATGGAGACCGGCGAGGTCTACATCCTCGAGGCCAAGACCACGCTGTTCGCGACCGGCGGTGCCGGCCGTATCTATGCAGCTTCCACCAACGCCTTCATCAACACCGGTGACGGCCTGGGCATGGCCGCGCGCGCAGGCGTGCCGCTGGAAGACATGGAATTCTGGCAGTTCCACCCGACCGGCGTGGCCGGCGCGGGCGTGCTGATCACCGAAGGCGTGCGCGGCGAAGGCGGTATCCTGCGCAACAAGGACGGCGAGCGCTTCATGGAGCGCTATGCCCCGACGCTGAAGGACCTGGCGCCGCGTGACTTCGTCTCGCGCTCGATGGACCAGGAAATCAAGGAAGGCCGCGGCTGCGGCCCGAACGGCGACTACGTGCTGCTCGACCTGACCCACGTCGGCGCCGAGACCATCATGAAGCGCCTGCCGTCGATCCGCGAAATCGGCATGAAGTTCGCCAACGTCGACGCGATCAAGGAACCGATCCCGGTGGTCCCGACCATCCACTACCAGATGGGTGGCATTCCGACCAACTACCACGGCCAGGTCGTGGTGCCGAAGAACGGCAACCCGAACGAAGTGCTCAACGGCTTCTACGCGATCGGCGAATGCTCGTGCGTGTCGGTGCACGGCGCCAACCGCCTGGGCACCAACTCGCTGCTCGACCTGGTGGTGTTCGGCCGCGCCGCCGGCAATCACATCATCGCCCAGAACCTGAAGCAGAAAGAGCACAAGCCGCTGCCGGCCGACGCCGCTGACCTCGCGCTGTCGCGCCTGGCCAAGCTGCAGTCGTCGTCCTCGGGCGAGTACACGCAGGACGTCGCCAACGACATCCGCAAGAACATGCAGTCGCATGCCGGCGTGTTCCGTACCCAGAAGCTGATGGACGAAGGCGTCGAGCGCATCCTGGAAGTATCCGAGCGTGCCGACAACATCCACCTGAAGGACAAGTCCAAGGTCTTCAACACCGCGCTGGTGGAAGCCCTGGAAGTGGCCAACCTGGTGGAAGTGGCCAAGGCCACCATGATCTCGGCGGCCGCCCGCAAGGAATCGCGCGGTGCCCACGCGCACAGCGACTTCCCGAACCGCGACGACCAGAACTGGCTCAAGCACACGCTGTTCTACAGCGAAGGCAACCGCCTCGACTACAAGCCGGTGAAGATGGAACCGCTGACGGTGGAAAGCGTGCCGCCGAAGGCCCGTACCTTCTGAGCACCGCATCGTAGAGACAACAGGACCCACAGAAATGAAGCGTATTTTCGAAGTCTACCGCTACGATCCGGACAAGGATGCGGCACCGCGCATGCAGACCTACGAGGTCGAGCTGGACGGTCACGAGCGCATGCTGCTGGACGCGCTGGTCAAGCTGAAGAAGCTGGACGAGACCATCTCGTTCCGCCGTTCGTGCCGCGAAGGCGTGTGCGGCTCGGACGCGATGAACATCAACGGCAAGAACGGCCTGGCCTGCCTGACCAATATGCGCGAGCTGCCGGACCGCATCGTGCTGCGTCCGCTGCCCGGCCTGCCGGTGGTGCGCGACCTGATCGTCGACATGACGAACTTCTTCAAGCAGTACAACTCGATCAAGCCGTTCCTGATCAACGACGAGCCGCCGCCCGAGAAAGAGCGCCTGCAGTCGCCGGAAGAGCGTGACGAGCTGGATGGCCTGTACGAGTGCATCCTGTGCGCGAGCTGCTCGACGTCGTGCCCGTCGTTCTGGTGGAACCCGGACAAGTTCGTCGGCCCGGCCGGCCTGCTGCAGGCTTACCGCTTCATCGCGGACAGCCGCGACCAGGCCACCAACGAGCGCCTGGACAACCTGAACGACCCGTACCGCCTGTTCCGCTGCCACAGCATCATGAACTGCGTCGATGTGTGCCCGAAGGGTCTGAACCCGACCAAGGCCATCGGCAAGATCAAGGAGCTGATGGTCCGCCGCGCGGTCTGAGCCTGCGGCTGTCTGCAGTAGTAAGCGGCGCGTCAGCCAGAGCGGCTATATCTGGCTGGCGCGCCGAAAGTAGGAAGCCATGACTGAGAGTCCTGCCACCACCTTCTCCCATCAGGCCGACCCGCACAAGCGCGCACGTCTGCGCTGGCGCGCCCGCCGCGGCCTGCTGGAGAACGACATCATCGTCGAACGTTTTTTCAACCGTTACGAGGAGAGCCTGTCCGACGAGGACGTGGCTTCGCTGAGCGTGCTGTTCGAACTCAGCGACAACGAGTTGATGGACCTGCTCCTTGCGCGCAAGGAACTGGACGGTGAGCTCGACACGCCCCCGATGCAGCGAGTGATCGCCCTGCTGCGTACGGTCTGAGTTTTGGTCAACATTATTATTCACAGCATTTGAAGGATCCGACATGACGCCGTCCGATGTGAAAGCCACGCTATCGTTCTCCGATGGTTCCCCCAGCGTTGAGCTGCCGATCTACACGGGTACCGTTGGCCCGGACGTAATCGACATTCGCAAGCTGTACGGACAGACCGGTAAGTTCACTTACGACCCCGGTTTCATGTCGACGGCTTCGTGCAATTCCAAGATCACCTATATCGACGGTGACAAGGGCGAACTGCTGTACCGCGGCTACCCGATCGAGCAGCTCGCGCAGAAGTGCGACCACCTCGAAACCTGCTACCTGCTGCTCAAGGGCGAGCTGCCCAACGCCAAGCAGAAGGAAGAATTCGTCGGCCACGTGATGAACCACACCATGGTTCACGAGCAGATGCAGTTCTTCATGCGCGGCTTCCGCCGCGACGCGCACCCGATGGCCGTGCTGACCGGCATGGTCGGTGCCATGAGCGCGTTCTACCACGACGCGATGGACATCGATGATCCGCACCAGCGCGAGATCTCGGCCATCCGCCTGATCGCCAAGATGCCGACCCTGGTCGCCATGGCGTACAAGTACAACATCGGCCAGCCGTACATCTACCCGCAGAACGACCTGTCCTACTCGGGCAACTTCATGCGCATGATGTTCGGCACGCCGTGCGCCCCGTACACCGTGAACCCGGTGCTGGAGCGCGCGCTGGACCGCATCTTCATCCTGCACGCCGACCACGAGCAGAACGCGTCGACCTCGACCGTGCGCCTGGCCGGTTCGTCGGGCACCAACCCGTTCGCAGCCATCGCCGCCGGCGTGGCCTGCCTGTGGGGCCCGGCCCACGGCGGCGCCAACGAAGCCGCGCTGAAGATGCTGGAAGAAATCGGCAGCGTCGACAACATCAACGAGTTCATCAAGCAGGTCAAGGACAAGAACTCGGGCGTGCGCCTGATGGGCTTTGGCCACCGCGTGTACAAGAACTACGATCCGCGCGCCAAGCTGATGCGCGAAACCTGCCACGAAGTGCTGGAAGAGCTGGGCCTGCACAACGACCCGCTGTTCAAGCTGGCCATGGAGCTGGAAAAGATCGCGCTGGAAGACGAGTACTTCGTCAGCCGCAAGCTGTACCCGAACGTGGACTTCTACTCGGGCATCGTCCAGCGCGCGCTGGGCATCCCGACCTCGCTGTTCACCTGCATCTTCGCGCTGGCCCGCACCCCGGGCTGGATCTCGCAGTGGGAAGAGATGATTACCGATCCGGAATACAAGATCGGTCGTCCGCGTCAGCTGTTCGTTGGCGCAGCTACCCGCGACGTGCCGGACGTTGCCAAGCGCTGATCGCTGGCTTTTCATCCGGCTGCGCGATGCAGCAATCACAAACGCCCCGGCCCGCCGGGGCGTTTGTGTTTCTGGGCCGGAGCGCCTTGTGCGTCGCAGCAGGGCAGGGAGCAGGAAATTGCCGGATAAGTGGTGAGAACGGCAATTTGCGGAGAATTGTGTCTCAGTCTGTCAATTCAGTTCCGCATTTGTTGTGCGATTTTCGCCTGCGGCAGGAAATTTGACCCTATAATGCGGGCTGCTTTGCCGATGGCAGCCGGGCCACCCTTCCGGCATGCGGTGCGGCAAGCGGGGCAGGCGAATCGCTTGCGCAATAGAGAACGCATCAAACGTTGTCTTTCCGAACCTTGGTCCCCCTACCTCACGGGACTGACACATGCCGGGCCCCGCATAAGCTGTCTCTCCCTTGCAGGCCCGTCTTCCGCGTCTCGGGCGTCTTTATTCGTAGTCCGCGGGTGTTGTTCGATTGCGCAGGTCACACCGTTTCTGCCCGGTTGACCCAAACATAAATCGAGGAGCTCCTGATGACGCTGTCCCGTCTTACGTCCATCTCGCTGGCCGCCGTGCTGGCCACCCTTGGCGCCGCTGCCAACGCCGAAACCGTGAAGATCGCCATTGCCGGCCCGATGAGCGGCTCGGTGGCGCAATATGGCGACATGGTCAAGGCCGGTGCGCTGACCGCGATCGAACAACTCAATGCCAACGGCGGCGCCGGCGGCAACAAGTTCGAAGTGGTGATGATGGACGACGCCTGCGAGCCGAAGCAGGCCGTGGCAGTTGCCAACAAGATCGTCAGCCAGAACATCAAGTACGTGATCGGCCATGTGTGCTCGGGCTCGACCATCCCGGCTTCGGACATCTACGAGAACGAAGGCATCGTCATGGTCACGCCGTCGGCCACCGCGCCGCAGCTGACCGAGACCAAGAAGCGCAAGTACATCTTCCGCACCATCGGCCGCGACGACCAGCAGGGCCCGGCCGCCGCCCAGTACATCATCGGCAAGGTCAAGCCGAAGAAGGTCGCGGTGCTGCACGACAAGCAGTCGTACGGCCAGGGCATCGCCAGTTCGGTGAAGAAGGACCTGGAAGCCGCCAAGATCCCGGTCGCCGTGTTCGAAGGCATCAACGCCGGCGATTCGGACTACTCCGCCGTCATCACCAAGCTCAAGTCGCAGGGCGTGGACTTCGTCTACTTCGGCGGCTACCACCCGGAAATGGGCCTGCTGCTGCGCCAGGCGCGCGAGCAGGGCGTGAAGGCCGCGTTCATGGGCCCCGAGGGCGTGGGCAACAAGGACGTGACGGCGATCGCCGGCCCGTCCTCGGAAGGCATGCTGGTGACGCTGCCGGCAGACTTCTCGGCCGACCCGGCCAACGCCGCGCTGGTGAAGGCCTTTGCCGACAAGAAGCGTGACGCCAACGGTCCGTTCCAGATGCCGGCTTATGCCGCCGTCAAGATCATCGGCGACGCCATTGCCGGCGCCAAGAGCACCGACCCGACCAAGGTCGCGGCGTACATGCACAAGAACGCCTTCACCACCCCGATCGGCAAGGTCGAGTACGACGACAAGGGCGACCTGAAGTCCTTCAAGTTCGTGGTCTACACCTGGCACAAGGACGCCAGCAAGACGGCCGCCAACTAAGCCGGCGCTTTTCCACGCACACGCCCCGCCCGGACCCCGGGCGGGGCGTTCTGGTATCGGGCTTCAAGTTCCTGAGGCTTCCCCAATGAATGAATTCCTTCCACAGTTCACCCAGCAGCTGGTCAACGGCCTGACGCTGGGTGCGATCTATGCGCTGATCGCCATCGGCTACACAATGGTCTACGGCATCATCGGCATGATCAATTTCGCGCACGGCGAGATTTATATGATCGGTGCCTATGTCGGCCTGGTCACGCTCACCGCGATCGGCGCCCAGGCAGGCTACCCCCTGCCGCTGGTGCTGGGCGCCGCCTTGCTGGTCTCGGTGCTGGTCACCGGGGTGTACGGCTATGCGGTCGAGCGGGTGGCATACCGGCCCTTGCGCGGCGGACCGCGGCTGGTGCCGCTGATCTCGGCCATCGGCATGTCGATCTTCCTGCAGAACTATGTCCAGATCGGGCAGGGCGCGCGCGACGTGTCGGTGCCGGTGCTGATCTCGGGCGCCATCGAGTTCCAGATGGGCAGCGACTTCACCGTGACGGTGCCGTACTCGCGCCTGCTGATCGTGGGCGTGACGCTGGTGCTGATGATCGCGCTGACGCTGTTTATCGGCCGTTCGCGCATGGGCCGTGCCTGCCGCGCCTGCGCCGAAGACATGCGCATGGCCAACCTGCTGGGCATCGACACCAACAAGGTGATTTCCTTCACTTTCGTGCTGGGCGCGATGCTGGCGGCGGTGGGCGGCGTGCTGATCGGGCTGACCATCGGCAAGCTCAATCCCTTTATCGGCTTTATCGCCGGCATCAAGGCCTTTACCGCGGCGGTGCTGGGCGGCATCGGCAGCATCCCGGGCGCGATGCTCGGCGGCGTGCTGCTGGGCCTGGCGGAGACCTTCGCCTCGGGCTATATGCCGGCCGAGTACAAGGACGTGGTGGCGTTCAGCCTGCTGGTGCTGGTGCTGCTGTTCCGTCCGACCGGGCTGCTGGGCAAGCCTGACGTCGAAAAGGTCTGAGGGAGGACGAGACATGACTAACAACGTTTCCGCGATGCCCGCGGGCAAGGCCGCCGCACGCGGCGCCGCACCGGGACAATCGCTCAAGAATGCGATCACGGCCGCCGTGATGACGGCCATCCTGACCATTCCCATCCTGGGCCTGCAGCTCAAGCTGGAAGGCTACAAGGTCGTGCTGGAGCCGCACTGGCGGCCGGTGTGGATCGCCGTGGCGGCGGTCTTCCTGTTCCAGCTGTTCAAGCCGCTGCTGTCGCGCGCCGGCAGCGCGGTGCGCCTGCCGGCGGTGCCGCAGCTGGGCGCCCGGCAGCAGCGCGTGGCGGTATGGGTGCTGCTGGCGGTCGGGCTGGTGTGGCCGTTCTTCGGCTCGCGCGGCGCGGTCGACGTGGCCACGCTGGCGCTGATCTACGTGATCCTGGGCCTGGGCCTGAATATCGTGGTGGGCTATGCCGGCCTGCTCGACCTGGGCTATGTCGGCTTCTACGCCATCGGCGGCTACACCTACGCGCTGCTCAACCAGTATTTCGGGCTGGGCTTCTGGGAATGCCTGCCGATCGCCGCCGCGATGTCGGCCACCTTCGGCTTCCTGCTGGGGTTCCCGGTGCTGCGTTTGCGCGGCGACTACCTGGCCATCGTGACACTTGGCTTCGGCGAGATCATCCGCCTGCTGGCCAATAACCTGACCAGCCTGACCGGCGGCCCGGATGGCGTGTCCGGCATCCCGAAGCCGACCGTGTTCGGCATCGAGATGGCGCGCAGCGCGAGCGTGGAGGGCGCCAAGACCTTTCATGACCTGCTGGGCTGGGACTACAGCGGCCAGCACATGGTGATCTTCCTGTACCTGCTGGCGCTGCTGCTGGTGGGCTTCACGCTGTTCGTCACCAGCCGCCTGATCCGCATGCCGATGGGCCGCGCCTGGGAAGCGCTGCGCGACGACGAGATCGCGTGCCGCTCGCTGGGCCTGAACCCGACCCGCATCAAGCTGTCGGCGTTCACGCTGGGGGCTTCGTTCGCCGGCATCGGCGGCGCTTTCTTCGCGGCGCGCCAGGGCCTGGTCAATCCGGAATCGTTCACCTTCATCGAGTCGGCGCTGATCCTCGCCGTGGTGGTGCTGGGCGGCATGGGTTCGCAGCTGGGCGTGATCCTGGCGGCGATCCTGCTGACGGTGCTGCCCGAGGTGGCGCGCGGTTTTGCCGAATATCGCATGCTGATCTTCGGCCTGGTGATGGTGCTGATGATGATGTGGCGTCCGCAGGGCCTGCTGCCCGCGAGCCGTCCCCACGTGGAGTTGCCGAAATGAGCGCGGATTTGCTGAAAGTCTCCGGCCTGCAGATGCGCTTCGGCGGCTTGCTGGCCGTGGACGGTATTGATTTCAATGTGCGCAGCGACGAGGTCTTCGCCATCATCGGCCCCAATGGCGCCGGCAAGACCACGGTGTTCAACTGCGTGGGCGGTTTCTACAAGCCCACCGCGGGCGAGGTCACGCTGGACGGCCACGCCATCGCCGGCCTGCCCAGCCACCAGGTGGCGCGCAAGGGCCTGGTGCGGACCTTCCAGAACATCCGCCTGTTCAAGTCGCTGACGGTGGTGGAAAACCTGCTGGTGGCGCAGCACCGCCAGGTGCAGGCGGGCATCCTGCGCGGCTTGTTCGCTACGCCGGCCTACCGCCGCGCCGAGCGCGAGGCGCTGGAGCGCGCCGCGGTCTGGCTCGAACGCATGGGGCTGACCTCGGTGGCCAACCGCGAGGCGGGCACGCTGTCGTACGGCCACCAGCGCCGGCTGGAGATTGCGCGCTGCATGATCACCAAGCCGCGCCTGTTGATGCTGGACGAGCCGGCGGCCGGCCTGAACCCGCAGGAGAAGATCGAGCTGCAGCAGCTGATCGACCAGCTGCGGCGCGAGTTCGGCATCTCGGTGCTGCTGATCGAGCACGACATGAGCCTGGTGATGGGCGTGTCCGACCGCATCCTGGTGATGGAGCACGGCAAGCCGATCGTGATTGGCAAGCCCGAGCAAGTGCGCAACGACCCGCGCGTGATCAAGGCCTACCTGGGAGAGGACTGATGCTGAAGCTGGAACAGGTCCATACCCACTACGGCGCCGTCGAGGCGCTGTCGGGCGTATCGATCGAAGTCAACAAGGGGGAGATCGTCACCCTGATCGGCAGCAACGGCGCCGGCAAGACGACGCTGATGATGACCGTGTGCGGCACGCCGCGCGCGTCCAGCGGACGCGTGACGTTCGAAGGGCAGGACATCACCAACCGGTCCACGCACGAGATCATGCGCTTGGGGCTCGCGATCTCGCCCGAGGGCCGGCGCGTGTTCCCGAGCCTGACGGTGCTGGAGAACCTGAAGATGGGCGCTTTCTTCGCCAGGCGCGACGAGATCGAGGCGGGCATCGAGCACGTCTTCAAGCTGTTCCCGCGCCTGAACCAGCGCGCCAGCCAGCGCGCCGGCACCATGTCGGGCGGCGAGCAGCAGATGCTGGCGATCGGCCGCGCGCTGATGAGCCGGCCGCGCCTGCTGCTGCTGGACGAGCCCACGCTCGGTCTGGCGCCGCTGATCATCGCGCAGATCTTCGACATCATCCGCACCATTCGTGACGAAGGCGTCACCGTGTTCCTGGTCGAGCAGAACGCCAACAAGGCGCTGCAGGTCGCGGACCGCGGCTATGTGCTCGAAACCGGCAAGGTGGTGCTGGCTGATACCGGCGCCAACCTGCTGGCCAACGACCGGATCAAGGCCGCCTACCTGGGCGGCTGAGCCCAACAGGCGCGGCCCCGCCTGGCGGGCCGCGGCCTTTTCCTTTTCGCCATCCGCGAAATCCCCCTTTCGCCAATCACATTACATTGCAGCCGCTGCCCGGGCCGGGCAGGGGGCTGAGTGCCATACCCCCTGTGGCATAATCAATTGCCAAGTCAAGCATTGCGGCAACGCTTGAAGTAACGCTCGCTTCAGGCGGCTTCCGGCGCGATTATCGCTATCGCCACCCGCTCGCCACCGCGACCGAAGCGAATAAAACCCCTGCAAACTACCGCGCGGTCACCGCAGACCACTCCTGCAAAGGATCGGTCTTTCGGCCCGCCATCGCATCATGGCCAAGACGCTCTACGACAAACTCTGGGATGACCACACCGTCCACGTCGAGGAAGACGGCACCACGCTGCTCTATATCGACCGCCACCTGCTGCATGAAGTGACCAGCCCGCAGGCGTTCGAGGGGCTGAAGCTGGCGGAGCGTCCGGTATGGCGCATCAGCGCCAACCTGGCCGTGTCGGACCACAACGTGCCGACCACCGACCGCAGCCAGGGCATTGCCGATCCGGTATCGAAGCTGCAGGTCGATACGCTGGATGCCAACTGCGACAGCTACGGCATCACCCAGTTCAAGATGAACGACCACCGCCAGGGCATCGTGCACGTGATCGGGCCGGAGCAGGGCGCGACGCTGCCGGGCATGACGGTGGTGTGCGGCGACTCGCATACCAGCACGCATGGCGCGTTTGGCGCGCTGGCGCATGGCATCGGCACGTCGGAAGTGGAGCACGTGCTGGCCACGCAGACGCTGCTGGGCAAGAAGGCCAAGAACATGCTGGTCAAGGTGGAAGGCAAGCTGCCGCGCGGCTGCACCGCCAAGGACATCGTGCTGGCCGTGATCGGCAAGATCGGCACCGCGGGCGGCACCGGCTACACCATCGAGTTCGCCGGCTCGGCCATCCGCGACCTGACCATGGAAGGCCGCATGACGGTCTGCAACATGGCCATCGAGGCGGGCGCGCGCGCCGGCCTGGTGGCGGTGGACGACGTCACGCTCGAATACGTGAAGGGCCGCCCCTACGCGCCGCAGGGCGTGGAGTGGGAGCAGGCCGTGGCCTACTGGCGCACGCTGCATTCGGATGCCGGGGCCAAGTTCGACCAGGTGGTCGAGCTGCGCTCCGAGGATGTCCGTCCGCAGGTGACCTGGGGTACCTCGCCGGAAATGGTGATCAGCATCGAAGACCGCGTGCCGGACCCAGAGAAGGAAAAGGACCCGAACAAGCGCAACGCGATGGAGCGCGCGCTCGAATACATGGGCCTGCAGCCCAACGTGCCGGTCGAGAGCATCAATATCGACAAGGTCTTCATCGGTTCGTGCACCAACAGCCGCATCGAAGACATGCGCGCCGCCGCGTGGGTGGTGCAGAAGCTTGGCCGCAAGGTTGCCGGCAACGTGAAGCTGGCGATGGTGGTGCCGGGCTCGGGCCTGGTCAAGGAACAGGCCGAGCGCGAAGGCCTGGACAAGATCTTCAAGGCCGCCGGTTTTGAATGGCGCGAGCCGGGCTGCTCGATGTGCCTGGCGATGAATGCCGACCGCCTCGAGGCGGGCGAGCGTTGCGCGTCGACTTCGAACCGCAACTTCGAAGGCCGCCAGGGCGCGGGCGGGCGCACCCACCTGGTGAGCCCGGCGATGGCAGCGGCCGCAGCCATCGAAGGCCATTTCGTCGATATCCGCAAGCTGGGCTGAAGAAGCAAGGAAAGAGAACATGGACAAGTTCACCGTACACAGCGGCCTCGTAGCCCCGCTCGACCGCGAGAACGTCGATACCGACGCCATCATCCCGAAGCAGTTCCTGAAGTCGATCAAGCGCACCGGCTTCGGCCCCAACCTGTTCGACGAGTGGCGCTACAAGGACGTCGGCGAGCCCGGCATGGACAACAGCAAGCGTCCGCTGAACCCGGACTTCGTGCTGAACCAGCCGCGCTACCAGGGCGCGTCGATCCTGCTGGCGCGCCGCAACTTCGGCTGCGGCAGCTCGCGCGAGCACGCGCCGTGGGCGCTGACCCAATACGGCTTCCGCGCCGTGATCGCGCCCAGCTTTGCCGACATCTTCTTCAACAACTGCTACAAGAACGGCCTCTTGCCGGTGGTGCTGACCGAACAGCAGGTCGACCACCTGTTCAACGAGACCAACGCCTTCAACGGCTACAAGCTGACCATCGACCTGGACAAGCAGGTGGTGCTGACGGCGGGCGGCCAGGCGTATGAGTTCGACATCGCCCCGTTCCGCAAGTACTGCATGCTGAACGGCTTCGACGATATCGGCCTGACGCTGCGCCATGCCGACAAGATCAAGGCCTATGAGGCCGAGCGCGTGGCCAGGATGCCGTGGCTGAACAACCGCCTGGTCGGATAAGACTCAACGAGGAAAGACAACAATGAAGATCGCAGTCCTGCCGGGTGACGGCATCGGTCCCGAAATCGTCGCGGAGGCCGTCAAGGTCCTGAACGCGCTCGACGAGAAGTTCGAACTGGAAACCGCCCCGGTGGGCGGCGCCGGCTACGAGGCCGAAGGCCATCCGCTGCCGGAAAACACCCTGAAGCTGGCCAAGGAAGCCGACGCCATCCTGTTCGGCGCCGTCGGCGACTGGAAGTACGACAGCCTAGATCGTCCGCTGCGTCCGGAGCAGGCCATCCTGGGCCTGCGCAAGCACCTGCAGCTGTTCGCCAACTTCCGCCCGGCGATCTGCTATCCGGAACTGACCGGCGCCTCGAGCCTGAAGCCCGAGCTGGTGGCCGGCCTCGACATCCTGATCGTGCGCGAACTGAACGGCGACATCTACTTCGGCCAGCCGCGCGGCGTGCGCGAAGCGCCGGACGGCCTGTTCAAGGGCGCGCGCGAAGGCTTCGACACCATGCGCTACAGCGAGCCGGAAATCCGCCGCATCGCCCACGTGGCGTTCCAGGCCGCGGCCAAGCGCGGCAAGAAGCTGTGCAGCGTCGACAAGGCCAACGTGCTCGAGACCTTCCAGTTCTGGAAGGACATCGTGATCGAGGTGCACAAGGAGTACCCGGAGGTCGAGCTGTCGCACATGTACGTCGACAACGCGGCCATGCAGCTGGTCAAGGCGCCCAAGAGCTTCGACGTGATCGTCACCGGCAATATGTTCGGCGACATCCTGTCGGATGAGGCCGCCATGCTGACCGGCTCGATCGGCATGCTGCCGTCGGCGTCGCTGGATGCCAACAACAAGGGCCTGTACGAGCCGTCGCACGGTTCTGCACCCGACATCGCCGGCAAGGGCGTGGCCAACCCGCTGGCGACGATCCTGTCGGCGGCGATGATGCTGCGCTACTCGCTGAACCGCGCCGAGCAGGCTGACCGCATCGAGAACGCCGTCAAGAAGGTGCTGGCCCAAGGCTACCGCACCGGCGACATCCTGACGCCGGGTTGCAAGCAGGTCGGTACCCGCGAGATGGGTGACGCCGTGCTGGCGGCACTGTAAGTCACACCGGAAGGGGGCACTGCGCGAGTAGTGCCCCCTTTGTCTGATTTGTCCCCGTTATTTCCCGTATTTGCACGCTGCGGCAGCGCCGCAAAATCGTGTAAACTCTGCCGATGGCCCGATTTTCCCAGTCCACCCTGACTGCTGTTGCTGCCCTGACCGCTACCCGCGGCCCGGTCGGCACGATTTCGCTCGGCCAGACCGCAACGACGATTAAAACCATTATTAAAACCGCGATCGCCTAGATCCGTTCGTCGTGCCTGCCCGTCTTCCCCGCGCAGCCACGCCGGGCGAGGAAAATGGCGGGGAAGTAAAAATCACATCCGAGGTAAATCATGATTGTAGGTCTCGTCGGTTGGCGGGGAATGGTCGGCAGCGTCCTGATGCAGCGCATGCAGGAAGAGCGTGATTTCGACCATATCGAGCCCGTCTTCTTCAGCACGTCCAATGCCGGCGGCAAGGCGCCCGCCATGGCGAAGAACGAAACCACGCTGAAAGATGCCAATGACATCGAAGCGCTGAAGAAGTGCGACGTGGTGCTGACCGCCCAGGGCGGCGACTACACCAACGAGGTCTTCCCCAAGCTGCGCGCGGCCGGCTGGAAGGGCTACTGGATCGACGCAGCGTCCTCGCTGCGGATGAAGGACGATGCCATCATCGTGCTGGATCCGGTCAACCAGGATGTGATCAAGGACGCGCTGTCCAAGGGCGTCAAGAATTTCATCGGCGGCAACTGCACGGTCAGCTGCATGCTGATGGGCCTCGGCGGCCTGTTCCAGGCCGACCTGATCGAGTGGATGACGTCGATGACGTACCAGGCCGCTTCCGGCGGCGGTGCGCAGCATATGCGCGAGCTGCTGACGCAGTTCGGCACGCTGAACGCGTCGGTCAAGCCGCTGCTGGACAACCCGGCCTCGGCCATCCTGGAAATCGACCGCACCATCCTGGCGACCCAGCACGGCCTGTCCGCCGAGGAAACCAAGCAGTTCGGCGTGCCGCTGGCCGGCAACCTGATCCCCTGGATCGACAAGGACCTGGGCAATGGCCAGTCCAAGGAAGAATGGAAGGGCGGCGCCGAGACCAACAAGATCCTGGGCCGCGGCGAAGGCTTCCTGGGTGCGACCGGCGCCACGCCGATCGCCGTCGACGGCCTGTGCGTGCGCATTGGCGCCATGCGCTGCCACTCGCAGGCGCTGACCATCAAGCTGCGCAAGGATGTGCCGCTCGATGAGATCGAAGGCATGCTGGCCGCCCACAACCCGTGGGCCAAGGTGGTGCCGAATACGCGTGAAGCCAGCATGACCGACCTGACCCCGGCTGCCGTGACCGGCACGCTGACCATCCCGGTCGGCCGCCTGCGCAAGATGCAGATGGGCGGCGAGTACCTGTCCGCGTTCACGGTCGGCGACCAGCTGCTGTGGGGCGCGGCCGAACCGCTGCGCCGCATGCTGCGTATCCTGATCGAGTCCTGATCCGGTGCTCCCTCTTGTTGCCTGGTTGCGTCCGTTGCAGCCAGGCAACAGAATGGACCGCTTTGCCGACAACGCCGCGCCCATGCGCGGCGTTGTTGTATCCGGGCGCCTATTTTCCCTGGTGATGCGTCACAATACGCCGGCATGCGCTTCGCGCCAGGCAGGGTTTGGCGTCTGCGCGCGGCTGGAGAAGGGGTGCGCCGAGAACGCCTCGCCAGCCTGCCGGACCTGGTTTTGGGGTCGGTCTGTCGATTCATATCGCTACTAAAACATAACGGAGCATAAGGTGAGTGTGAGCCAACATCGCCGGAAAGATGCGCCTACCGCCCGTCAGCGCTGGTCAACGCTGGCCGTCACGGCACTGGGCCTGCTGCTTGCGCAGCCGGCCGCATATGCCGCGGGGTTCGGGCAATTGCGGGTTCAGTCGAATCTGGGGCAGCCGTTGCAGGCTGAGATCGACATCAGTGGGGTCAGTGCCGAAGAGGCCGCCGGGCTCAGCGTCAAGCTGGCGTCGCCAGCGGCGTATGCCGCGGCCGGGCTGACCTACCTGCCGGCCGTCAGCAGCCTGCGGCTGGAGGTGGAGCGCCGCCCGAACGGCAGCTATGTGGCCCGGGTCCGCTCCAACCAGCCGATCAGCGAGCCCTTTGTCGACATCCTGGTCGACATGAGCTGGGCCAGCGGCAAGGTCTCGCGCGCCTATACCTTCCTGCTTGACCCTGCCGGGGCCAAGCCTTCGAACCAGACCTTCTCGCCGGCGACGGTGGTGCAGGCGGCGACGCCGGATGCGCCGCCCGTAGCGGCACCGGCACCTGCCGCCGCGCCGCAGCCTGCGCCGGCCCAGGAAGCCGCGCCCGCCGCGGCTGCCGAGGCAGTCAAGCCAGCCGCGCCCGCGCGCCCGGCCCGCCAGAGCGCAAAGCGGGCGCCGGCACCGGCCGCCAGCGGCAGCACCGAGATGGCACCCGGCGGCGGCTACACCGTGCAGCGCGGCGACACGCTCTACGCCATTGCCGGCGAGGCCGTGCAAGGCCAGGAATCGGTCTCGCTGGACCAGATGCTGGTGGCGCTCTACCGTAACAATCCCAACGCCTTTATCGGCGGCAACATGAACCGGCTGCGCAGCGGCGCGGTGCTGCAGGTCCCGACCCAGCAGCAGGCGCAAGCCGTCGCACCCAAGGCCGCCCGCCGCGAGGTGGTGGCGCGCACGCAGGGCTTCGATGCCTACCGCGGCCGGCTGGCCAGCGCTGCTGCGGCCAAGTCGGTCGAGCCCGACAGCGGCCGCCAGCAGTCCGGCAACGTGACCGCCCGGGTGCAGGAGCAGGCCGCCCCGACCGACGGCCCGCGCGATGAACTGAAGCTCAGCAAGGCCGCGCGTGGCGCACAGGCCGACGCCGCGGCCAGGGCCGAAGCCGGCGTCGCGCGCGAGCGTGAGCTCAAGGAGGCGCAAGCCCGCCTGGCGCAGCTGGAAAAGAACGTCGGCGACATGCAGAAGCTGCTCGAGCTGAAGAACGCCGAGATCGCCAAGCTGAGCCAGGCCAACCAGGCGGTGCTGGCCGAGAAGGAAAAGGCTGAGGCCGCGGCCAAGGCCGCGGCGGCGGCGCCGACCGTGGTGGCGGCCCAGCCGCCGAAGGCCGATGCCGTGGCCCCGGCCCCGGTTGCGGTCGCCGCGACGGCTGCCGCAACCGCAGCC